>NZ_JAJFDF010000005.1:0-395531 GCF_020708595.1 Pseudomonas sp. 203-8 | reverse complement strand
ACCATCACCAAGGCACTGCTCAATGTGATCGCCGATGCCAAGACCAAGGTCTATGGCGACGCTGACCCGAGCCTGACCTATCAGGTCAGCGGCCTGAAGAACGGTGATACCGCTGGCGCGGTGCTCAACGGTGGCAGCTTGAGCCGCGTGGCTGGTGAGAATGTCGGCGTGTACGGCATCAACCAGGGCGGCCTGGCATTGAACAGCGGCAACTACGACCTGAGCTACCAGGGCAATAACCTGACCATCACCAAGGCACTGCTCAATGTGATCGCCGATGCCAAGACCAAGGTCTATGGCGACGCTGACCCGAGCCTGACCTATCAGGTCAGCGGCCTGAAGAACGGTGATACCGCTGGCGCGGTGCTCAATGGCGGCGGCCTGGTTCGTGTCTCCGGCGAAAACGTAGGCAACTATGCGATTCAGCAGGGTGGCCTGGGTCTGGTCAGCGGTAACTATGACCTGGCTTACCAGGGCAACAACCTGACCATCACCAAGGCGCTGCTCAATGTGATCGCCGACGGCAAGACCAAGGTCTATGGCGACGCTGACCCGAGCCTGACCTACCAGGTCAGCGGCCTGAAGAACGGTGACAGCGCCGGCTCGATCCTGACCGGCGGGCTGAACCGCGACGCAGGCGAGAACGTGGGTGTGTATGGCATCAACCAGGGCGGCCTGGTGCTGACCAGTGGCAACTATGACCTGGCCTACCAGGGTAATGACCTGACCATCACCAAGGCGCTGCTCAACGTATTCGCCGATGCCAAGAGCAAGCAGGTCGGCACCGCCGACCCGGCGCTGACCTATCAGGTTTCCGGCCTGAAGAATGGCGATAGCGCCGGTCAGGTGCTCGCCGGCGGGCTCGGTCGGGTGGGCGGCGAAGCCGTAGGCCAGTACGACATCCTCCAGGGTGGGCTTGCCCTCACCAGCGGCAACTACCAGCTCAACTACCAGGGCAACCTGCTGAGCATCCTGCCGCTGCCGGTCACGCCGGGCGACCTGGGGCAACTGGCAGCGCTCTCCGACTTGCGCGAACTGCAGAAGGGGCGCGATCCGGATACCCCCGGGGATGCGGTCTACCGCACCACCACGCTGGAAAACCCGTTCCTCGAAAACCCGTTCCTGCGCGCCTACGCTCTGGGCATGGACGTCAGCGATCCTAACCTGCTGCCGGCTACCGCCGCGGGTCCGGCGGAGGACGCCAGCGCCAAGCGGGTGGGGCAGTTCACCGATCGTCCGCTCAGGGCAGAGGCCGAGAGTGGGGCGGGTTGCTCGAACCAGAGCTACCTGGCCGACTACTGGAGCTGCTTCAACAAGCCTCTGAATTTCTAACCCTTTTCGCAATGCGCACTATCGTCTCCGGGCGGTAGTGCGTCATCTGCCCGAGGTGAATGATGAAACCTTCGCAATGGACGCTTCGCTGGGTGACGCTCTGTGGCTGCGGGATGCTGGCTGCTTCCGCCGCCGCCGTGGAGTTGCCAGGGACTGTACAGCCATCCCAGCTCGATGAACGCTTCAAGCCCCGCAGCGAGCCGCAGGCTAAGCCCGAGGCGCCGCTGGTGGTGCCCAAGCAGGTCGCGCCGCAAGGCAGCGAACAGATCCGCTTCGAACTGCGCGAGATACGCATCGAAGGCAACACCCGCTATGACAAGGCGGTACTCGAGTCCTATTACCAGCATATGCTCGGCAAGCAGGTGTCCCTGGCCGAACTGGTCGACCTGGCCAACCGCCTCACCGCCAAGTACCGCCAGGACGGCTACCTGTTGACCCAGGTAGTGGTGCCGGAGCAGAGCATCGAGGGCGGCAAGGTACGCCTGCAGGTGATCGAGGGTTACCTCGAGCACGTGCAGATCAAGGGAACCGTCGATGGGCCGCGGGTGCGGGTGGAGGAACTGCTCGCGCCGCTGACCGAAAAACGTCCGCTGGATGCCGATACCCTGGAGCGCGGCCTGCTGCTGGTCGGCGACCTACCGGGGGTCAACGTGCAGAGCGTGCTCAGCCCGGGGCAGGCGCTGGGCTCGTCGAACCTCGACGTGGCCTTGCAGCAGCAGCGATACGAAGGCTTCGTCAGCCTCGACAACCGCGGTTCGCACTACACCGACCCGACCACCCTGGCCTTCGGCGCCACCGAGTTCTCCCGCCTGGGCTTCTACGAGCAGATCGACGTGCTCGGCGCGATCTCGCCGTTCAGCGATGCCACCCGCTACATCCAGTTGCGCGGCACGTTGCCGCTGGGCGGCATGTTCGCCGGCGATACCCTGCAGATCATGGGTTCCTATTCGAAGGTCAACCCGGACATCCCGGACTCGGTATTCCCCTTCGACAGCGTCAGCAAGAGCACCGAAGGCAGCATTTCCTACAACCATCCCTTCATCCGCTCGCGCTCGCAGAACCTGAGCGGCGGCCTGGCGTTGCAGTGGAAGGATACCGAGACCCGCCTGCGCGACTTCGCCAGCGACGCCTCGAACCCCGGTCGTGACCATGTGCGGGTGTTCCAGCAACGCCTGACCTATGACTGGGTCGACCGCTGGATGGGCATCAACCTGGCGGAGGTGCGCAACAACATCGGCCTGGACATGTGGGGCGCGACCAAGAAGGACGATGAACGTCGTTCCCGCGAAGTGGCCGACGGACGTTTCGTCTATCTCAACGGCAACATCGGGCGTCTGCAAGGGCTCGGCGGACCCTGGTCGGTGTATGGCGAGTTGCAATGGCAGTACAGCTTCGACCCGTTGCTGCCGAGCGAGCGCTTCGGCGTTGGCGGCAGCGGGATCGGTCGCGGCTTCGCCCCGGGCAACATCACCGGTGACCGTGGCTTCGCCCTGAAGCTCGAACCGCGCTATGGCCAGGCGGTGGGCTATAGCTGGCTGCGCAGCTACCAGGCCTACGCTTTCTACGACTGGGGCAAGACCTACAACCTCGACGTGGACGATGACGAGCAGCAGAAGCTCGGCTCGATCGGTGCCGGGGTGCGCTTCAACCTCACCGACCAGTTGTCGTTCAACCCGGAGATTGCCCGCCAGGTCATCGGCGAGCCAGCCGACCAGCGCGATGGGAAGCGCGAGACGCGGGTCCTGTTCAACGTGGTGGCGCGCTTCTGAACCCTGCCGGCCTCCGTTCCGGAGGCTGCTGACGGAGCCCCTCTCCGGTTCTGCGGAGAGGGAGGTTCGTGCTCAATTCCGAGTGTTCTTCTCAAACTTTCGATTTCTTCGATTTTTCATATCGATGCCGTCAATCCGTGCCAAGGCCGGTCGGAGAGGCGTATTCTTGCTGTAACTCCTGTACTAGAGCGGTTCTTCGCACTATTTCAAACGTCGATGAATACTATTGGCGCGCTTCGTTTTCCAATCGAGTTTCCCGAACAGAGAATGGCCCCACGTAACGAATACCTGGAGCCACTGCCATGAAACGCCCGCTGATCCTCGCCATCGCCCTTGCTACCCTGACCGCCAATGCCGCCTTCGCTGCACCGCGGGTCGAATCCATCGCCCTGCGCGGTGCCCAACAACTGATCGCCTCCGACGGTTCCGACCGTACCCTCGAACGCCTGCGCAAGACCCAGGCGCCGCGCGTCCAGGAAGAACGCCGGGTCGCCGAAAGCGGCAGCGAGCAGACCATCGATCGCTTGCACCGCGACATGACCAGCCGCGAGGCGCGCCTGGCCGAGAACGGCAGCGAACAGACCGTCGACCGTCTGCACAAGGACATGGGGCGCGTCGATCTGCGCCTGGCCGACAACGGTAGCGAGCGCACCGTCGACCGCCTGCATCGGGAGATGCGGCGCCCCGCCTGACACCGCGGATCACGCCGCAAGGTGCGAGAAAAGCCCGGCTCGATGCCGGGCTTTCTTATTGCCGAGAAGGTGCGGTGTTCCATGGGGAGGACGGATAACGCCCCAGGCGTTATCGCCGATACGCCGCTGTCGGGGCAGCGACGCGCGACGGCATTGGCCTCAGTGCAGGCGGTCGCGTTGCGCCAGGCTAGGGAACAGCTTCATCCACGCTCCGGTGACCACCAGGGTGCCGATCCCGCCGAGGACCACTGCCGGTACCGTGCCGAACCAGTGTGCGGTGAGCCCGGACTCGAACTCGCCGAGCTGGTTCGAGGCGCCGATGAACAGGCCGTTCACCGCGCTGACCCGGCCGCGCATCTCGTCGGGGGTTTCGAGCTGCACGAAGGCGCCGCGGATGACCATGCTGACCATGTCCGCGGCGCCGAGTACCACCAGCACGCCGAGGGACAGCCAGAACGATTTCGACAGGCCGAAGGCGATGGTTGCCAGGCCGAAGATGCCCACGGAGAGGAACATGATCCGCCCGACGTTGCGTTCGATGCTGAAGTGCGCCAGCCAGAACGACATCGCCAGGGCGCCCACCGCTGGAGCCGAGCGCAGCAGGCCGAGGCCCCAGGGCCCGGTGAGCAGGATGTCCTTGGCGAACACCGGGAGCAGGGCGGTGGCGCCGCCGAGGAGCACGGCGAACAGGTCGAGGGAGATCGCCCCGAAGATGTCCGGTCGGCTGCGGATGAAACGGATGCCGGCGAGCAGCGAGTCGAGGGTGGCCTTGCCCTGGGTGAGCGGCTGGTTGCGTACCGGCAGGCTGAGCGTCAGGACGCACGCGAGGACGTAGAGAGTCGCGGTCGGCACGTAGACCCAGGAGGCACCGAACGCATAGAGCAGGCCGCCGAGGGCCGGGGCGGCAATGGTCGCCGCCTGCATCGCCGAAGCCGAAGCGGCCACCGCGCGCGGGAACAGCCCGGCCGGTACCAGGTTCGGTAGCAGCGCCTGGGTGGTCGGCATTTCGAAGGCGCGGGCGGTACCGAGGGCGAAGGCGAGGACGAAGATCATGTTGCGGGTGATCTCTCCCGAAGCCGCGCCGAGCACCAGTGCCACCGCCACCAGGGCCTGGCCGGCCTGGCAGAGGGCGGCGATCCTGCGTCGGTCGTAGCGGTCGGCAACATGCCCGGTGTGGAGCATGAACAGTACCCGCGGGAGGAATTCGACCAGGCCTACCAGGCCCAGGTCGAGGACATTGCCGGTCAGTTCGTAGATGTGCCAGCCGATGGCCACGGTGAGCATCTGGAAGCCGCTGGCGGTGCAGACGCGGGCCAGCCAGAAGGCGAGGAAGGGACGATGGCGGAGCAGGGAGCTGGGTTGGCTGGACATGCGGGGGTCGGGCGTTTCGAGAGGAGGGCGGAGAGTAACATGCGGTTACCTCTTGGCTGTTGCCATTGCCGAAATCGAAGATTCAGAGAAACGCACGAAAAGGTTGGAGCCGGCCTGGCAGGCGACCAAAGTCGAGTGTCCATGGGGCCTTCCAGCGGTAGACGGGACTTTTCCTCGGGTGCGACTTGTCGCTAAAATTAACTCCTGAGTCAGGTTTTTCCGCCTGCGTGCTCCATCTCGTCCGTCCGGACGAGCTGTTCAAGCCTGAATAACGACATGGGTGGGAACCGTACCACCCAGAGGAACTTGCATGTCCAACCGTGATATATCCCGGCGCGCCTTTCTCCAGGGCGGGTTGATCGCCGGCGTGGGTGTCACCCTGGCGCCGCTCGGCAGCCAGGCGTTCGCTGCCTTGTTCGAGAACCAGGTGACCGTTTCCGCCCAGCGCTGGATGGCGGGCAACGGTCAGGTCCGTTTCCGTAACGACGCCTTGTCCAAGGTCTGCGGCAACAAGGTGTTCGCCCGCGATATCCGCGCCAGGGACATGCCCGGCTGGCCGCAGCAGCAAGGCCACGCCATGTTGCTGAAGACCGTTCGCGCCGACCGCATCTACGAAGGCCACGACCTTTCCTGGCTGGGCGCCGAGTTGCAGCCGGACCGTATCGTCACCGCCGCCGACCTGGAGAAGGACGGCATCGTCTTCCCCGAGGCGCATTCGCCCGATCCGCTCCTGCCGCCGGGCAAGGTGCCGATGTTCATCGGCCATCCGGTGGCGATCCTGATCTGGAACGACTTCGAGCGCTTCCGCCGGGCCAAGCTCAAGCTCAAGTTCAACGACAAGGCGATCCGCTATGGCGCCCAGGCCCCGCTGTACCAGGGCGATCCCTACGGCAGCTATCGCTTCGTCCGGGTCGGCGGCAAGACGCCCTACGAGGACGACGAGTTCTCCAGCCTGAAGGACTCGATGCTGTTCCCCACCATCCTCAACCGCAAACCGGTATGGACCAGCGAGCCGAAGCTGCACGGCGACCTCACCGAGCAGGGGCTGTTCCATGCCAAGCGCATGGCCGAGCAACTGGAAAACCCGCCGCAGGACTGGCTGGTCTTCGACGAGCGCTACAAGACCCCATCGATCGAGCCGGCGGCACTGGAGCCGGACAACGGCAACGGCTGGTACGACGCGGCGAGCAAGACCTTGCACTTCGTGGTCGCCACCCAGTGCCCGTTCGAAGTCGCCTACGAAAGCGTGCACATGATCAAGCCGTCGCGCTTCGCCCTGGAGAAGCTCAACATCCATCCGGGCTATACCGTCGGCTACGGCTCCAAGGACAACAACATCTTCGTCTTCTATGCCGCGCTCGCCGCGCTGTATGGCGAGGGTGTGCCGGTGCGCCTGGCCAACGACCGCTACGAGCAGTTCCAGAGCGGCATCAAGCGCCACCCGTTCGACATCCGCTACCAACTGGCGGTAGACAGGAACGACCTCGGCTTCCGCATCTTCCGCGCCGACATGAGCGCCGACGGCGGCGGGCGCGCCAACTACAGCGCCTCGGTGGCGGCGGTGGGCGCCACCGCCGCGCAGTCGATCTACTACATGCCGCAGAACGACCTGGCGGTCACCGCCTATCATTCGCGCGGCGTGGAGGCCGGCTCGATGCGCGGCTACGGTACCCTGCAGACCATGGCCGCGACCGAGATGATGGTCGACGAGATCGCTGGCCGGCTGGGCGTCGACGCCATCGACCTGCGTCGTCGCAACGCCCTGCGCTCGGGCATGAAGAACACCCAGGGCGCGGTCCCGGCCGGTGCCCTGCGCCTGCACGAGATCCTCGACAAGGCCGCTGCCCACGAGGTCTGGAAGGACCGCGACGCACGCAAGAAGCGCTTCGACGCGGAAGACCCGGACAACTGGTATGGGGTCGGCTTCGCCATTTGCCAGAAGGACTTCGGCACCGGCGCCGAGGCGCCGATGGCGAGCATCGAGTTCAGCGCCGACGGGCGCATCAGCCTGCGCCACATCGGCACCGAGATCGGTACCGGGATGTCCACCTCGCAGGCCTTCGTGGTCGGCGACTTCCTCGGCCGTCCGGCGGACGAGGTGAAGACCGCCGAGACCGAATGGCCCGAGCTGCGGCTCACCACCAAGGGCAATCCCTACCTGATGAGCCAGGCCGAGCAGGACGCCGCGCTACGCGATCCGCGCTGGGTCGGCAAGCTGGCCTCGCCGTCGTCGGCGACCAACTCGGCGTTCTATTTCAGCCACGCCACCCGCGAAGCCGCGCGCGTGCTGTTCAACCACGGCCTGTGGCCGGCGGCCCTGGCGCTGTGGCGCAGCGGTCCGTTCGGCGGCCAGGCCAATCCCTATGTGGTGCGCCGCGAAAACGCGGTATGGGTCGACGGCCAGTTGACCGGCAACGGCCTGGCGCCGATTCCCTTCGCCGAGCTGGCGAAGAAGGCCCACGAGATGGGCCTGGTCACCGGCGTCAGCGTCCACGGCTTCAACCGCTGGAGCTGGGCCGAGGCGGACTTCGTCATCGATGGCGTGCGCGAGCGCCTGCCGCTCGACGCCATGGCGGTGAAGTACGGCGACGGCGCGCCGGGAGTGAAGAAGGCGATGATGAACAGCGCCGGCTTCCACCTGCTCGACCGGCAGAATCCGGCTTATCCGGCGACCCAGCTGAACAACGCGATGGTCACCTACTACAGTCCGGTGGCGACCCTGGTCGAGCTGAAGGTGAACAAGGGCAGCGGCGAGGTGCAGGTGCTCGACCACCATTCCTGGATCGAGTGCGGCCGGGTGCTGGTGCCGGAGCTGGTCAAGGGCCAGCTGGAGGGCGGCATCGCCATGGGTATCGGCCATGCGCTGCTGGAGGAAATGCCGCTCTACGAGGGCGGCCCTGCGGAAGGGGACTGGAACTTCAACCGCTACCGGTTGCCGCGGGCGAAGGACGTGGCGGTTTGGAACCAGACGGCGGAGATCCTCCCGCCGCTGTCGCCGACCGACCCGGCCAAGGGCATCGCCGAGGTGGTGATGATCCCGGTGGTCGGCGCCATCGCCAACGCCGTGGCGCACGCCACCGGCAAGCGCGTCCGCGACCTGCCCATCACTCCCGCCCGCATCAAGGAGGCCCTCCATGGCTAACCGCAAGCTCCAGATGACCCTCAACGGTCAAGCCGTCGGTCCGGTGGAGGTCGCCGAAGACCTGCCGATGATCGACTACCTGCACGAATACCAGAACCTCACCGGCTCGCGCCTGGGCTGTGGCCAGGGCATCTGCCATGCCTGCGTGGTGATCGTCGACAATCCGGACGGCACCAGCGAGGAAGTGCGCACCTGCATCACCGGCGCGCACTACTTCGACGGCAAGAAGGTTCGCACCATCGAAGGCCATGCCCAGCGCGACGAGAATGGCGACATCCGCGAGCTGAACCCGATCCAGCAGAAGTTCGTCGACCAGTTCGCCTTCCAGTGCAGCTATTGCGCGCCGGGCTTCGTCAACGCCGCCACCGTGCTGGTGGAAAAAGCCCAGCGCCAGCCGATCAAGCGCAGCGAGCTGGAGCAGGCGATCGAGGACAGCCTCGGCCATCACATCTGCCGTTGCACCGGCTACGTGCGCTACTACAGCGCCACCCGCGACGTGCTCGACGAACTCGGCCTGGTCAAGGAGGCTTGAGGATGAAGCGTACCCTTTCCGGCCTCGCCCTGGCGCTGGCCGCGCTGTCGCCGTTCCTGGCCTCCGCCGCCGGCGCCGACGCGGCGCTGGTCAAGCGCGGCGAATACCTCGCCCGCGCCGCCGACTGCATGGCCTGCCATACCGCCGAGGGCGGCGCGCCGTTCGCCGGCGGGCTGCCGATCCAGTCGCCGTTCGGCACCATCTACGGCACCAACATCACCCCGGACAAGGAACACGGCATCGGCGCCTACAGCGCCGACGAGTTCTTCGCCGCTCTTACCGAGGGCAAGCGCAAGGACGGCGCCTACCTCTATCCGGCGATGCCCTACACCTCCTATCACCTGATCGAGCGCGAAGATGCCGACGCCATCTACGCCTACCTGATGGCCCAGGAGCCGATCGCCCGGCCGGCGCCGCAGACCAGCCTGAGCTTCCCGTTCAACGTGCGCATGGGCCTGGCCGGCTGGAACCTGCTCTACGGCAAGAGCGTGCGCTTGCAGCCGGAGGAAGGGCGCAGCGAGGCCTGGAAGCGCGGGCAGTACATGGTCGAGGTGCTCGGCCACTGCGGCGAGTGCCATACCCCGCGCAACCTGGCCGGCGCCCTGGAGCAGGACAAGCGCCTGAGCGGCGGCCTGCTCAACGGCTACCTGGCGCCCAGCCTGCTGCCCGGCGACCTTGCCGCGCGCGGTTGGACCCAGCCGGACCTGGCGAGCTTCCTCAAGCACGGCATGAGCGCCCAGGGCAGCATGTTCAACGAGATGTTCCCGGTGGTGCACCACAGCACCCAGCACCTCGACGACAGCGACCTGGCAGCCATGGCCACCTACCTGCTCGGCGACCAGCCGCCGCCGGCCAAGGTGGTCCAGGCGCTGCCCGAGGCGCAGCTGAACGACAGCGGCAAGCGCGGTCGCCAGCAGTACCTCAACGTCTGCGCCGGCTGCCACGGCGGCGAAGGCGAGGGCAAGCCGCATATCGCGGTGGCGATGAACGGCAACACTACCCTGCGCCTGCAAGACCCGCGTAATCTGTTGCGAGTGATCGAAGACGGCATCGTCGAACAGCAGTTCACCGGCTTCGAACGCATGCAACCGATGCCCGGTTTCGCCGGGAAACTCGACGACGAGCAACTCACGGACCTGCTCAACTACCTGCGTCAGACCTGGGGCGGATTGCCCGGTGACCTCGGTCCCCAACAGGTCGCGCAATTGAAGATGGAGAGCGCTTCGGCGCATACCGTCAAGGTGAAGTGAATCGTGCAACACCTCGATCTACAGGTGGTCCGCAAGGCGCTGAAGTGGTCCGTGGGCGGCGAACGGGTGTGGTTCTGTACCGTGCTCACGACCTACGGCTCGGCGCCCCGCGCGCCGGGATCGCTGCTGGCGGTGAACGCCAGCGGTGAATGGATCGGCTCGCTGTCCGGCGGCTGCGTCGAGGATGATTTCCTCGAGCGGGTCGCCGCCGGCGGTTTCCCCGATCCCGCGGTGATCGTGCGCTACGGCGAGGGCGACGACCCGAACTCGAACATCCGCCTGCCCTGCGGCGGCATCCTCGACGTACTGGTGGAAAACCTGGCGCCGGACTGCGATGTCCAGGCCCATCTGCGCGAGCTGGAGTCGGCGTTGCTTGGGCAGCGCCGCCTGCTGCGCGAGGTCGAGCTGGGCAGCGGCGCGCGCAGCCTGCGCGACGATTCCAGCCACGGCCCTCGGGCTGAACGCGACGGCGAGTGCGTGCGCTTGCGCGTCGGCGCTGCCCAGCGCCTGCTGCTGGCCGGCTATTCCAGCGTCGCCCATGCCTGCGCCGAGTTCGGCAAGGGCCTGGGCTTCGAGGTGATCCTCTGCGACCCGCGCGAAGAAGCCTTGCGCGGCGTGGTGCTGGAGGGCATCGAGATCCGTCGCGAGCTGCCCTCGCTGTTCATCGCCGACGGCGGTTGCCACGCCGATACGGCGGTGGTGGCGTTGACCCACGATCCGAAGATCGACGACCTGGCGATGCTCGAGGCGGTGCGTACCGAAGCCTTCTATATCGGCGTGATGGGATCGCGGGCGACCTCGGAGAAACGCTTCGAGCGCCTGCGGCGCATCGGCGGCCTGGGCGATGCCGAACTGGCGCGGATCCACGCGCCGATCGGCCTCAACCTGGGTAGCAAGACGCCGGCGGAAATCGCCCTGGCGGTGCTGGCGGACATTCTCCGCATCCGCAACGGCATTCCCCGCGAGCGGCTCTGATGGTCGCCGCCGACGAGGTGCTGTGCCTGGTCCTGGCGGCCGGGCAGGGGCGCCGCTTCGGCAGCGACAAGCGCCTGGCGCGCCTGGCTGATGGCACGACCCTGCTGGCGGCCAGCGTGGCGCGGGCGCGCGAGGCGTTCGCCGAGGTGCGGGTGGTGGTGCGTGCCGGAGACACCCCGGTGAGCCTGGGCCTGCCGGCGCAGCAGCGGCTTGTCCACAGCCTCGATGCATCGTTGGGCATGGGCCACAGCCTGGCCGCCGGCGTCGCGGCGGCGAGGAACAGCACGGCCCGGGCCATCGCCGTCCTGCTCGGCGACATGCCCTGGATCGCCGCCGATACCCTCGAGCGTCTGGCCGCGATGGCCACTCCCGAAGCCATCGTGTTTCCCCTGTACGACGGTCAGCGCGGCCATCCGGTGCTGTTCGGCCGCGCTTTCTGGGACGCGCTTGCGCAACTGGACGGCGACCAGGGCGCGCGCCGTGTGCTGCAGGCCCATCGTCCGGCCTGGTGCGAGGTGCCGTGCGACGATCCGGGCGTACTCCGCGACGTGGACACCCCGGCGGCGCTCGGCTGACTATTTTCCCGCTTTCAGGATCACGAACTTCGGATTCGCCGCGACCTGCTCGACCCCGCGGAACAGCCGCTTGAGCTTGGCGTGGTAGCCCAGGTGGCGGTTGCCGACGATCCACAGTTCGCCGCCCGCCGCCAGGGCATCGCGAGCCTGGAGAAACATGCGCCAGGCGAGGAAGTCGCCGACCACCTGCTGCTGGTGGAACGGCGGGTTGCACAGGACCAGGTCCAGCGAGCCCGCCGCCTGGCCGGCCAGGCCATCGTCGGCGCGGAACGTCGCCGGCCGCTCGCCCAGCGCCGCTCGCCAGTTTTCCCGCGCCGACTGCACGGCCATGTACGACTCATCCACCAGGGCCAGCTCGGCCTGCGGGTTGAGCAGCGCGTAGGCGATGCCGAGCACCCCGTTGCCGCAGCCCAGGTCGGCGGCGCGTAGCGCGCCGAGGCTGCGTGGCAGGTGCGGGAGGAAGGCGCGGGTGCCGATGTCGAGACCCTCCCGGCAGAATACGTTGGCGTGGTTGAGCAGCGTCAGCGGCGGCTGCTCCAGGCGATAGCGGGTCGGATAGGGCGAGCGCGGCTGCGGGCGCTCCGCTGCCTCGGCGATCAGCAGGCGGGCCTTCTTCACCGCCAGCGAAGCGTGCATCGGGCCGATGTAGCGTTCCAGCAGGTCGCCGGCGGCGCGCGGCAAGTGCTTGACCATCCCCGCGGCGACGACCTGCGCGCCCGGTGCCAGTTGGCCGTGCAGGCGGATCAGTTGCTCCTCCAGCAACGCGAGGGTCTTCGGCACCTTGACCAGCACGTGATCGAAGGGCCCCACGGCGGTTTCGCTGGCCGGGACGAAGCGCACCGAGCCCAGGTCGAGGCCGTTGCGCGCGAGGTTCTTGCGCAGGGCGAGGAAGCCCAGGTGCGAATCGCCGCTGCTGGTGACCTGAACGTGCGGCGCCAGGCTCGCGGCGAGGGCGCCGAAGGCGTCGTTGAGGACCAGCACCCGGCATTGCGCCGTCACGCCCCGTTCGTGCAACTGGTTGAGCAGGTATTCGTCGGCGGCGTCGAACGCCTGGAGGGGCTCGCCGTCCTGCTCGGGCTGGCGGACCAAATCGAGCTGGGCGAAGGAGGTGGCGAATAGAGGCATCGGGTTCCCGGCGGGGCGAATCCCGCTCGTCAATTAACAATCTGTCGAAACTGAGAGCTGGTTGGAGTTCTCCAGCTTGTGCGGCACACGGATATGCCGAAAAATTCTTTACCCGGCTCTGGTTAGTCGTTTCCTTACCGACGAGTCATCCAGCCGGGCACGCCAATAATAACCGGGCTAGGGCTTCGATAGCGCCTGTCATGACCCGGTAGCGCCTGGACGGGCGCCTTCGCCACTTCGAGCGGCGACCGTCACCCAACCCGTTTTCCGAACGAGACCCGTGCGAGCCGTCGCGGGGCTCGTCGTTGCCATCGCACAGGTACATCGATGTTCAAGCCGTTTGTCGGTGTGGCGCTCGCCGCACTGTTCGCCGTTTCCGCCGTCGCCCATGCCGAGGACGCCGGCCCGATCGTGATCAAGTTCTCCCATGTGGTCTCCGACGACACGCCCAAGGGCAAGGGGGCGCTGTTGTTCAAGAAGCTTGCCGAGGAGCGTCTGCCGGGCAAGGTCAAGGTCGAGGTCTACCCCAACTCGACGCTGTTCGGCGACGCCGACGAGATCGAGGCCCTGCGCGCCAACAAGGTGCAGATGCTGGCCACCTCGCTGTCCAAGTTCGAGCCCTATACCAAGCAACTCCAGGTGTTCGACCTGCCGTTCCTGTTCGATGACCTGGAGGCCCTGAAGCGTTTCCAGAAGCGCGACAAGAGCCGCGAACTGCTGCGCTCCATGGCCAAGCACGGTATCTATGGCCTGGCCTACTGGAACAACGGCATGAAGCAGCTTTCCGCCACTCGCGAGCTGCACCGGCCGGACGATGCCAAGGGCCTGGTCTTCCGTATCCAGCCGTCGTCGGTGCTGGAAGCGCAGTTCGCCATGCTCGGCGCCACCGCCAAGCAGTTGTCCTACGCCGAGACCCTCAAGGCCATGCAGGCCGGCAGCGTGCAGGGCACCGAGAACACCTGGTCGAACCTCGCCGGACAGAAGATCGACAGCGTGCAGCCGTACATCACCGAGACCAATCACGGCGCGCTCAGCTACATGCTGATCACCAGTTCGGCGTTCTGGACCGGCATCCCCTACCAGACCCGCACCGAACTGGAGAGCATCGTCGACGAGGTCACCCTGGTGGTGAACAAGGAAGCCGAAGCGCTCAACCAGAAGGAGCGCGAGCACCTGCTGGCAGCCGGCAAGAGCCGCCTGGTCAGCCTCAGCGCGGAAGAGCACGAGGCCTGGCGCAACGCCATGAAGCCGCTGTGGAAGAACTACGAGGCGCAGATCGGTAGTGACGTGTTGCGCGCGGCCCAGGTGGTCAACCGCAAGCGCTGATCGGCCGCTGGCTATTCCCGTCAGCGGGGATAGCCACAAGCCTTGCGGGTGTTTCTGCCGGGTGCTTTGCGGGACACTAGGGGAGTATCGGTATCCGGAGCGGACCATGACCGCCAGCGAAGAGAAATTCACCCGCCAGACGCTGCTCGACGTGCAGCCTCTGACTCCCAACCTGTTCACCCTGCGTACCAGCCGCGACGCGGGATTCCGGTTCCGAGCCGGGCAATTCGCCCGGCTCGGCGTGTACAAGCCCAGCGGCAGTATCGTCTGGCGCGCCTACTCGATGGTTTCGGCGCCTCATGACGAATTCCTCGACTTCTTTTCCATCGTCGTCCCGGACGGCGAGTTCACCAGCGAACTCAGCCGCCTGCGCGAGGGCGACCAGTTGCTGGTCGATCGCCAGGCCTTCGGCTTCCTCACCCTCGACCGCTTCGTGGATGGTCGTGACCTTTGGCTGCTGGCCACCGGTACCGGTGTGGCGCCGTTCGTCTCGATCCTGCAGGACTTCGAGGTCTGGGAGCGCTTCGAAAGCATCAAGCTGGTCTACAGCGTGCGTGAGAGCAAGGAGCTGGCCTACCGCGAGCTGATCGCCGGCCTCGCCGAGCGCGAATACCTGGCCGAGCATGCCCACAAGCTGCAGTTCATTCCGGTGGTGACCCGCGAGCAGGTACCCGGTTGCCTGAACGGACGTATCACCACGCTGATCGAGAACGGCGATCTGGAGCGTGCCGCCGACCTGGAACTGACCCCGGAGCATTCGCGGGTGATGCTCTGCGGCAACCCGCAGATGATCGAGGACACCCGCGCCGTGCTGAAGGCTCGCGGCATGAACCTCAGTCTGACGCGGCGCCCGGGGCAGGTGGCGGTGGAGAACTACTGGTAGGTGCTTGCCCGCGCAGTAGCGGCGGATAGCGCCGCCGCCCGGCGTGTTGTCCGGCAATGAAAAAGGGCCCGTTCGGGCCCTTTTTCATTGTTCCGCCGACGCGATCACGACTTGTTCTGCTGGGCTTTCAGCAGATCGCGGATCTCGGTCAGCAGGGTTTCCTCGGCACTCGGCACTGGCGGTTCGGACGGCGCGACGGCTTCTTCGCGCTTGAGGCGGTTGATCGCCTTGATCCCCATGAAGATGGCGAAGGCCACGATGACGAAGTCGAGTACGGTCTGAATGAACTTGCCATAGGCCAGCACCACCGCCGGCACGTCGCCTTCGGCGGCCTTCAACGTTATCGCCAGGTCGGAGAAGTCGACTCCGCCGATCAGCAGTCCGATCGGCGGCATGATCACATCGCCCACGAAGGACGAGACGATCTTGCCGAAGGCCGCGCCGATGATGATACCGACAGCCATATCCACGACATTGCCCTTGACGGCAAAGGCTTTGAATTCACTCAGAAGACCCATGGGTTCACTCCCTGTATTTCGCTAATAGGTAAAGGCAGTCTAATGCAGCCTTCGGCAAGTTGCTCAGGCTGGAAGATTGGTGTTTTGGTTCCCCCCGGCAACGCGAAAATTCGCAAGGCATACGTTTGCGTCGGGTCTTGTGGGGAGAAACGAAGTTTAGAGGAAAAACATTACACTCATGTCGATTTTCAGGAATTCGCCAAGAAAGAAGACAAAGCAACTTCGGCAACTTGGAACTGCGCCATGCAGATGCCGGAAGTTGAAGTTGGAGTGGCGAGGTTCTCCGACCTAACTTCGCAGCAAATAACGAAGGTGAACTCGTTTACCGGCGAGCGAACTGGGAGTGCCTGGTGCACCAGCGCGGGCTTTCTTCGGCTGGCGGTCTTTTTTATTTCTTTTTGCGATTCATGGGCGCATTGATATTCCTAATCGGCGCGGTGAGGTTTTTCAATTTAGCGTCGCCGGCGGCGCTCCTTACCTTGGTCGGGCGCAACAAGACGCCTGACAAGCCATTAGGAGCTCTTCCATGAACCCTTCCCTGAACGCCTTCCGTCCCGGCCGCCTGCTGGTGGCGGCAAGCCTGACCGCCAGCCTCCTGTCGCTGTCCGTGCAGGCCGCGACCCTGACCCGTGACAACGGTGCGCCAGTGGGCGACAACCAGAACTCGCAGACCGCCGGGCCCAACGGTTCGGTGCTGCTGCAGGACGTGCAACTGCTGCAGAAGCTGCAACGTTTCGACCGCGAGCGTATTCCCGAACGCGTGGTGCATGCCCGCGGCACCGGCGCCCATGGCGAGTTCGTCGCCAGTGCCGATATCAGCGACCTGAGCATGGCCAAGGTCTTCCGCAAGGGCGAGAAGACCCCGGTATTCGTGCGCTTCTCCGCGGTGGTGCACGGCAACCACTCCCCGGAAACCCTGCGCGATCCGCGCGGTTTCGCCACCAAGTTCTATACCGCAGACGGCAATTGGGACCTGGTGGGCAACAACTTCCCGACCTTCTTCATCCGCGATGCGATCAAGTTCCCGGACATGGTCCATGCCTTCAAGCCGGACCCGCGCAGCAACCTCGACGACGACTCGCGACGCTTCGATTTCTTCTCCCACGTGCCGGAGGCGACCCGCACCCTGACCCTGCTGTATTCCAACGAGGGCACCCCGGCCAGCTACCGGGAAATGGACGGCAACAGCGTGCATGCCTACAAGCTGGTCAACGCCAGGGGCGAAGTGCACTACGTGAAGTTCCACTGGAAGAGCCTGCAGGGCCAGAAGAGCCTCGATCCGAAACAGGTGGCGGAAGTCCAGGGGCGCGACTACAGCCACATGACCAATGACCTGGTGAGCGCGATCCGGAAGGGCGACTTCCCGAAATGGGACCTGTACATCCAGGTGCTCAAGCCCGAGGACCTGGCGAAATTCGACTTCGACCCGCTGGACGCGACCAAGATCTGGCCGGGCATTCCCGAGCGCAAGATCGGCCAGATGGTGCTGAACCGCAACGTCGACAACTTCTTCCAGGAAACCGAACAGGTCGCCATGGCGCCGTCGAACCTGGTGCCGGGCATCGAGCCCTCCGAGGATCGCCTGCTCCAGGGACGGCTGTTCGCCTACGCCGATACCCAGATGTACCGGGTCGGCGCCAACGGCCTGGGCCTGCCGGTCAACCGCCCGCGCAGCGAGGTCAATACCGTCAACCAGGACGGCGCGCTGAACGCCGGACACAGTACCAGCGGGGTGAACTACCAGCCGAGCCGGCTCGATCCGCGCGAGGAGCAGGCCAGCGCCCGCTACGTGCGGACCCCGCTGAGCGGTACCACCCAGCAGGCGAAGATCCAGCGCGAGCAGAACTTCAAGCAGACCGGCGAGCTGTTCCGCTCCTACGGCAAGAAGGACCAGGCCGACCTGATCGCCAGTCTCGGCGGGGCGTTGGCGATCACCGACGACGAGAGCAAGTACATCATGCTTTCCTATTTCTACAAGGCTGACAGCGACTACGGCACGGGCCTGGCCAAGGTGGCCGGGGCCGATCTGCAGCGCGTCCGGCAACTGGCGGCGAAGCTCCAGGATTGATCGCAACCGGGGCGGCCATCCAGGCCGCTCTTCCTCTATCGGTTTGGTGGGAGATGACGACGATGCGAGGTTGGATTCTGGCAGGCTTGCTGCTCGCGGCGCTGGCCGCGCAAGCTGGCGAGGTGCATGGGGTCGAGGTCGAAGCGCGGTTGCGCGACTACTTCTTCGATGCCGCCCGACGCGGTGACCAGGCCATGCTGAAGGAGTTCGTCGAGGCCGGCTTCGACCTCGATGTGCAGGATGCCAAGGGCTATACCGGGCTGATCCTGGCCGCCTACCACGGCCATGGCGGAGCGGTGGAACAATTGCTGGAGGCCGGTGCCGACCCCTGCGTCCAGGATGCGCGCGGCAACACCGCCCTGATGGGCGCCATCTTCAAGGGCGAGGTCCGCATCGCCCGGCGCCTGATCGGCGCGCAATGCAGCCCCGACCAGCGCAACGGCGCAGGGCAGACCGCGGCCATGTACGCGGCGCTGTTCGAGCGCGAGGAGCTGCTCCAGGCGCTGTCGGCGCGCGGTGCCGACCTTGGCGCCCGCGATGCGCTGGGCAACAGCGTGGAAAGCCTGCGACGCGGCGAACTGAACGGCACTGCGGCGGCGAGGTGATCGGGGGCAATGTTCGGAGGAGGCCTGCTGGGCTAGTCTGGAGGTGTCGTATACAACGTCAGAGGAGGTCCGTCATGCCGCTCGAGCAACATCCGCTTTCCCGGGAGTTTCCGGATTTTCATGCCGAACTGAAGCAACTTCATGGCAACGACGCCCACTTCACTCGCCTGGCGGCGGACTATGAGAGCCTCGACAAGCGCATCTATGAGGTCGAGGGCGGTCGCGAACCCCTCGACGACCTGGCGCTGCAGGGGTTGAAGCAGCAACGGGTGCAACTCAAGGACGAAATCGCCGAGAGGCTGAGGAAGGCCAACGGAAAAGGCCATTGATTCATTCACGACAACGGCATGAAAAAGGGCGCCTCCGGCGCCCTTTTTCATGTGGGCATGCTCAGAAGGCGCCGCCGAAACGGAAACTCTGTCCGACCGCGACGAAACCCAGGCCCACCAGGGTGATCGCGGCGATGTGCCAGCCCAGCTTCGGCAGGCTCTCGGCGTCCAGGTTCGGGATCAGGCGCAGGCGCGCATGCACGCCCAGGGCGGCGGTCGCCGCCAGGAGCAGCAGCTTGAGCTGCAGGGCACGGGCCACCGACGTGGCGCCGAACCAGTGGTCGAACGGCAGCCACAGGCTGGCCAGCCACAGGCCGCTGACCACCTGCAGCAGCAGGGCGGGGATGCCGATCCGCTCGTAGACCTGCTCGAAGGCGCGGATCGCCTGGGGATCGCGGCGGCGCAGGGCGCCGGGGAGGATGCCGAGGGCCAGGACCAGGTGGCCGCCGACCCAGATCGCGGCACCCAGCAGGTGCAGGAACAGCAGTGTGCGCATGGAAGTCTCCTTGTCCGGCCATCAGTGTCGCGCGAAGCGCGGTCGATCGAGGCTGATCGGAATCAAGCCAGCGGCTATCATCTGCGCTTTGCCCGCGAGAGGAGTTCCCATGGCCAAGGCCAAGCGCATGTACGGCTGCACCGAGTGTGGCGCGACCTTCCCGAAATGGGCCGGCCAGTGCGCGGACTGCGGGGCCTGGAACACCCTGGTGGAGACCGTCGTCGAGGCCGCGCCGAGCGGCTCCGGCCGCGGCGGCTGGGCCGGCCAGCAGGCCAACCTGAAGACCCTGGCGGAGGTCAGCGTCGAGGAAATGCCGCGCTTCACGACCGGCTCCACCGAACTGGACCGGGTTCTCGGCGGCGGCCTGGTGGACGGTTCGGTGGTGCTGATCGGCGGCGATCCCGGCATCGGCAAGTCGACCATTCTCCTGCAGACCCTTTGCAACCTGGCCAGCCGCGTCCCGGCGCTGTACGTCACCGGAGAGGAATCCCAGCAGCAGGTGGCGATGCGCGCGCGGCGCCTGTCGTTGCCGGAAGACAAGCTCAAGGTGATGACCGAGACCAGCATCGAGACCATCATCGCCACCGCGCGCCAGGAGCAGCCGCGGGTGATGGTGATCGACTCGATCCAGACCATCTTCACCGAGCAGTTGCAATCGGCGCCGGGCGGCGTCGCCCAGGTCCGCGAGAGCGCCGCGATGCTGGTGCGCTATGCCAAGCAGAGCGGCACGGCGATCTTTCTGGTCGGCCACGTGACCAAGGAAGGCGCCCTGGCCGGCCCGCGGGTGCTCGAACACATGGTCGACACCGTACTGTATTTCGAGGGCGAATCAGACGGCCGCCTGCGCCTGCTGCGGGCGGTGAAGAACCGCTTCGGCGCGGTCAACGAACTGGGAGTGTTCGGCATGACCGACAAAGGCCTGAAGGAAGTGAGCAACCCTTCGGCGATCTTCCTCACGCGGGCCCAGGAAGCGGTGCCCGGCAGCGTGGTGATGGCCACCTGGGAAGGCTCGCGGCCGATGCTGGTGGAGGTCCAGGCGCTGGTCGACACCAGTCACCTGGCGAATCCGCGGCGGGTGACCCTGGGCCTCGACCAGAACCGCCTGGCGATGCTGCTGGCGGTGCTGCACCGGCACGGCGGTATCCCGACCTACGACCAGGACGTGTTCCTCAACGTGGTGGGTGGGGTCAAGGTGCTGGAAACCGCCTCCGACCTGGCGTTGATGGCGGCGGTGATGTCCAGCCTGCGCAACCGCCCGCTGCCGCACGACCTGCTGGTGTTCGGCGAGGTCGGGCTGTCCGGCGAGGTGCGTCCGGTGCCGAGCGGCCAGGAGCGCCTGAAGGAAGCCGGCAAGCATGGTTTCAAGCGTGCCATCGTACCCCTCGGCAACGCGCCGAAGGAGGCGCCGGCGGGATTGCAGGTGATCGCCGTGACGCGCCTCGAGCAGGCCCTGGACGCCCTCTTCGAGTGACCCGCCTCAGTCGTCGTGGGCGCTGACCAGCAGGGCCAGCTCGCGCTCGAGGAGTTCCTCGTCGCCCAGGTTCAGTTCCACCAGGCGGCGCAGGTGGCTGATGGAGTCGAGGTCGATGTGCTGGCATTCGAAGCCGAGCAGGCCGTCGCGAGCCCAGGCCAGGCTGATCTCCATGCGGATCAGTACATCCAGGCCCAGGTACAGGCGGGCCTCGAAGGGCCGTTGCGGGTCGCCGTTCCAGTCCTGCGGCTGGCCGACCAGGATGCCGTGCAGGGAGACGTCGTGGAGCAAGACCTCCCAGCGCCGTTCGCCCTGGAGGATCTCGCTGTCGGCGTCGAAGGCGATCCGGTGGAAACGTCGACGTTCGTCGTGCTGGTCACTCATGTCGCGATCCCTCGGTGCGCGCTGCTGGATACCACTATAGCCAAGCCATGCCGGCGGGGAAGTGGCGGAATTCGATCGGCGGTGCCGTCCGTCCCCGCCTGTGCGGCTGGATCGGCGGCATGTGTCCGAGTTTGACAGTTCGTCAAGTCTCGCCAAAGCTGCTAAAGCGTTTTTCTCCAAAATACAACTGCGGAGCGCAGACATGGACAAGCGACTTTTGAGCAAGGGGTTGGTTCTGGGGCTGCTGAGCCTGGGCAGCATGACGGCACACGCCGACGCGGCAGGCGGTAATGGCTGTGGTTGGGGCAACATGGTGTTCGAGGGCCAGCGCGGCCTGTTCCCGCACCTGCTGGCCACCACCACCAACGGTACCTCGGGCAACGCCACCTTCGGCATGACCTCCGGGACCAACGGTTGCAACACCAATGCACGCCTGGGCTACGGCGGCCGCTCGATCTTCGCCATGAACGGGATGCTCGACAACATCGCCGAGGACATGGCCAAGGGCCAGGGCGAAGCGCTCGACGCCTATGCCGTGCTGCTCGGCGTGGAAGCCAAGGACCGGGCGCACTTCGCCCAGGTCACCCAGCAGCATTTCGGCGAGATCTTCGCGAGCAAGGATGCGACGGGCGAGCAGGTCCTGAGCAACACCCTGGCGGTGATGAGCCGCGACGGCACCCTGGCGCGCTACGCCAAGCAACCGGCCTGAGATTTCAGGCCCAGGAAAGAGCCCGCTACGGCGGGCTTTTTCGTGTGCGCGGCCTGCCCGCCGGAGGTTGCCGCCTCCGTTGCCACGGCAGACGAGCGGCTTGGGCATACGGCGTTTTCCCAGGGCGCTTCCTACGGAGAGGGCAAGGCCGCGCCGAAGTGTTTTCGCCTGGCCGGCCCTTGTCGGCCATGGACTTTTCCGGCGGATTCCTGCGACATTGCGCCTACCGCCATCGTGCGGTAACCGCTCTAGACTAAGGTCGTATGACCCCTGGTCGGTTCGCGGCTAGAATTTTCGCTGCAGAACTGCGCCCTCCATCTGTCGGAAGCCAAACACTATGAACAATAACAATAGCCTGCTACGTCACCTCGCCTGGCTGGTGGTGGCGATCGTGGGCGCCGCGGCCCTGGGCGTCGTCGCCCTGCGTCGTGGCGAAGCGATCAACGCCTTGTGGATCGTGGTGGCGGCGGTGGCCATCTACCTGGTCGCCTACCGTTACTACAGCCTGTTCATCGCCAGCAAGGTGATGCAACTGGACCCCAACCGCGCCACTCCCGCGGTACTCAACAACGATGGCCTGGACTACGTCCCGACCAACAAGCACATCCTCTTCGGCCACCACTTCGCCGCCATCGCCGGCGCCGGTCCGCTGGTCGGTCCGGTCCTTGCCGCGCAGATGGGCTACCTGCCCGGCACCCTCTGGCTGATCGCCGGCGTAGTCCTCGCCGGCGCGGTGCAGGACTTCATGGTCCTGTTCATCTCCAGCCGTCGCAACGGCCGCTCGCTGGGCGAGCTGGTGCGCGAGGAAATGGGCCAGGTGGCCGGGACCATCGCGCTGTTCGGCGCCTTCCTGATCATGATCATCATCCTCGCGGTGCTCGCGCTGATCGTGGTGAAGGCTCTGGCCGACAGCCCCTGGGGCATGTTCACCGTCCTCGCGACCATTCCCATCGCGCTGTTCATGGGCGTCTACATGCGCTTCATCCGCCCCGGCCGGATCGGCGAGATCTCGATCATCGGGGTGTTCCTCCTGCTCGGTTCGATCTGGCTCGGCGGGCAGGTCGCGGCCAGTCCGGAATGGGCGCCGCATTTCACCTTCAGTGGAATCCAGATCACCTGGATGCTGATCGGCTACGGCGCCGTCGCCTCGGTACTGCCGGTGTGGCTGCTGCTGGCGCCGCGCGACTACCTGTCGACCTTCCTCAAGATCGGCACCATCATCGGCCTGGCGATCGGCATCCTGATCGTCATGCCGGAACTGAAGATGCCGGCCCTGACCCAGTTCACCGACGGCACCGGCCCGGTCTGGAAAGGCAGCCTGTTCCCGTTCCTGTTCATCACCATCGCCTGCGGCGCGGTGTCCGGCTTCCACGCGCTGATCTCCTCGGGGACCACGCCGAAGCTGCTCAACCGCGAGCCCGACGCCCGCTACATCGGCTACGGCGGCATGCTGATGGAGTCCTTCGTGGCGATCATGGCGATGGTCGCCGCCTCGGTGATCGAGCCGGGCATCTACTTCGCCATGAACAGCCCGCCGGCGGTGGTCGGCGCCGACGTCAACGCGGTGGCCGCGACCGTCAGCAGCTGGGGCTTCGCCATCACGCCGGAGCAACTCACCCAGACCGCCCAGGACATCGGCGAGACCACCATCCTGGCCCGTGCCGGCGGCGCGCCGACCCTGGCGGTGGGGATCGCGCACATCCTCCACCAGGTGCTGCCGGGCGAGAACACCATGGCCTTCTGGTACCACTTTGCGATCCTCTTCGAGGCCTTGTTCATCCTCACCGCGGTGGACGCCGGCACCCGTGCCGGGCGCTTCATGCTGCAGGACCTGCTGGGCAACTTCGTGCCGGCGCTGAAGAAGACCGAGTCGTGGACCGCCAACATCATCGGCACCGGCGGCTGCGTGGCGCTGTGGGGCTGGCTGCTGTACCAGGGCGTGGTCGACCCGCTGGGCGGGATCAATACCCTGTGGCCGCTGTTCGGCATTTCCAACCAGATGCTCGCCGGCATCGCGCTGATGCTCGCCACCGTGGTCCTGATCAAGATGAAGCGCCAGCAGTATGTCTGGGTCACCATCCTGCCGGCGGCCTGGTTGCTGATCTGCACCACCACCGCAGGCCTGATCAAGATCTTCGACAGCAACCCGGCGGTCGGCTTCGTCGCTCTTGGCGAGAAGTACGCCACCGCGCTGGATGCCGGCCAGGTGCTGGCGCCGGCCAAGGATATCGGCCAGATGCAGCACGTGGTGCTGAACGCCTACATCAACGCCGGTCTGACCGTGCTGTTCCTGCTGGTGGTGTTCAGCGTACTGTTCTACGCCATCAAGGTCGGCATCGCGGCCTGGGGCAAGAGCGAGCGGACCGACAAGGAAACCCCGTTCGAGCCCATCCCCGACGCCTGACCGGCCGCGCTCCCCGGTTCGCCGGGGAGCCTTAACGAGGAACTCGCCATGTTCAATGACCTCAGTCGCATGGGCAAGTACCTGGGCCAGGCCGCCCGGATGCTGGTCGGCATGCCCGACTACGACACCTATGTCGAGCACATGCGCAACAAGCACCCGGACAAGCCGGTGATGACCTACGAGGAGTTCTTCCGCGAGCGCCAGGAGGCGCGCTACGGTGGCGGCAAGGGTCGGCCGATCCGCTGCTGCTGAATCCCCATCCTTCCGCGGGCCACGTCTGACGTGGCCCGCGTCTTTTCTGGAAGTTGCGCATGTCCGAAGTAGCCAACGACAACCACGCCCCGATCCCCGTCACCGTGCTCACCGGCTTCCTCGGCGCCGGCAAGACCACCCTGCTCAAGTACCTGCTGCAGGCCGAGCACGGCATGAAGATCGCGGTGATCGAGAACGAGTACAGCGAGACGCCGATCGACGGCCAGTTGCTCGGCGTCGAGCCGGTGCAGGTGATGACGCTGTCCAACGGCTGCGTCTGCTGCTCGATCAACACCGACCTGGAAAAGGCCCTGTTCCTCCTGCTGGAGCGCCGCGACAACGGCGAGATCGACTTCGACCGCCTGGTGATCGAGTGCACCGGCCTGGCCGATCCGGCGCCGGTGGCGCAGACCTTCTTCGCCGACGAGGAACTCTGCCAGCGCTACGTGCTGGACGGCATCATCACCCTGGTGGACGCCGCCAACGCCGAGCGTCACCTGCAGGAAACCATCGCCCAGGCCCAGGTCGGCTTCGCCGACCGCATCCTGGTGAGCAAGACCGACCTGGTCGACGCCGCCACCTTCGAGGCCCTGGGCCAGCGCCTGCAACGGATCAACCGGAGGGCGCTGGTGCATGTGGTCGAGCACGGCCGCATCGACCTGGCGCACCTGCTCGACGTACGTGGCTTCAACCTCAACGCCGACCTCGGTCCTGGCATCGGCCTGCGCCCGCTGCGAGCGGTGGCAGCCAAGGATAGCCGCGATCGCATCGGCACCCTGGTACTGCGCAGCGACACGCCGCTCGATCTCGAAAGGCTGAGCGAGTTCATGGACGACCTGTTGCAGTGGCATGGCAATTCCCTGCTGCGCTACAAGGGCGTGCTGAACATCGCCGACGAGCCGCGTCGCCTGGTGTTCCAGGGCGTGCTGCGACTCTACGGCTTCGACTGGGATAGCGAGTGGCGGGACGACGAGGCGCGCGAGAGCGTGATCGTGTTCATCGGCGACAACCTGCCGGAGGACAGTATCCGCGAGGGCTTCGAACGCATCGTCGAAGGCCGCTGAGGCGCATCGACGCCAAAGGAGCGTGGAAATGGACAGGAACGCATTGATCGGCGCCTGGCGGGACTGCATCCGTGGCGCGGACAAATCCTGGGTGCTGTTCGCCCAGGGCACTTGCGTGATCCTCACGCAGCCGGAGCCGGACCTCGCGGCCCAGGCGCGGGCATTGCTGGCCGAGTGGGGAGCGGTACAGGTCGGCACGCCGGCGGGCGACTTCGGTGTGATCACCCTGGACAACGGCCGCGGCTGGGTGGTGACCGGGCATCACCCGGACATCCTTACCTTCGTCCCTCGCGAGGAACTGGAGGAGGACGCCGGCGAGCTGCTCGTCGGCATGCACGGCCGCTCCCGGCGGGGCGAGGATGCCGAGGCCTTGGCGGTGATCCATGTCGAGGACCGGCGATAACGCTACCCGGCGCCTCCTCCCTCGGAGGAAATGAAAAAGCCCGGCATTTGCCGGGCTCTTTCGTCTTGCCTTGTCGCTTAGTTGCCGTAGACCGGGAACTTGGCGCAGATCGCCTTGACCTTCTCGCGTACGCCGTCGACCACGGACTCGTCGCCCATGTTCTCGAGGATGTCGCAGATCCAGCCGGCCAGCTCGCGGCACTCGGCTTCCTTGAAGCCGCGGGTGGTCACGGCCGGGGTACCGATGCGCAGGCCGGAGGTGACGAACGGCGAGCGCGGGTCGTTCGGGACCGAGTTCTTGTTCACGGTGATGAACGCGCGGCCGAGGGCGGCGTCGGCGTCTTTGCCGGTGATGTCCTGCTTGATCAGGGAGAGCAGGAACAGGTGGTTCTGGGTGCCGCCGGAAACCACGTCGAAACCGCGGTCGAGGAAGACCTGGGCCATGCTCTGGGCGTTCTTCAGGACCTGCTGCTGGTAGGTCTTGAACTCCGGCTGCAGGGCTTCCTTGAAGCACACCGCCTTGGCCGCGATCACGTGCTCCAGCGGACCGCCCTGGGCGCCGGGGAATACCGCGGAGTTGAGCTTCTTCTCGATCTCCTCGTTGGCGCGCGCCAGGATCAGGCCACCGCGCGGACCGCGCAGGGTCTTGTGGGTGGTGGTGGTGACCACGTCGGCGAACGGCACCGGGTTCGGGTAGACGCCAGCGGCGACCAGGCCGGCGACGTGGGCCATGTCGACGAACAGGTAGGCGCCGACCTTGTCGGCGATGGCGCGGAAGCGGGCGAAATCGAGGACCTGGGAATAGGCGGAGAAGCCGGCGACGATCATCTTCGGCTTGTGCTCCACGGCCAGGCGCTCGACTTCGTCGTAGTCGATCAGGCCATTGGCGTCGATGCCGTACTGCACGGCGTTGTACAGCTTGCCGGAGGAGGAGACGCTGGCGCCGTGGGTCAGGTGGCCGCCATGGGCCAGGCTCATGCCGAGGATGGTGTCGCCGGCCGACAGCAGGGCCAGGTAGACCGCGGCGTTGGCCTGGGAGCCGGCGTGCGGCTGGACGTTGGCGTAATCGGCGCCGAACAGTTGCTTGGCGCGGTCGATGGCCAGTTGCTCGACGATATCGACGTACTCGCAGCCGCCGTAGTAGCGCTTGTGCGGATAACCTTCGGCGTACTTGTTGGTCAGCACCGAACCCTGGGCTTCCATCACCGCCGGGCTGGTGTAGTTCTCGGAGGCGATCAGCTCGATGTGCTCTTCCTGGCGCTGGGCTTCCTGCTCCATCGCGGCAAAGAGTTCGGCATCGTAGCGGGCGAGGGTCAAATCACGGCTGAACATGGCGGTCCTCATAAGGATCGGTGCTGGGAAAAGGCGCGCATTCTAACCCATGCGGCGGGTGCTGGCACATGAAAGGCCATCATGTCGCGGACAAGCGGCGCTCAAGCGCGCCGCACGGCGGCTCAGCCCTCGTTGAACATGAACAGCACGTCGCTGGCGTAGAGCATGCCGAACTGCTCGGCGGGCATCGGCCGGCCGAACAGGTAGCCTTGCACCTCGTCGCAGCCGTGCTCGCGAAGGAAGTCCAGCTGGGCCTGGCTCTCCACGCCCTCGGCGATCACCATCAGGTTCAGGCTGTGGGCCATGGCAATGATCGCCCGGGCGATCTGTGCGTCCTGTTCGCCGTGGGGCAGGCCGTCGACGAAGCTGCGGTCGATCTTCAACACGTCGATGGGGAATTGCTTGAGGTAGTTCAGCGAGGAGTAGCCGGTGCCGAAGTCGTCCACCGCGATGGCCAGGCCGAGGCGCTTGAGCCCGGAGAGGATCTGCATGGCCTCGGCGACGTCACTCATCAGGATGCTTTCGGTCAGCTCCAGCTCCAGGCAGGCCGGCGGGATGCCTGTCTCGTAGAGGATCGCGGCGATCCGCTCGCCCAACTGGCCATCGGCGAACTGCCGTGCCGAGAGGTTCACCGAGACCTTCGGCACCCGCACCTTGGCCTTGTGCCAGCTGCGCAACTGCTTGCAGGCTTCCGCCAGCAGCCAGTCGCCGACCTGGGCCACCAGGCCGATCTCCTCCAGCACCGGAATGAACTCGCTCGGCGGAACCAGTCCGCGGCGCGGATGCTGCCAGCGCAGCAGGGCCTCGGCGCCAGTCAGGCGGCGGCCGTCGCCGGTGAACTGCGGCTGGTAGTGGAGGACGAACTCGCCCAGTTCAAGGGCGCGGCGCAGATCGCTTTCCAGTTCCAGGCGCTCCAGGGCGCGAGCGTTCATCTCGGCCTGGTAGAACTGGAAGTTGTTCTTGCCCATCTCCTTGGCGTGGTACATCGCCGTGTCGGCGTTCTTCATCAGCAGGCTCAGTTCGGCGCCGTCCTGGGGCGACAAGGCCACGCCGATGCTGGCGGTGACGAAGAATTCACGGCCTTCCAGGGTGAACGGCCGGGCCAGACGGCCGAGGATCAGCTCGGCGACCTGGATCGCCCGTTTCAGGGCGATCTCGCGGTCGCCCTGGGAAGGCAGCAGCAGGGTGAATTCGTCGCCGCCCATGCGCGCCACGGTATCGTCCTGGCTGACGCAGGCGCTCAGGCGGGTCGCCACTTCCTGCAGCATGCGGTCGCCGGCGGCGTGGCCGAGGGAGTCGTTGATCGGCTTGAAGCGGTCGAGGTCGAGGAACATCAGCACCACCCACTGGCCGTTGCGCTCGGCCTGCTGCAGGGCGGTATGCAGACGGTCCTGGAACAGCGTGCGGTTGGGCAGGTGGGTGAGGGCGTCGTAGTAGGCCAGGCGGTGGATGCGCCGCTCGCTGGCCTTGCGCTCGCTGATGTCGCTGAAGAAGCAGACGAAGCTGACCAGGTCGCCTTCCTCGTCACGCACCGCGGTGATGCCGACCCAGGACGGATAGAGTTCGCCGGTCTTGCGCTTCTGCAGGATCTCGCCTTCCCAGCTGCCGCTGTGCTGCAGGCTGGCGAGCACGTGCTTGAGCTGGTTGGCTTCCTGGCGGTCGGCGGTGAGCAGGCGCGGCTGCTGGTCGAGCACGTCGGCCGGGCTGTAGCCGGTCAGGCGCGAGAAGGAATCGTTGACCTGGACGATGTAGCCGGCCGGGTCGGTGACCATGATCGCCGCCGTGGAGTGTTCGAATACCGTCGCCGCCATCCGCAGCTCGCGTTCGGCGCGGCGCTGCTGGCTGATGTCGCGGGCGATGCCGAGCAGGCCTTCGAAGCGGTCGTGCTCGTCCCACATCAGGACGATCCGCAGTTCGATGGGAATCTTGCGTCCGTCGGAGCGCAGGCAGTCGAGGGCGAACAGATGCTGGCCAGGGTTTTCCCGCAGCTCGGCGAGCTTCTGGCGGTCGCCGATGGCGTGCCGCACGCGGCGCAGCAGGCCGTTCAGGCGGCCGAGCTGGCGCGGGTTGGTGGCGGTCTGATGGAGGCCGTTGAGCAGCGCCCATTCCGGGCTGTAGCCGAACACGTGCTGTACCGAGGGGCTGACGTAGCTGGCGTTGAGTTCGGCGTCGGTGGAGAAGATCACGTCGCTGATGTTTTCCGCCAGCATGCGGTAGCGTCGGCCGTTCTCGCGCAGCGCGTTGTTCGCCTCGACGGTGAAGGTGATGTCCTTGGCCACGCCGATCAGGCGCGCCACGCGACCGCTGCGGTCGCGGCTGAAGGCCTGCTCGCGGATGTCGAACCAGTGCCAGCGGCCGTCGCGGTGGCGCCAGCGCAGTTGGCTGTCGAGCAGCAGGCCGTCGCCGACCACGTGCTGCAGGTTGCGGATGCGCCAGTAGTATTCCTGGTCGTCGGGGTGCAGCAGGGTTTCCCAGAAGTTCTCGCCCATCCGCGCCAGTTCTTCCTGGTTGTAGCCCAACTGCTGGCCCAGGTGATGGTTGCTGAAGATCACCCGGCGCGCGTGCAGGTCGTGGATGTAGAGCGTATCGGGCACCGCCTGGACCGCGTCCGACCAGAACTTCTCGCGCTCGATCAGCGACAGTTCGACTTCCTTGCGACTGGTGACGTCGGACAGGCTGAGGGTCACCGCATGCCATTCGCCGGGGTTTTCCGGCAGGCGCAGTTGCAACCACAGGTGCCGCGGCGTGCTCTTGCCGCAGCGCAGCGTGGCTTCCAGTTCGAGTACCGGCCGGCGCTCGATGAGCGCCTCGATCACCTGCAGGCGCAGGCTGTCCGGTTGTAGCGGGCCGTGGTCGAGCAAGCGCTGCCAGGCCTGTTCGGTGGAATCGATCTGCAGCAGGCGGCGACTGACATCGTTGATCTCGGTGATGCGGATCCGCTCCAGCAGCGCCTGCTGCCGCCCGGGTTCGCCGGCGAGCCAGGCGCGCAGTGCGGCGCAGCTGTCCAGGCCTTGCTCCACCAGAGCCTGGCGCAGGGCGGAGAGGTCGAGCACGCAGAGGGCCACGCCGACCCCTTCGAAGATGTCCTGGTAGCGCCGCCGGGTTTCCTCCAGGACGCCGAGGGCGTGCTGTTCCTCGGTGACGTCGCGCAACACCCAGACCTGCCCGCCCTGGAGTATCTGCTCGCGGAGGGTCCAGGCCTGGTCGGCGAGCGCCGGATAGCTGGCCAGCGGATGGCGGCTGAGGGTGAACGTCCGCGGCTCGCCGCGCACCCGCAGCGGCAGCAGCTCGCTACGGGTCTCGCCGTCGCCACCGGCGTCCGTCAGCCAGCCTGGCTCGAGGTCCGGCAGCAGGCCCAGCAGATGATGCTGGCGGGCCTGGGCCGAACTGATGCCGAAGAGGCGTTCGGCCTGGGGATTGAGGTAGCTGAGGCGGCCGTCGGCGCGGGTCACCAGCACCCGCTCGTCGATCGCCGCCAGTGCCGTGGCCGCCTGGCGCAGGCTGCGCTGCGAGGCCAGGGTCATGGCGCGCAGGCCCTGTTGCTCGCGGTGCAGGCGCAGCAGCATGTACACGGTGACGCCGACCAGCAGGAGGAAGATCGCCAGCTCGCCGCCGATTCCCGGCAGCAGGCCGAGCCGCACTCGCGTGCTGTCGTAGAGCCCGCGAAGCTGCCAGTCGCTGTTGCGCAGCGGTTCCACGCCGAGGGTCTGCATGTCGTCGAGCAGCGCCGTGCTCCCCGGGGTATGCCAGAGCACCCGCCCGGCGTATTGGTCTTCCAGGCGCCAGAGCAGGTTGCCGGTGGGCAGGTCGGGACTCCACTGGGCGAGGCTGTCGCTGGCCAGGTGCAACAGCCAGAAGCCACTGTCGCGGCGGCTGCCGGGTTCGCGCAGGGTCAGGTAGAGGGATTCGCCGTCGCGCGGGTCGAGGCAATAGTGGTAGAGGCCGGAGCCGGCGTGCTGGCGCAACTGCTCGGGCAGCGTCCTTTCCGGCGACGGGCTGTCCGTCTGCGGGGCGCTGTCCACCCATTGCAACTGGCGCACCTGCGGCAGCGCATCGCTGATGCGCGGCAACAGCCTGCCCTGGATCTCGCCACGCTCGCTGGGGGGCACGCCCGGGAGCAGGGCGAGGGCGGTGCGCGCCTTGAGTTCGAGGGTCAGGGACAGGCGGTCGTTGAGACGATCGAGCTGGGCCGCGGCTCGCTCGTGTTCGAAGCGTTCCTGCTGGCGCAGCTCCTGGCTCATCTGCCAGAGCAGCAGGCCGAGCATCAACAGGACCAGCAACAGCAGGCCAGCCTTGGCTGCCGGTCGGTCGGGTACGGTCAGTGGGTCGCCGGCGGGAGGCGGCGACGGGGTTAGCGAGGGGGTCGACACTGACCGGAATTCCTGGGGGAGGTGTGATTCGGTAGACAGTTAGGATGCCCGGAAGCAAGGCCAAGTGCCAGTATCGCCGACGAGCGTCACGGTCCTTTCCGGCTGTCGAGGCACTTTGTCGCAGGACCGGTGACGACTGATCTTCCCGAGTGTCGAGCAGGCCTCCGGGCGGCCGAAGTCGACGGCACGCGGATCGGTCCGTGCCATGCGGCGACGAGAGGGGCGCCGCCGCGGGCGCGAGGGTCAGGAGCGAGCCGGATTGGAGGCGCCATGGAGGAACATCTGCTCCAGGGTATGCGCGGAATTGGAGCTGGCCGCCCGTCCGCGACGTTCCGCATCGACCATGCCGTAGACCAGGGTGATGAACAGTTCGGTGAACACGGCCGCCGTGATGTCGATGCGAAACACGCCTTTCTGCTGTCCGCGCAGGAAGAAGGCGTCCAGCGCTTCCAGGTAGGACTGCCAGCGTGCGCCTTCGCCGTGCGGGTCGAGGAAGTCCGGGCGGTACTGGAATACCAGGAATACCAGCAGCTCGCGGTGGGTGAGGTGTTCCTTGATCAGGCGCTGCAACGCCTCCAGAGGCTCGGCATGCTCCAGGTCGCAGGCCTGGATGATCTGGTTCAGTACGGTCTCTCCGTGGTCCTCGAGCATCTGCACCAGGTTGTCCCGCGTGCCGCAGAAGCGGTGCAGGGTGGCCTTGCTTACGCCGGCCGCCTCGGCCAGTTCCTTCAGCGTCGCTCGCGGGCGGTCGACGATAGCGACTGCCAGCGCCTTGATGAGTCGCTCGTCATGGGAAATCAGGGTCATCGATGGGTCCCGGTTGGTTTTTCTGATTGTGCGCATTGTGCAGAAAACTGGCCTCGCGTCCAAAGGAATTAGCTGTCAAAAGATCATTTGAGACAATATTGACTCAATTAGCTCGAAAAAGTACCATTCGATCCGTTTTCAATCAACGGTCGGGTGTGTCATGGCTGATTTGCGTGCAATAGGAAGGATCGGGGCGTTGGCTATGGCCATCGCGTTGGCGGGTTGTGGGCCGGCGGAAGAGCGACAGGAGGCCGCCGAAATGGTGTTGCCGGTGGAGGTCCTGACGGTGCAGGCCGAGCCCCTGGCGCTGAGTTCGGAACTGCCTGGGCGGATCGAACCGGTGCGGGTCGCCGAGGTGCGCGCGCGGGTGGCCGGCATCGTCGTGCGGAAGCGCTTCGAGGAGGGCGCCGACGTCAAGGCTGGCGACCTGCTGTTCCAGATCGATCCGGCACCGCTGAAGGCTGCGGTGTCGCGCGCCGAAGGTGAGCTGGCGCGGAACCGCGCGGTGCTGTTCGAGGCGCAGGCGCGGGTGCGTCGCTACGAGCCGCTGGTGAAGATCCAGGCGGTCAGCCAGCAGGACTTCGATACCGCCACCGCCGACCTGCGCAGCGCCGAGGCGGCGACCCGCTCGGCCCAGGCCGACCTGGAGACCGCGCGCCTGAACCTCGGCTACGCCTCGGTCACTGCGCCGATCTCCGGGCGCATCGGCCGCGCGCTGGTGACCGAGGGCGCGCTGGTCGGGCAGGGCGAGGCGACGCTGATGGCGCGTATCCAGCAGCTCGATCCGATCTATGCGGATTTCACCCAGACCGCGGCCGAGGCCCTGCGCCTGCGCGACGCCCTGAAGAAAGGCACCTTGGCCGCCGGCGACAGCCAGGCGCTGACCCTGCGCGTCGAAGGGACGCCCTACGAGCGCCAGGGCGCGTTGCAGTTCGCCGACGTGGCGGTGGATCGCGGCACCGGCCAGATCGCCCTGCGCGGCAAGTTCGCCAACCCCGACGGGGTCCTGCTGCCGGGCATGTACGTGCGCGTACGTACGCCCCAGGGCATCGACAACCAGGCGATCCTGGTGCCGCAACGGGCCGTGCACCGCTCCAGCGACGGCAGCGCCCAGGTGATGGTGGTGGGCGCCGACGAGCGCGCCGAGGCGCGCAGCGTCGGTACCGGCGTCATGCAGGGTTCGCGCTGGCAGATCACCGAGGGCCTGGAGCCGGGTGACCGGGTCATAGTCGGCGGCCTGGCTGCGGTGCAGCCGGGGGTGAAGATCGTGCCGAAGCCGGATGGTGCCCAGGCGCAAGCCCAGTCACCTGCGCCGCAACAGTAAGGGCGGGTTCGCCCCGAGGATTTTCCGATGTCCGAATTCTTCATCAAGCGGCCGAACTTCGCCTGGGTGGTGGCCCTGTTCATCTCCCTGGCCGGCCTGCTGGTCATTTCCAAATTGCCGGTAGCGCAGTACCCCAATGTCGCGCCGCCACAGATCACCATCACCGCCACCTATCCCGGCGCCTCGGCGAAGGTGCTGGTGGACTCCGTCACCAGTGTGCTCGAGGAGTCGCTGAACGGCGCCAAGGGCCTGCTCTACTTCGAGTCGACCAACAACTCCAACGGCACCGCCGAGATCGTCGTCACCTTCGAGCCGGGCACCGATCCGGACCTGGCCCAGGTGGACGTGCAGAACCGCCTGAAGAAAGCCGAGGCGCGCATGCCGCAGGCGGTGCTGACCCAGGGCCTGCAGGTCGAGCAGACCAGCGCCGGTTTCCTGCTGATCTATGCGCTCAGCTACAAGGAAGGCGCTCAGCGCAGCGACACCACCGCCCTCGGCGACTACGCCGCGCGCAATATCAACAACGAGCTGCGGCGCCTGCCGGGCGTCGGCAAGCTGCAATTCTTCTCTTCCGAGGCGGCCATGCGGGTCTGGATCGATCCGCAGAAGCTGGTGGGCTTCGGCCTCTCCATCGACGACGTGAGCAATGCCATCCGCGGGCAGAACGTGCAGGTGCCGGCCGGCGCCTTCGGCAGCGCACCGGGCAGTTCCGCGCAGGAGCTGACGGCGACCCTGGCGGTGAAGGGCACTCTGGACGATCCGCAGGAGTTCGGCCAGGTAGTGCTGCGCGCCAACCAGGACGGCTCGCTGGTCCGGCTCGCCGATGTCGCGCGCCTGGAACTCGGCAAGGAGAGCTACAACATTTCCTCGCGACTGAACGGCACGCCCACCGTGGGCGGGGCGATCCAGCTGTCGCCCGGGGCCAACGCGATCCAGACCGCTACCCTGGTGAAACAGCGTCTCGCCGAACTGTCGGCGTTCTTCCCCGAGGACATGCAGTACAGCGTGCCCTACGACACCTCGCGCTTCGTCGACGTGGCCATCGAGAAGGTGATCCACACCCTGATCGAAGCGATGGTCCTGGTGTTCCTGGTGATGTTCCTGTTCCTGCAGAACGTCCGCTACACCCTGATCCCGTCCATCGTGGTGCCGGTGTGCCTGCTGGGTACGCTGATGGTGATGTACCTGCTGGGGTTCTCGGTGAACATGATGACCATGTTCGGCATGGTCCTGGCGATCGGCATCCTGGTGGACGACGCCATCGTGGTGGTGGAGAACGTCGAGCGGATCATGGCGGAGGAGGGGATTTCCCCGGCCGAGGCCACGGTCAAGGCGATGAAGCAGGTATCCGGCGCCATCGTCGGCATCACCCTGGTGCTCTCGGCGGTGTTCCTGCCGCTGGCTTTCATGGCCGGTTCGGTGGGGGTGATCTACCAGCAGTTCTCGGTGTCGCTGGCGGTCTCGATCCTGTTCTCCGGCTTCCTCGCCCTGACCTTCACCCCGGCGCTGTGCGCCACGCTGCTCAAGCCCATTCCCGAAGGGCACCACGAGAAGCGCGGCTTCTTCGGCGCCTTCAACCGTGGCTTCGCCCGCGTCACCGAGCGCTATTCGCTGCTCAACTCGAAGCTGGTGGCGCGCGCCGGACGCTTCATGCTGGTGTACGCCGGCCTGGTGGCCATGCTCGGCTACTTCTACCTGCGCCTGCCGGAAGCCTTCGTGCCGGCGGAAGACCTCGGCTACATGGTGGTCGACGTGCAACTGCCGCCTGGTGCTTCGCGCGTGCGCACCGATGCCACCGGCGAGGAGCTCGAGCGCTTCCTCAAGTCCCGCGAGGCGGTGGCTTCGGTGTTCCTGATCTCGGGCTTCAGCTTCTCCGGCCAGGGCGACAATGCCGCGCTGGCCTTCCCGACCTTCAAGGACTGGTCCGAGCGAGGCGCCGAGCAGTCGGCCGCCGCCGAGATCGCCGCGCTGAACGAGCATTTCGCGCTGCCCGACGATGGCACGGTCATGGCCGTGTCGCCGCCACCGATCAACGGTCTGGGTAACTCCGGCGGCTTCGCATTGCGCCTGATGGACCGTAGCGGGGTCGGCCGCGAAGCGCTGCTGCAGGCTCGCGATACTCTTCTTGGCGAGATCCAGACCAACCCTAAATTCCTTTACGCGATGATGGAAGGACTGGCCGAAGCGCCGCAACTGCGCCTGTTGATCGACCGGGAGAAGGCCCGCGCCCTGGGGGTGAGCTTCGAGACCATCAGCGGCACGCTGTCCGCTGCCTTCGGCTCGGAGGTGATCAACGACTTCACCAATGCGGGGCGCCAACAGCGGGTGGTGATCCAGGCCGAACAGGGCAACCGGATGACCCCGGAAAGCGTGCTCGAGCTATACGTGCCTAACGCTGCTGGCAACCTGGTACCGCTCAGCGCCTTCGTCAGCGTTAAATGGGAAGAGGGACCGGTGCAATTGGTGCGCTATAACGGCTACCCGTCGATCCGCATCGTCGGTGACGCCGCGCCCGGCTTCAGCACCGGCGAAGCCATGGCGGAAATGGAGCGCCTGGCCGCGCAACTGCCGGCCGGCATCGGCTACGAGTGGACCGGCCTGTCCTATCAGGAGAAGGTCTCCGCCGGGCAGGCCACCAGCCTGTTCGCCCTCGCCATCCTGGTGGTGTTCCTGTTGCTGGTGGCGCTCTACGAGAGCTGGTCGATCCCGCTGTCGGTGATGCTGATCGTGCCGATCGGCGCCATCGGCGCGGTGCTCGCGGTGATGGTCAGCGGTATGTCCAACGACGTGTATTTCAAGGTCGGCCTGATCACCATCATCGGTCTTTCGGCGAAGAACGCGATCCTCATCGTCGAGTTCGCCAAGGAACTCTGGGAGCAGGGGCATAGCCTGCGCGACGCCGCCATCGAGGCCGCGCGCCTGCGCTTCCGGCCGATCATCATGACTTCCATGGCGTTCATCCTCGGCGTGATACCCCTGGCCCTGGCCAGCGGTGCCGGCGCGGCGAGCCAGCGTGCCATCGGCACCGGAGTGATCGGCGGGATGCTCAGCGCCACCTTCCTCGGCGTGCTGTTCGTACCTATCTGTTTCGTCTGGCTGCTGTCGCTGCTGCGCAGCAAGCCGGCACCCATCGAACAGGCCGCTTCGGCCGGGGAGTGAACGAGATGCGCAAACCTGCATTCGGCGTATCGGCGCTGCTGATCGCCCTGACCCTCGGCGCCTGCTCCATGGCGCCGACCTACGAACGTCCCGCCGCGCCGGTGGCCGACAGCTGGAGCGGCGCCGCCGCCCAGCGCCAGGGCGCGGCGATCGACACGCTGGATTGGAAGAGTTTCATCGTCGATGCCGAACTACGCCGCCTGGTGGACGTGGCCCTGGATAACAACCGCTCGTTGCGCCAGACCCTCCTGGATATCGAGGCGGCCCGCGCGCAGTATCGAATCCAGCGCGCCGACCGGGTTCCGGGCCTGAACGCCGCTGCCACCGGCAACCGCCAGCGGCAGCCGGCCGACCTGTCCGCCGGAAATCGCTCGGAAGTGGCCAGCAGCTACCAGGTCGGGCTGGCCCTGCCGGAGTACGAACTGGACCTCTTCGGTCGGGTCAAGAGCCTGACCGACGCAGCCCTGCAACAGTACCTGGCCAGCGAGGAGGCAGCGCGCGCGGCACGGATCGCCCTGGTCGCCGAGGTCAGCCAGGCCTACCTGAGCTATGACGGCGCCCTGCGGCGCCTGGCGCTGACCCGTCAGACCCTGGTCAGCCGCGAGTATTCCTTCGCCCTGATCGACCAGCGCCGCGCGGCCGGCGCCGCCACCGCGCTGGACTACCAGGAAGCCCTTGGCCTGGTGGAGCAGGCGCGCGCCGAGCAGGAGCGCAACCTGCGGCAGAAACAGCAGGCATTCAACGCGCTGGTGTTGCTGCTGGGTAGCGACGATGCCGCGCAGGCGATTCCGCGGAGTCCGGGGCAGCGGCCGAAGCTGCTGCAGGACATCGCTCCCGGCACGCCGTCCGAGCTGATCGAGCGACGCCCGGACATCCTTGCCGCCGAACATCGTTTGCGGGCGCGCAACGCGGATATCGGCGCGGCGCGCGCGGCGTTCTTCCCGCGCATCAGCCTGACCGGCAGCTTCGGCACCTCCAGCGCGGAAATGTCCGGCCTGTTCGATGGCGGCTCGCGCTCCTGGAGCTTCCTGCCGACGCTGACGCTGCCGATCTTCGATGGCGGGCGCAACCGTGCCAACCTGAGCCTGGCCGAGGCGCGCAAGGATTCGGCGGTGGCCGCCTACGAGGGGACCATCCAGACCGCTTTCCGCGAGGTCGCCGACGCCCTGGCGGCCAGCGATACCCTGCGTCGCGAAGAGAAGGCCCTGCGCGCCCTGGCGAACAGCAGCAACGAAGCCCTGAAGCTGGCCAAGGCACGCTACGAGAGTGGCGTCGACAACCACCTGCGCTACCTCGATGCGCAGCGCAGCAGCTTCCTCAACGAGATCGCCTTCATCGACGGCAGCACCCAGCGGCAGATCGCCCTGGTCGACCTGTTCCGCGCGCTCGGCGGAGGCTGGGACGAGGGACGGAGCCTGGTGGTACATCGAGGCGGCAGGAGTTGAGCGGGTAAACGTGTGGGAAACGGTGCTAGCGGGTGGCAACTGCCGCCCGCTCAAGGGCTGGCAGGTTGTGCGGGGTTCGACGCGCCACGCAGGAACAGCTCCTCCAGCGTGGCGGACAACCCGGCGCTGGCCGCGCGACCGCGGCGCTCGGCATCGACCATGCCGTAGATCAGGACGATGAAGAGTTCGCTGAAGGTCGCCGCGCTGATATCGATACGGAACACACGCTTCTGCTGGCCGCGCAGGAAGAAGGCGTCCAGGGCTTCGACATAGGACTGCCAACTGGCGTCCCCATGCCCGGCCTGGCGTCCCGGGTTCTGCTCGAACATCAGCAGCGCCAGCAGGTCGCGCTGGGCGAGGTGTTCCCGGATCAGCTCGCGTAGCGCTTCCCGCGGCTCCAGCCGCTGCAGGGCGGCGCTGTGGGTGAGGCGTTCGAGGGTACTCCTGGCATGGCTTTCCAGGCGCCGCTTGAGACCTTCGCGGGTACCGCAATGACGGTTCAGGGTTGCCCTGCTCACTCCTGCCAGTTCCGCCAGTTCTCCCATGGTGGCGCGCGGATGATTGACCATCGCGGTGGCCAGGGCCTTGAGCAGGCGCTGGTCCTGAGACGACGGGGTTGGCGCTGGGTCGAGACTGTCCCTGTGCGGGGAGTCGGGTAGCTGGGCGGATCTGGGAGCGAGTGTCATTTTTGAGGTTTTTTTTGTTCTTTTGAGACTGATTTGGATCAATTGTAGCAGGCTGGATCTCCCCACGCCTTGCTTCGCGTCAGGTCTTGAGCGGCAGCACCATGGCCGCGAGCAGTGCCAGGCCCACCCAGACCTCGCACGGGGCGATGGTCGCCGCCTCGCTCAGGCAGAACGCCTTTGACAGGACGAGGGTAGCGGAGACAGTAAGGGCGGCCAGTACGCTGCTCAGCGTCACCGTAACGGCCTGGAATCGGACGGCGAACATCCGCCGGCAAAGCGCCCCGCCCCACGAAAACCGGGGTGGCTGGCCAGCTTTCTCTCGGTCTGTCATATACTTGGCCGAGTTTTTTTCCTTTTCTTCATGAGGTGCTCGTTTTGGCTCAGTACGTCTACACCATGCATCGGGTCGGCAAGATCGTTCCGCCCAAGCGTGAAATCCTCAAGGACATCTCCCTGTCGTTCTTCCCCGGCGCCAAGATCGGCGTGCTCGGCCTGAACGGCGCGGGCAAGTCCACCCTGCTGCGGATCATGGCCGGCGTCGACACCGAGATCGAAGGCGAGGCCCGGCCGATGCCGGGGATCAACGTCGGCTACCTGCCGCAGGAGCCCAAGCTGGACCCGCAGGCCACCGTGCGCGACATCGTCGAAGAGGCCGTCGGCCAGATCAAGCAGGCCCAGGCGCGGCTGGACGAGGTCTATGCCGCCTATGCCGAGCCGGATGCCGACTTCGACGCCCTGGCCGCCGAGCAGGCCAAGCTGGAGGCGATCCTGCAGGCATCCGACGGACACAACCTGGAACGCCAGCTGGAAGTCGCCGCCGACGCCCTGCGCCTGCCGCCGTGGGATGCCAAGGTCGAGCACCTGTCCGGCGGCGAAAAGCGCCGCGTAGCGCTGTGCCGTCTGCTGCTGTCGGCTCCCGACATGCTGCTGCTGGACGAACCGACCAACCACCTGGACGCCGACTCGGTGGCCTGGCTGGAGCATTTCCTGCACGACTTCCCCGGCACTGTGGTGGCGATCACCCACGACCGCTACTTCCTCGACAACGTCGCCGGCTGGATCCTCGAACTCGACCGTGGCCATGGCATCCCGTTCGAAGGCAACTACTCCGGCTGGCTGGAATCCAAGGCCGCCCGCCTGGCCCAGGAAGCCAAGCAGGAAGCCTCCCACGCCAAGGCCATGAAGGCCGAGCTGGAGTGGGTACGCCAGGGCGCCAAGGGCCGCCAGGCCAAGTCCAAGGCGCGCCTGCAGCGCTTCGAGGAACTGCAGTCGCAGGAATTCCAGAAGCGCAGCGAGACCAACGAGATCTACATCCCGGCCGGTCCGCGCCTGGGCGACAAGGTCATCGAACTGCACAATGTGACCAAGGGCTACGGCGACCGCGTGCTGATCGACAACCTGTCCCTGAGCATTCCCAAGGGCGCCATCGTCGGTGTGATCGGCGGCAACGGCGCGGGCAAGTCGACCCTGTTCCGCATGCTTACCGGCAAGGAGCAGCCGGACTCCGGCACCATCGAGATCGGCGAGACCGTGCAGATCGCCAGCGTCGACCAGAGCCGTGACAGCCTGGAAGGCAACAAGACCGTGTGGGAGCAGGTTTCCGACGGTTTCGAGCAGATCAAGATCGGCAACTACGAAGTCCCGTCGCGCAGCTATGTCGGTCGCTTCAACTTCAAGGGCGCCGACCAGCAGAAGTTCGTCAAGGACCTCTCCGGCGGTGAGCGTGGCCGTCTGCACCTGGCCCTGACCCTGAAGCAGGGCGGCAACGTGCTGCTGCTCGACGAACCGTCCAACGACCTCGACGTGGAAACCCTGCGTGCGCTGGAAGAGGCGCTGCTGGACTTCCCCGGCTCCGCCATCGTGATCTCCCACGACCGCTGGTTCCTCGACCGGATCGCCACCCACATCCTCTCCTACGAGGACGATGGCAAGGTGACCTTCTTCGAAGGCAACTACACCGAGTTCGAGGCGGACCGCAAGAAGCGCCTGGGCGACGCCGCGGCCCAGCCGCACCGCGTGCGCTACAAGAAACTGGCGTAAGCGCACCCTCGAGAAACCGCCCGCCGGCGTTGCCGGCCGGCGGTTTTTTCATGCCTGGAATTCAACGAGCCATGCGCTGGGGAACATGGGAACTGCGCAGGGACACCTCCATAGGCGGTACCCGGGGGAGGCTCCCACGCAGCATGCCTGAGCCTTCACCTAACTAAAGATGGGGGTGCATCGACGGCTGCGATGGTGTCAGCTCTGCTAGTGGTCTGCGCAGCCGATCCGTGCGCTCAATACCGCCTGCCCGGAGAGGCCGCGCCATATGGCGAAGCCCGGCGGAATCGAGTACCGGCATTGGCCGGGCGGACCAGCCGCTACCTTCGCTCGGCGCTGGCGCCTCGGGGTAGCGTTGCCGGTGGTGGCGGCTTGTGCGCTGTCCCCATCATCAGCAGTATGGCCGTTCGGCCTGTATCGCCGGCCTTGCGGCGGTACGACCGGGCGGGCCTTGAAGGGATGCGAGCGGTCGGGTGCGAATGCCAACAACAAACAAGCACGAATCATTGATCTCCCTGCGGGGGATCGGCAAGGGCTACCTCCTGGGGGGGCAGCCGCTGCAGATACTGAAAGACGTCTGCCTGGACATCTTTCCCGGAGAAAGCTGCGCGATCGTCGGCGCGTCGGGCTCGGGCAAGAGCACCCTGCTGAATATCCTCGGCCTGCTCGACCGCCCGGACAGCGGTGCCTACCGCTTCGCCGAGCACGACATCTTCAGCGTCGACGGGGACCGACTGGCGGCGATCCGCAACCGCCTGATCGGCTTCGTCTTCCAGAGCTTCAACCTGTTGCCGCGGCTGAACGCGCTGGACAACGTCGCGCTGCCCCTGAGCTATCGAGGGATGCCGCGCCGCGAGGCACTGGAGCGGGCCGAGGCGATGCTCGCCCGGGTCGGCCTGGCCGAGCGCGCCGGCCATCGTCCGGCGGACCTCTCCGGCGGCCAGCGGCAGCGCGTCGCCATCGCTCGCGCGCTGGTCGGCGAGCCGGCGCTGATCCTCGCCGACGAACCAACCGGCAACCTCGACGCGAGCACCGCGAAAGAAGTGCTGGAGCTGCTCCTCACCCTCAACCGCGAGCGCCAGGTGACCCTGGTGGTGGTCACCCATGATCCCAGCCTGGCCGCCCGTCTCGGGCGCCAACTGACAGTGCGGCATGGCGAGGTGCACGAGGACCTGGCGGAGGCCTGCCGGTGAGCGCCAGCCCGTCGCCCCGGCAATTGCTTCACGAGGCCCTCGCCAGTCTTCGCGGGCTGGGGCGCCGCTCGCTGCTGGCGTTGCTGGGTATCGTCATGGGCTGTTCATCGGTGATCGCGATGCTGAACATCGGCAGCAACGCGACCGACGAAGCGATGAGCATCTTCAAGGACATGGGCACCGACACCCTGGTGGTGCAGTTCCCGTTCGCCCCGCAGGCGCCGATGCCGATGCCGGCGTCGCTCGACACCGAACCGCTGCTCCGCGACGTGGCCGGTCTGGAGCACCTGGCGGCGCTGGGCCTGTACTCGGCGCCGGTGACCTTTCACGGACGCACCAGCAACGCCAGTATCGTCGGCGCCAGCGCCGGGCTCGCGGCTGCCGCCAGGCTGCGGCTGCGCGAAGGACGTTTCCTCTCGCGCTTCGACGATCACGACACCTACGTGGTGGTGGGCGCGACAATCGCCGAGGCCCTGGGGGCGCCCGGCGATCCGCTGCGCCTCGGCGAGCAACTGACGGTCAACGACTATCTGTTCCGCGTGATCGGCATTCTCCAGCCGCAGGCCAGCGCCGCTCTCTTGCCGTTCGCCGCCAACGACTCGCTGTTCGTGCCGGCGCCGGGCATGCCGCGCCTGCAGCCGGCCGCCGAGGTCAGCCATGTGGTGGCGCGGGTCTCGCCGGGAGCGGACGTCTATAGCGTCGGCGCGGCCCTGGGCGCGGCCCTGACGGCGCGGTTGCCCGGTCACGAGGCGCAGGTCCAGGTCTCGCAGCAGGTGCTCGATGGACTCAAGCGGCAGACCCGGACCTTCACCTACCTGCTGGCCGGACTGGGGATCATCTCCCTGCTCGGCGGCGGCGTCGGAGTGATGAACGTGATGCTGATGAGTGTCGCCGAACGCCGCCGGGAAATCGGCGTGCGCATGGCGCTGGGCGCGCGCCAGCGGGACATCCGCAATCTTTTCCTGATCGAGGCGGTGACCCTGACCGCCGCGGGCGCGCTGTCGGGCGCGGTGCTCGGCGTGGCGGCTGCGTATCTCTACGCCAGGTTCTCCGGCTGGACCTTCTCCCTGGCCTACGCGGCCCTGCCGCTGGGGATGGGCAGTACCCTGCTGGTGGGGCTGTTCTTCGGGCTCTATCCGGCGGTCTCGGCGGCTCGCCTGCAACCGGTCGAGGCGCTGCGCGATGAATAGGTGGGGCCTGGGCGTGCTGTGGCTGGTCACCGCTCTTCCGGTGGCGGCCAGCGTCAACCCGGCGCTGAGTCCGGACGTACCGAGCATGGCCCGCGAACAGGGCAGGTCGGTACTGCTCAGCGAGCAGGTGATCGACCTCAGCCTGAGCGACGCGGTCTATCTTGGCCTGCGCAACAACCGTGGAATCCGTAGCGCCTACCTGCAACGGATCGCGCAGAAGTTCGACCTGCGCGTCGCCGCCGACGCCTTCAACCCGAAGCTGGTGGTGCGCGGCGACTATCGCGCCAACCGCGCCACCGAAGACCGCACGAGGACCAGCAATGTCTCGCCCACCGCGACCCTGCTTGGCGAATATGGCACTCGCTTCAGCCTGGCCTGGGTCAAGCAGTTCCGCACCGCCGACGAGGCCGGGCGCTACCGCAGCGATGGCCTCGACCTGACCGTCGTCCAGCCGTTGCTGCGCGATGCGGGCTGGGACGTCACCACCGCGCCGCTGCGCCTGGCACGTCTCTCCGAAGACGCCAATCGCCTGCAACTCAAGGCCAGCGTGTCGCAGACCATCAGCCAGGTCATCGGCGCCTACCGGGAGCTGCTGCGCGCCCAGGAGCAGGCGCGCATCGCTCGCGAAGCCCTGGCGCGGACCCAGGAGCTGCTCGAGGTCAACCGGGCGATGATCCGCGCCGGGCGAATGGCCGAATTCGAGATCGTGCAGACCGAGGCCGACGTCGCCAGCCAGGAGCTCAACGTCGAGGAGTCCGCCAACCAGGTCGACAGCGCACGCCTGGCCCTGCTGCAACTGCTGGCGCTGGACCTGTCGACGCAGATCCGCGCCAGCGATGCGCTGGCCGCCACGCCGATCGAGGTCGACCGCCAGCAGGCGATCAGGACCGCCCTGCAGCAGCAACCGGAATACCTGCAACGCCTGATCGGCAGTCGCCAGGCCGACCTCAACCTGGTGCTGGCGAAGAACCAGCGCCTGTGGGATGTCTCGCTGGTGGGCGGCGCCAGCCAGATCCGCGACCGCTACAGCGAGGGTGGTGGCGACAATTCACGCAGCTGGGACAGCTACGCCGGGGTACAGGTGGAAATTCCCATCGGCGACCTCAGCCGCCGGCAGGCCGAGGTGCGCGCCCAGGTCGACGTGGAGAACCAGAAGATCCTGATCGAGGATGCCCGGCAGACCCTGGAGCAGAACGTCATCGATGCGGTGCGCGACCTCGGCACGCGCTGGCGCCAGTACCAGATCGCCCAGCGCGCCACCGCGTTGTCGCGGCGCAAGCTGGAGATCGAACGGGAAAAGCTGCGCGTCGGGCGTTCGAGCAACTTCCAGGTGCTGAGCTTCGAGACCGACCTGCGCAACGTCGAGAACACCCAATTGAATGCTCTGATCTCGTTTCTCAATGCGCAGACGCAGCTCGACCTGATCGTCGGCATGACCCTGGATAGCTGGGAGATTTCGCTCAATGACCACTGACCGGTTTTCCTTCCTGCGCCGGCCGGCATTGTCGCTCGCCGCCGGCCTGGCGGTTGTTGCGGCGCTGGCCTGGCTGGTCCTCGCCGGCGGCACCGCGAAACGCACGGAAGGGGAGCGCTGGGTCGCCGTACGGGCGGCCCCGCTGGTGCATCAGATCGGCCTGGTCGGACGCCTGGAACCGGGGCGCGTGGTGACCCTGGCGGCGCCCTTCGCCGGCAATGTCGAGGCGCTGCTGGTGGAGCCGGGACAGCGGGTCGCGGAAGGACAGGAGCTGCTGCGCATGGACACCCGCGAGATCGCCGTGCAGGTGCGCGAGGCACAGTCGGCGTTGCTCAAGGCCCGTCGCACCCTGCAGGACCTGCGCGACTGGGAGCGTGGCGAGGACATGGCGCGGGTCCGTCGTGCCCTGCGCAGCGCGCAGCTGGCGCAGAGCAGCACCGAGCGCAAGTTGCGCGAGACCCGCGAGCTGTTCCAGCGCGGGATCGTCCCGCGCAACGAACTCGACGATCTCGAACAACAGGCCAGCCAGCAGCGCATGGACCTGGAGGCGGCCCGGCGGGAAGTGGAGTCGACCCGCGCCAAGGGGCAGGGCGAGAATCGCCAGATCGCCGAAATGGACCTGGCCAACGCCAGCGTGAAATACGAGACGCTGCAGGCCCAGCTGGATGGCCGTACGGTGCGCGCGCCCTTTGCCGGTATCGTCGTCGCGGCGCCCGGCCTGGCTGGCGAGCAGGGCAGCCGCGAACCGGTGCAGGCCGGTAGCAAGCTGGGGCAGGGCCAGGCGTTGTTCGGCCTGGCCAGCGTCGAGCGGCTGAAGGTATCTGCGAAGGTTTCCGAACTGGATATCAACCAGTTACGCGAAGGGCAGGCGGTGGAAATCAGTGGCGACGGCTTCGAGGGCACCACGCTGGCGGGCGTCATCGCCGCCCTCGGTGGTCAGGCTCTGCCCGGCATGGCCCAGGGAGGTAGCCCGCAGTTCGAGGTGACGGTGTCGGTAGCGCCGCTCGATCCCCGCCAGTTGCAGAAGATTCGTCTGGGAATGAGCGCCAAGCTGACGGTCACCACCTATCGCAACGAACAGGCCATCGTCGTGCCGCCGGAGGCGATACGCCACGAGGGTGACCGGCTGTTCGTGGACGTTCGCCAGGCTCCCGGCGCCAGCGTGATGGCGCAACAGGTCAAGATCGGACGCTCCACGCCGGAGGGCGTGGAGGTGTTCGAGTTGCAGCCGGGTCTCGTTCGCGTGCCGTCCTCGTCCGACCGATAGTTGGCAACCTAACTTTGGGTTGGCTGGGTCGCTTCGCGAGCTGCCAATTCTGGTAGGTACGCCCCGTCATGGTGCGTTTCTTCCCGACGCGGATGTTGACAGAGGTATCAGGATTCCTTCGCGACAACGCTTCGTCCGCCCTCCACGGCATTCACCGACCTTCCTTCGGAGGGTCAACCCCCTTCTTTCGCTAGGCTTTTCCAGAGCCGCGCTGACCGTACTCTGGCCCCCGTCGTTGACTGGTCCACTGCCCCTTCGTGGTGATTGCCAGCCCTGTCAGGCCTGCGTTCGCGGAGGTCGGCCAGGTGGGCATCTCGAGGCGCGGCGGGTTGGCAAACCCTATCGGATCTTTCCGATATCCGGTCTGTCCCGGCTCGTCGTGGGGACCGTCAGCGTCGGCACCGGATAGGACTCATGAGGTAAAGCCTCTCCCGAATCCCGGTACGCACGGCCAAGGCGGGTGGTGTGGTTCGCCTGGCAGGTGGATCGGACGGGAAGGCACAAGGTGGTCGTGGGGGCGGGTCGGCGACGATCCTGCCGCATGATCAAGGCTCGGCAACCGCGAGCGTTGCCAACTCACTGGAAGGATACAAAACAATGAAATCCATCAAGTCCCTGCCGTCCTTTGCTGCTCTTGCTCTCTGCCTGAGCGTTTCGTCCATGGCCAGCGCGGCCACCATCACCCCGGTCAACTCGGCCTTCACCGCACCTGGCACCATCAGCGTGAGCTCGCCGGCGTCGCTCAATCTGCCAGTGACCTGCAACATCACCTTCAAGGGCAAGACCGCCGCCGATGGCTCCTATGCCTCGATCGACAGCGTCACCGTCAGCGGCAGCAACACCCTGTGCAGCGTGCCGCAGATGACCGGCCTGCCGTGGAAGCTGACCGTTTCCAGCACCACTGCCGGCAAGGTCGATGGCGTCGGCTTCAAGATTCTCTCCTCTACCTGTGGCCCGAGCACCGTCAACGGTTCCTGGAGCAACGCCACCAACACCCTCAGCGCCAGCAATCAGTCGCTGGCAGGCAACTGCAAGATCAACAGCCTGAGCGTGAAGCCGACCCCGGCCTTCGTAGTCAACCCGTAATCCGGGCTGCCGCTGGCGCCCTCGGCGCCAGCGGTTTCGCGCTCCCGCTGCCAGGCGTCCTTCGCGGGCCGGCAGGTCCGAGGGAGTTTCCGCCGGAAGCGGCGCAGAACCTCGTTCGCACATGGAAAACGGTCTGGGGGAGGGTGTCCGCCAGGACGCTCAAGCAGGCCGACCATCGTGCCCCGTGCACTAGCAGTCCACCAGGGGTGAAACCTTGAACAACAAAAACGATATTTCCTGCCTGTTTGCCAGAAAACCATTGCCATTGCTCTGCGCCCTGATCGTCGGCGGACTCTTCGGCACGTCCCAGGCGCAAGCCGGCGGCTTCATGGTGCCGACCACCAACACGGCGGGCTGGGGCCGTGCGATGGCAGGCGGCTCGCTGTTTCCCAACGATCCGAGCGCCGCGTTCAACAACCCGGCGGCCATGGCGTTCATCGACAAGCGGATCGCCCAGTTGACGGTCAACTACGCCGATATCGACATCAAGTACAACGGCGATGCCTACGACTACCAGGGCAATCCCATGACCGGCGGCTACCAGGACGGGCCGGGTACCCCCGAGCTGGCTACCAACGATGGCGGCCAGGCCGGATTCGGCGCGTGGCTGCCGACCGGCTTCCTGGTCGTACCGATCAACGACCGCTTCGCCTTCGGTCTGAGCCAGGTCGTTCCGATGGGAATGCGCAGTACCTGGGACCCGAACTGGAAAGGCCGCGATTTCGCGGTGGACACCAAGATCGAGACGATCGGCCTGACCGGCTCCCTGTCGTTCAAGGTCAACGACAACTTCTCCCTGGGCGCCGGGGTGATCATCCAGCGCACCTCCGGCTTCGTCAGTCAGAACCTCGATCTCTATGCCTCGGCCGCCAACTCCCCGGGCATGGGCGGGATTCCGTTCCCGGCCTCGAACTCGTCCGCGCTGATGCGGGTCAAGGTGGACAACACCTCGCCCGGCTTCTTCGCCGGCGCGGTGTGGAAGCCGACCGACCGCGACACCCTGGGCTTCGCCTACCACGCGAAGATCCGCAACAAGCTGAAGGGTCACTACAACCTCTACGACCACGACGGTGGGCTGACCGAGGGCGCCATCGAGGGAGGCACCCCGGGCCTGGCCTATCCCGGCCTGGACCTGCGCATGGGCGCTTCCGCCTCGGCGCGCCTGGATATCCCCGCCTACGCCTCGCTGGACTGGGTACACCAGTTCAACGACCGTCTGAGCCTGGGCGCCAGCGCCACCTGGACCGAGTGGTCGTCATTCCAGGACCTGACCCTCAAGTCCCACGGCAACACGATCGTCTCCATCCCCTACACCTACCGGAACACCTGGACCCTGGCGGTGGGCGGCGACTACAAGGTGACCGAACAGTGGACCATGCGCGCCGGGGTCGCCTACGACCAGACGCCGACCCACAATGCCACCCGCGACCCGCGGATTCCCGACGGCGATCGCTACTTCGCCTCCCTGGGCGCCGGCTATCGCTTCCAGTCGATGCCGGAGTTGTCGATCGACGCGGCCTACTCGCGGCAGTTCGTCAAGGAGGTGCCGTTGAAGACGGTCAACCAGGATCGCCTGGGCGGCGGACGCCTGGATGGCAGGGCAACCAGCAAGGGACAGGTGTTCAGCCTGTCCGCGACCTACGACTTCTAGACCCGGCCGTAGGCAGAGAAAGGGCCTCCCCCGTCAGGGGGAGGCCCTTTCACATCTGGCGCCGGGATGCACGCGAACGGTGCTTTCGTCGCCCTTCAACAGTGCGTGGCCTGCCCGGAAGCCAGCCTGGTTCCAGGCGCGCGCTCTGGCCCTAGCCGTTCTGGCGGACCCGGAAAGTTTCAGTTTTGCACCATAAAGATTCATCAATGCGTCATTTCGCACTTTCTAGGTGCCGCCTGGCTTGTTAGAGTCACGCGCAAAAAATTGTTCACAAAACTAGAAACCGGTGAGAAAAATGACGCAATCCGTCGACGCTTTCCTCGAGCGCCTGAAGCGGCGCGATCCCGATCAGCCCGAATTCCACCAGGCGGTGGAAGAGGTGCTGCGTTCCCTCTGGCCGTTCCTCGAGGCCAACCCGCACTACCTGGAAGCCGGCATCATCGAACGCATCGTCGAACCCGAGCGGGCGATCCTGTTCCGCGTACCCTGGGTCGACGACCAGGGCCGGGTACGGGTCAACCGTGGCTACCGGGTGCAGATGAGCAGCGCCATCGGCCCCTACAAGGGCGGCCTGCGCTTCCATCCCTCGGTCAACCTCGGGGTGCTGAAGTTCCTCGCCTTCGAGCAGGTCTTCAAGAACTCCCTGACCACTCTGCCCATGGGCGGCGGCAAGGGCGGCTCCGACTTCGATCCGAAGGGCAAGAGCGACGCCGAGGTGATGCGTTTCTGCCAGTCGTTCATGAGCGAGCTGTACCGCCACGTCGGCGCCGACCTGGACGTGCCGGCCGGCGACATCGGCGTCGGCGCGCGTGAGATCGGCTACCTGTTCGGCCAGTACAAGCGCCTGTCCAACCAGTTCACCTCGGTGCTGACCGGCAAGGGCCTGAGCTACGGCGGCAGCCTGATCCGCCCGGAGGCGACCGGCTTCGGCTGCGTCTACTTCGCCCAGGAAATGCTCAAGGATCGTGGCCGCGGCTTCGACGGCCAGCGGGTGGCGATCTCCGGCTCGGGCAACGTCGCCCAGTACGCGGCGCGCAAGGTCATGGAAATGGGCGGCAAGGTGATCTCGCTGTCCGATTCCGAAGGCACCCTGTATGCCGAGGCGGGGCTCTCCGACGAGCAGTGGGAATACCTGATGGAGCTGAAGAACGTGCGCCGCGGGCGCATCCGCGAGATGGCGGAGCAGTTTTCCCTGCAGTTTCTCGAAGGGCGCCGGCCCTGGGGCCTGGCCTGCGATATCGCGCTGCCCTGCGCGACCCAGAACGAACTGGATGCCGAGGATGCGCGGCGCCTGCTGGCCAACGGCTGCGTCTGTGTCGCCGAAGGCGCCAACATGCCCTCGACCCTGGAAGCCGTCGACCTGTTCCTCGAGGCCGGCATCCTCTACGCGCCGGGCAAGGCGTCGAACGCCGGCGGGGTGGCGGTGAGCGGCCTGGAGATGTCGCAGAACGCCATGCGCCTGCGTTGGAGCGAGGGCGAGGTGGATACCAAGCTGCACGGCATCATGCAGTCGATCCACCATGCCTGCCTGCTGTACGGCGAGGAGCAGGGGCGGGTCAACTACGTGAAGGGGGCGAACATCGCCGGCTTCGTCAAGGTCGCCGATGCGATGCTGGCGCAGGGCGTGGTCTGAGGTCGTCCCATAGAGGAAAAACGGGGCTCCAGGGGAGCCCCGTTTTTCCTTGTGGCGGTTATTCCGCGGGACGCGGCGTGGTCTCCGTGCTGGCCGGCAGCAGCGGATATTCGACGCGCGGCTGCTTGCCGCTCAGGCTGTGCAGGAAGGCGACGATGTTCTCCACGTCGTCCGGCGCCAACTGCTTGCCGAGCTGGGCGTTGCCCATGATCGCCACCGCGTCCTTGAGTTCCCAGACCTGGCCGCTGTGGAAGTACGGCGCGGTGAGGGCGACGTTGCGCAGGGGCGCGGCGCGGAATACGTACTCGTCGCTCTGGGTCTTGGTCACGGCGAAGCGGCCCTTGTCGCCGCTGGGCAGCACGCTGGCGTCGGGCTTCTTCACCAGGCCGAACGGGAAGTAGGCCTGGCCGCCCAGGTTGATGCCGTTGTGGCAGGCGCTGCAGCCACTGTCCATGAATGCCTTGAGGCCTTTCTTCTGCTGTGCGTCGAGGGCCTTGTCGTCGCCCTTGAGATACAGGTCGAAGGGCGAGTCCGGAGTCACCAGGGTCGCCTCGTAGGCCTCGATGGCCAGCGCCATGTTGTCGAAGCTGACCGGCTTGCCGGCCTTGGGGAAGGCCTTGCGGAAGGCGTCCACGTATTCCGGGATGCTGCCCAGGGTCTGTTCGACCAACTGCGGGGTACTGTGCATCTCGACGCTGTTCTGGATGGGGCCCTTGGCCTGCTCCCCCAGGTCCTTGGCGCGGCCATCCCAGAACTGCGCGGCATTGAACACGGCGTTGAAGACCGTCGGCGAATTGCGTGGCCCCTTCTGCCAGCCGTGACCGACCGACGTCGGTACGTTGTCGGCGCCGCCGGTGCCGACGTTGTGGCAGGTGTTGCAGCTGAGCACATGGCTGCGTGACAGGCGCGGGTCGAAGAACAGTTTCTTGCCGAGTTCGCGCTGTTGCTCGCTGATGGGCTGGCCGCGTAGCTCGGTGACCTGCTCGGGGATGGGTTTGAACAGCGCGCTGGCCTGGTCGTGCAGGGCATCGGCCTGGGCGAGGGGCGTGGCGAACGACAGCAACAGGCTGCCAAGCGGGAGCAGTTGCGAGGACTGCATCTTTTTTTCTCCTTATCAGGCGTTACAACCGGTCCTGTGAGGAGAGGCCAGCGGCGCGCTGCTCGGCTTGACGTGGATCAAGCGCACCGGGATCGGTGCTGCGGATGGTTGTCGCAGCGTGCTTCAGCGCTCGCGCAAGGCCCGGGCCAACGCGCGGTCGCGGTCGCGCTGCCAATCGTCGTCGCGGTCGTCCCACTGGCGCTCCTCGAAACGCCGCCGCTCTTCGCTCCGCGCCATCGACCGGCATTGCTCGAAGCCGTCGCCCCAGCCGCTGGCGTAGATCGCCTCACGCAGGTAGCGGGGGACGTCCTTGCGGAATTCGCCGCTGATCGAGCCGGCCGCCTGGCGGCCGCTACCGCAGCCATCGTCGAAACCGTCGGCATAGGCGGGCGGGTAGCCCTTGGCGAGCAGGTACTGGTGGGTGCTTTCGCAGCCGCCGAGCAGGGTGGCGGTGAGCAGGATCAGGGCGAGGACAAGCACGCCGAGACGCGAAGAAGACATGGCCGGGACTCCTCGACCGCCGGGATGGGGCTCCCGGAGATTCGCGCCGGGCCCGCTGGCAGGTCCGGCGCGAGTCTAGGTCGGCATTGGTGAGGAATTCGTCAAGCCGATGTGATGACGATGCGATGACCGCCGCCGTCCAGCGCCTGGTCGCCGATCCTCACCGGCAGGAAGCGTTCGATAACCCGGCGGTTGCTTTGCAGATGGGCGCTCAGCCGCGGCGTGGTGAAGCTGCCGGCGCCGGCCAGGGCCATGGGCAGCAGCAATTGGTCGGCGAGGTGCTCGTCCGCCGCGCAGCCGCTTTCCATCCAGCCGATGGCTTGCGTCGCGACCTGTTCCGCCACCCGTTCGGCGCTGACGCCGGCCTGGCCGAAGGCGCAGAAGGTCGCGCAGATGTGCTCGCAGTCGATCCGCAGCAGCAGGGCGTTGCCCGGCCCCTGGTCCTCCGCGAGGAACTCCAGCTGGCGTTCTTCGTCGCTCCAACCGAGGCGCTGGCGGACCCTCTCCAGCTCACGCTCGCCGACGTGCCCGGGAATCCCGGCGAGCAGCGCCCGCGCCTGGCGCCGCAGCGCCGCGCCGGGATGCTCCAGTTGCAGCGGCCGCCAGCGTGCCGGGCGTACCCGCGCCAGCAGCTCGCCACCGCCGGCGGGTACGAAGCCGTGGCGCAGCAGTTCCAGGTCGACTTCCGCGCCCATCCGCTGCAACAGCGGCAGCCAGCTGTCGCGGAGAAAGTCCGCCGGCGGCGCCAGTGGATTGTGGGTGCCGCCGCTGATCCTCACCCGGCTTTCGCCGTTGGCCGCGAGCAGCGCCGGCAGCAGGGTTTGCAGTACCAGCGAGCAACTGCCGGCGGAGCCGATGGCGAAGGCGTAGTCGCCGGCGCGGATCGCACCGGGCCGGAACGCCAGCTCGCGTGAGCCGAGCTCGGCACCCTCGACCTCGGCCGCGCAGATTTCCGCCGCCGCGCGCACCGCGGTGAGGTGCTGCCGCAGCAGCCCCGGACGGCTGCGCCGGCCACGGATGTTGCGGATGCGCAGCGGCTGGCCGCTGGTCATCGACAGGCTCAGGGCGCTACGCAGGATCTGCCCGCCGCCTTCGCTGCCGTCGAGTTCGATGAGGTCCTTTCTCATGAGGTTTCCCTTGTGTATTGCCATATCTTGTCGTGGAGGTAGCGATCCAGCAGTCGGCTGTCCTGGCGCGCGCCGGTTGGTTGGGTGGCCCCTCGTTCGGCCTGGAGCAACTCCGCTTCGATGAAGCGTTGCAGCGCCAGGCGCGGAGGGCCGTAGGCCGATTCGTCGCGCTGACGCTTGAGGCTCAGCAGGGCATCCAGCTCTTCGCGCAGCGACGGGTCGTCCAGTGTGGCTTCCACTAGCCTCTCGAACGCCACCGACGGCAAGCCCAGGCCTGCATCCAGCCAACGCACCGCGAACAACGGGCGCAGGACGTAGAGGTATTTCTTCAGCCGGACGCTGTCGCCCTTCAGGTAGCCGCGGTAGTTCTTGCGTGCCATCGACAGGTAGTGATGGCGGCTGCCAGGTACGGAGTGAAAGGCGTTGCCCAGCCAGAGCAGTTCCTCGCGCACGCCAGGCTCTTCCCGATACACCAGCGGCGAGCCGAGCCACTCCAGCAGGGCCGGGTTGGATTTGCGCATCAGGCGCAACGCCTTGCGCAGCTCCCAGCCGCTGATGTCCAGCTCGTCGCTCAGCGGGCGTTCTATCACGTCGCGAGGTTCCTCGACGCGCTGATACCACTCGGGCTGATGCACATAGACGAAGCGTACGTCGTAGTCGCTGTCCGGCGAAGCGAAGCCCCAGGCCCGGCTGCCCGACTCGCAGGCGTAGAGCACGACTACGTCGTGCTCGCGTTCGATCCGTTCCAGCTCATCCAGTACCCGCTCGCGCATGGCGGCGGGGAGCGGATGGCGTTCTTCCCTGTTCATTTCGATTCTTCCCCAGCGGGCGCCACAGGGCGCCCGTCATCCTTTCACGCACACCACCTGACGCAGGGTGTGCAGCACTTCCACCAGCTCGCGCTGGGCTTCCATGACCCGGTCGATGTCCTTGTAGGCCATCGGGATCTCGTCGATCACGTCGGCGTCCTTGCGGCATTCGACGTGGGCGGTGGCGCGCGCCTGGTCGGCGACGCTGAAGACCTTCTTCGCCTTGGTCCGGCTCATGGTCCGCCCGGCGCCGTGGCTGCACGAGCAGAACGCTTCCTGGTTGCCGAGGCCGCGGACGATGAAGCTCTTCGCCCCCATCGAGCCGGGAATGATGCCGAGCTGGCCCTTCTGCGCGGACACCGCGCCTTTGCGGGTGACCAGTACCTCCTGGCCGAAGTGGCGCTCCTTCTGCACGTAGTTGTGGTGGCAATCGACCGCCTCCAGGTTGGCTTCGAACGGCTTGCGGATCACCTGGCGCGCCGCCTCGATCACCGCGTACATCATCAGCGCGCGGTTCTGCCGGGCGAAATCCTGGGCCCAGCCCACCGCTTCCACGTAGTCGTCGAAGTGCCGGCTGCCTTCCTCGAAGTAGGCCAGGTCCTTGTCCGGCAGGTTGGCGATGTGCTGGCGCATGTCCGCCTTGGCCAGTTCGATGAACAGGTTGCCGATGGCGTTGCCGACCCCGCGCGAACCGCTGTGCAGCATGAACCAGACGCGGTCGACCTCGTCCAGGCAGACCTCGATGAAGTGGTTGCCGGTGCCGAGGGTTCCCAGGTGCTGGCGGTTGTTGGTCTTCTCCAGCCTCGGGTGCTTGTCGGTGATCGCCTTGAAGCGACCGGCGAGCGCCTTCCAGGCCTGGTCGGCGGCCTCCGGTACCTCGTGCCAGGCGCCGCGGTCGCGGCGGCCGAAGGTCTTGCCGTGGGGTACCGCCTGCTCGATGGCGCTGCGCAGGCCGTGCAGGTTGTCCGGCAGGTCGGCGGCGACCAGCGAGGTGCGCGCGGCGATCATTCCGCAGCCGATATCCACGCCCACCGCGGCCGGGATGATCGCGCCGAGGGTAGGGATCACGCTACCGATGGTCGAGCCCTTGCCCAGGTGTACGTCAGGCATCACCGCCAGGTGCTTGAAGATGAAGGGCATCTTCGCCGTGTTCAGCAACTGCTGGCGCGCTTCCTCCTCCACCGGGACGCCCTGGGTCCAGAGCTTGATCGGCTTGCCGCCGGCCACTTCGAGGATATTCATGTCTTTCATCGTGCTTTCCTTGTGCTCCGCGCCGTCTTGTCGACGGCGCGGCTATCGTTCGTGATCAGGCCTGCTTCAGCGTGACCAGTCCGTTCAATACCTGGTCCAGGCCACCGAATACCGAAATCCGGTCGATGCGCTCGGCCACCCGCTCCAGGGTTTCCAGTTCCTTCAGACGCAGCGCGGTCGGGTTTTCCTCCATGACCTTCGCGGTATTCAGCAGCGAGCGGGTCGCCGAGGTTTCCTCGCGGCGGCGGATCACATTGGCCTGGGCCGCCTTCTCCGCCTCCACCACCTGCGCCAGCAGGGTCTTCATTTCGCCCGGGAGGATGATGTCGCGTACGCCCAGGCCGCTCACTTCCAGGCCGCTGTCTTCCAGCTTGGCGGCCAGGTGGGCGCTGACCGCTTCGTCGATCGACTGCTTGTTCTCCAGCAGTTCGTCGAGGGTACGGGTGCCCACTGCCGCCCGCAGGCCGAACTGCAGCTCGCGGTACAGATACTCCAGCGGTTTGCTCAGCCGCGAGAAGGCGGTGAGCACGTCGCTGTAGCGCCAATTGGCGGCGAGGTTCAGGCGCAGGCTGACCTTGTCGCGGGTGAGGATCTCCTGGCCGCTGACCTCCAGCGCCTGGATACGGGTGTCGACCAGTTCCACGCTGACTTGCCGGTTGTAGCGCCAGAAACCGTATTGTCCAGCTTGCAGCAGGCCGGCAAGGGCGCCGTCGACCTTGAGCACGCCGACCTGGAACGCCGGCACCTGGACCAGCAACACTGCGTCCAGGCCCGCCAGGGCGCGGTCGCGCAGGTTCGGCTGGTGCAACTGGGCGACCAGCGCGGCGGACAATCGATAGTCCTGGGTCAGGTCGATGCGCTCCAGGCGCTGCTCGGTCTGGCCTTTCCAGTACAGTCGGCGGCTGCCCGGTGCGAGCAACTCCACCAGCACGCCGTCCTCGTAGCGCAGGCCGGCCTCGTTGTCGCCCAGGTCCATCCGGGTGAAGTAGCGCTCCACCAGCTGCGGTTCGCTCTGCCGCAGGTAGCCGGCCAGGCGGTGTTCGAACTGCGGGGTGTTCAGGCTGAAGCTTTCCAGGCTCAGGCGGTCGTACGGATCGAAGCGGCGGTAGGTGCCCGGTTCGAGCACGGCGAGGAAGTCGCCTTCGGAATACAGCAGGCCGCGTTCGCTCTTCTTCACGATAAAGCGCTTCAGCATTTTCATCTCTTCATTCCTTTCATTCTTCCGTGGTGCCGGTGTTGCCGGCCCGTCGAGCGTCGTGGGTGGAGCGCGGAGGAGGTTGGTCTGGCGGACGTCCTGTCCATACGATCGATTCCCTCGATCCCCGGCCTGCCTTGCCCCGTGCCCGAACCGCGGGCCGGACGGGCCGGCGGCGGCTTCGGCTCCCTTGCGTTGTCCGGCCTTCCTGGCCGCTTGCGCAGTTCGCCTCGGCCACACCGGCGGGTGTTGCCATTGAGTGATTGCCGTTAAGGCAACGTTCGAGCGGGAGTCGAACCCGCGACAGACCATTTCGTGGATGGTTGCTCTACCAGGCTGAGCTATCGAACCGCGAAGCGGCATTGCCGTCATTCGCGAATGACCGTCGTTGTTGCGGGCGGCATGCACGACGCCGACACCAGGGGTGGGCTCGGGCACCGGCGGGACTGGAGTCCCGACCCGTCGGCCTGCATGGGCGATGCGGTCGAAATGGATATAGCGAGCGGCGTGCCAGGTTTTTATCGATGAGACTGTTTCTTGCTTAACTGTTTGATTTTAAATGTGAATAAATTTTTTATTGCGCTTCGTCGGCGAATTCGATGGAGAGATGCCTGGCTATTTCTATATATTTTCATATCGATCTTTATCTTGAAGGATAAGCAGTGATGAAACGCACGGTCGCCATCGGCTTCATCGGCGCCACCCTCGACCGTCTCGGCAAGGGCGCGGCGCGCTGGCAAAAGTGGCGGCCGAGCATCGGCCTGTGCCAGCAGCCGGACCTGCTGATCGACCGCCTCGAACTGATCCACGGCAACGACGCCCGCGACCTCGGCCTGGCCGAGCGGATTCGCGCCGACATCGCCGCGGTGTCGCCGCATACCGAGGTCCGCCTGCAGCAGATGGAACTGCGCAACCCCTGGGACTTCGAGGAGGTCTATGGCGCCCTGCACGATTTCGTCAGCGCCTACCCCTTCGACACCGAGCGCGAGGACTACCTGGTGCATATCACCACCGGGACCCATGTCGCGCAGATCTGCTGGTTCCTCCTTACCGAGGCGCGCTACCTGCCGGCCCGGCTGGTGCAGACCTCGCCGTCGCGGCGCAAGGACGAGGCGCGCCATCCCGAGGGCTCGGCGACGCTGATCGACCTCGACCTGTCCCGCTACGACCGCATCGCCTCGCGGTTCCGCCGCGAACAGGAGGAAAGCCTGGCTTTTCTCAAGTCGGGAATCGCCACGCGCAATGCCGCTTTCAACCGCTCCATCGAGCAGATCGAGCGGGTCGCCGTGCGTTCGCGGGCACCCATGCTGCTGGTGGGGCCGACCGGTGCCGGCAAATCGTTCCTCGCCCGGCGCATCTATGAACTCAAGCGCAGCCGGCACCAGCTCGACGGGCGTTTCGTCGAGGTCAACTGCGCCACCTTGCGCGGCGACGGCGCGATGTCGGCACTGTTCGGTCACGTCAAGGGCGCCTTCACCGGCGCGCAGAATGCGCGCGAAGGCCTGCTGCGCGCAGCCGACGGTGGCATGCTGTTCCTCGACGAGATCGGCGAGCTGGGCGCCGACGAACAGGCGATGCTGCTCAAGGCTATCGAAGAGAAGCGCTTCTTCCCGCTGGGTTCGGACCGTGAGGTGGAGAGCGACTTCCAGCTTATCGCCGGGACCCACCGCGACTTGCGCGGACGAGTGGCCGAAGGCCTGTTCCGCGAGGACCTGTTCGCCCGCATCAACCTTTGGACCTTCGAGCTGCCGGGCCTGGCTGGACGCCGCGAGGACATCGAGCCGAACATCGACTTCGAACTGGAGCGGCACGCCCGCGAGCAAGGGCGGCAGGTGCGTTTCAACCTGGAGGCCAAGCGTCGCTACCTGGCCTTCGCCGGTTCCAGCGAAGCGCGCTGGGCCGGCAACTTCCGCGAGCTGTCGGCTTCCATCACACGGATGGCGACCCTGGCCGACAGCGGGCGGATCGACGAGGCGCTGGTCGAGGAGGAGATCCTCCGCCTGCGCCAGGCCTGGGGGCTCGATGCGGGCCGGGAGCCACTGGCCGATCTGCTGGGGCAGCGGGTGGAGGCCCTGGATCTGTTCGACCGCCTGCAACTGCAGGCGGTGCTGGAGGTGTGCCGCGGGGCTAAGACCCTTTCCGAGGCGGGACGCCGGCTGTTCGCCGTTTCGCGCCAGGACAAGCGCAACCCCAACGACGCCGACCGGCTGCGCAAGTACCTGGCGCGTTTCGGCCTGGACTGGGCGCAGATACGCGCCTGAACACCACTTCGGGATATCCTTGGCGTCTTTTCACGGGCTCCAGGGACGAATGCCGATGAGCGAGATAATGGACGTCGAGCGACTGCGCCAGCGCTGCGCGGCCGGCGAAAGCTTCAAATACCTGTATTTCTGGGGACATCGCCCGGCGACGGATGACAAGGTCGGCAAGAGCTGTTTCAGCCAGTGGTACGAGGCTTCGTTCAAGCTCGACGGGGTGCGCTACGCCAGCGCCGAGCATTACATGATGGCGGCCAAGGCACGCTTGTTCGACGACCCTAGGTTGCTCGAGCGCATCCTGGCGGCGCGCAGCCCAGGCGAGGCGAAGGTCCTCGGCCGCGAAGTCGCCGGCTTCGACGAGGCACGCTGGAACGCCGAGCGGGTGGGAATCGTGATCGAAGGCAACCTCGGCAAGTTCGGCCAGAACGCTTCGCTGAAGAAATACCTTCTGGGCACCGCCGACCGGGTGCTGGTCGAGGCCAGCCCGGTGGACGCGATCTGGGGCATCGGCCTGGCCGCGAGCGATCCCCTGGCAGCCGAGCCGGCGACCTGGCAAGGCCTCAACCTGCTCGGCTTCGCCCTGATGGAGGTGCGCCGGAGGCTGGCTCAGTAGTAGTACCAGCGCAGCTCCAGCTTCACCTCGTTGATCGGCTTGCCGACATGGCTGAACTCGCGTTCGGCGCTCAGGCGCAGGCCGAGGTCGCGGCCCAGCTCCACCTGCTGGACGAAGCCCAGGCTGCGGCGCACTTCACCGTTGTGGAAGTAGTCGCCCTTGGCCTCCAGGGTCAGGTTGCCCAGCGGGTTGCGCCACAGCAAGCCGCTGTCGAAGCCCACCGCCGGGGCGATGGCGGCGGCGAAGTCCCTGTTGTTCTCGATCCGCGCGGTGCCCATGGCGTAGAGCAGCAGGTCGTCGCCGAACATCCAGCTGCCGCCGGCGCCGCCGTTGAGGTGGCTGACCAGGTTTTCGTCGCCGTCCTCGCCCGGCACCCGCTCCAGGCCGCCGGCGACCTGCCAGGACAGCGGCTTGAGCAACTGGTTGCGCGGGGTCAGCGAGCGGATGGTGACCAGGTCGAGATTCTGCAACTGCCAGCGGTTGCCTTCGTACTGGCGCAGCTTGAGCTGGCCGATCTCGATCTGCGCGCCGAGGGGGAAGCCATAGGCGTTATCGGCGAGGTCATGGTAGGCCATGCGCAGGCCGTATTCGGCGAAGGCGCGGTCATCGCGGCTGCCGACGCCGAACTGCCAGGTCCGTGACTCGTGGCCGTCCTCCGGCTGGCCGGGGCGCTCGACCTGGAGGTCCGGCGGCGGGTTGCGGTTGATCGCTCGCAACAGGTTGTAGCTGCGCGAGGCGATGCCGCTGTCACGCGCCTGACCGGTGGCGCGGTAGCGCACCAGGCGGAAGGCGGCGTCCTGGATCAGCGCCTGGCGCGGCATCGGCAGGGCCTTGAAGTCGGGAGCGTCGAGCAGGCTGTCGTCGTCCGCCAGGCGCTTGGCCCAGTCGCGCTCGGCATGGTCGAGCGGTTCGGCGCGGGCGAGCAGTTCCTTCTCGCGCGACGGCCGGTAGTCGATGCGCTCGATCAGCCCGGCGTTCTTCACCGCGCGGACGGTGTCGGTGGGGATCGCGGTAAGCGGGAACTGCTCGGTCAGCTCGATGCCCGGGCGGGCGATCTCCATCAGTTCGAGCAGGCGGAACGAACAGTTCTCGTCGAAGAAGTAGTAGTCGAAGCGGACCTGCTTGAGTTCCCAGACGTGTTCGACCATGCGCCCGGTCTCCTCGGGCGTGAGGTTCAGCTTGTATTCCCAGAGGTCGCGGTTCTCCAGGCGGCTGTACTCGGCCAGCTTCTCCCGGTACGGGACCAGCGCGAACAGGCCGGGATAGCCGCCCATCAGGCCTTTCCAGGCATAGAGGATGCTGTTGTCCATGCCTTCGATGTAGGCGCCGAAGTTCAGCGCGTAGCTGAGCAGGGCGGTGTTGTTGCTGGTGACGTCGGCCTGGTCGATGCGCAGCAGGGTGTGGCCGAACATCGACGACGGGCTGTTCAGGTAGGCCGCGGGGAACACCAGCACCGCGCTGTGCGGGTTGATGTCGCGGTACCAGTTGTCGTATTCGCCGCACTGCGGCTGCGGCAGGTCGTCGAGTTGCAGTTGCTGGCGCAGCCAGCGGGTGCGTGCCGGGTAGACGCACTGGGCATGCTTGTCGCCAAGGCTGGGCGAGGCATAGAGCGCCTTTAGCGTGGCCGCCAGTTCGGCGTCCGGGTGGCTCTCGCCGTTGTCGGCGAGGAAGAACCGCTCGTCGTCGACGTAGCTGCGCCAACCGCCGAGCTTGCCGCGTTCGTAGTGGCCGAGGGCGATCCAGTAGGGATCGGCGGCCAGTTGCTGGAGGCGGGCCTCGGGAACCGTGGGCGCAGCCAGAAGGGGGGAGCAGGCGCACAGCGCCATCCAGGGCAACAGGCGTTTCGGCATCGGCAAGGCTTAATGCTTGGGGAAAGGGGCCTGCCCGCGAACGGGCAGGCGGCGAGGCTCAGGCCTGCTCGGCGTACTTGGCCAGGCGGGCGTCCTGTTTCAGGATCGCCTGGGTGTTGGCATAGACGTCGGCGGCGGTGGCGTCGGACTTGTTGAAGATCTCGGAGAAATGCTCATGGGTGACGGCGGCGAAGTGCTCGCGGTCCTGCGGTTGCACGCCCAGCACCACGGCATAGGTGGTCAGCGCTTCGCCATTGCCCTTGGCCATGTCTTCGGACAGCTCGTCCATCATGCTGCCGAGCACCAGCAGGGGCTTGCCGCCATAGGACAGCGCGCCGTTGGTATGGCAGCCGTTGGTGCCGGTGGTCATGCCGAAGGTGTTGTTGCCGGAAGTGCCGTTGGTGGTCGCCGCGACCACGTGGGTGGCCACGCCGCGCTGGCCTTTGAAGAGCATGTTGCCCCAGCCGCAGCCGGCGCCGCCGGGAGCGTCGGCGAAAGCGTTGAAGGAGGCGGCGGCGAACAGGGTACCGAGCAGAATCCGTTTCATCGTTTGTTCTCTCTTGAGGTGGATCGGAGCCATCTGGAGCGGGCCAGCGACGCCGTGAGCTTTTCGGAATGCCACCGGGGTGTCAAGGCACCGAATGGGTGGCAGCGCGCAATGCCGGGCGAAAATTGACCGGCGTCAGCGGCAATCCGCTTGGAACCGTCCAGACTTGGGAAAGTTCTGGTCGGTCTGAGCGAAACCGGCCTTGGTCAGCCGTTCCTCATGCAGGAGGTGGATATGAGCGCTTTCGACCCCGCTACCGCCCTGGAAACCCTGGCGACCGAGTACGCGGCACGCGCCGCGGCGATCCGTCGGGACCTGGCGCGCAGCCATTCGCCGGACTTCGCCGAGCAGGCGGTGCAGCGCCAGAACGACGAAGTGCTCGAAGGCCTGCTCGCCGAGGCGGAGGCGGGGATGCGTCAGGTCGGCCTGGCCCGCCTGCGCCTGGCGGAAGGTCGCTACGGCTACTGCGAGCGCTGCGGCGAGGCCATCGAACCGGCGCGCCTGGCCGCCCTGCCTGCGGCGGAATACTGCCTGCGCTGCGCCGACCTGGTACATCGGTGAGATAGCGCCATCCGCGCCTTGTCAGTGGCGCGAGGCTGGGGGGAGAATGCGGGCGACGACACCCCGCGGCGATCTGCCGCCCGATGCAAGGATTCCCGATGCCCGATTCCGTCGCTGCCGGCCTGCGCCTGGCGCCAGAAGAACTGACCCGCCCGTTCGCTCCCGAGCAATTCGCCTTCGACACCACCGATGACCTGGAGCCCTTCCGCGGCGTGCTGGGCCAGGAGCGTGCGGTCGAGGCGCTGCAGTTCGGTGTGGCGATGCCGCGTCCGGGTTACAACGTATTCGTCATGGGCGAGCCGGGGACCGGACGCTTCTCCTTCGTCAAACGCTATCTGCAAGCCGAGGGCAAGCGCGTCGCCACGCCCTCCGACTGGGTCTACCTGAACAATTTCGACGAGCCGCGCGAACCTCGGGTGATCGAGCTGCCGCCGGGCAGCGCGACCGAATTCAGCGCCGACATCGACCGTCTGATCGACAACCTGATGTCGACCTTCCCGGCGGTCTTCGAGCATCCGGCCTACCAGCAGAAGAAGAACGCCGTCGACCGCGCTTTCAACCAGCGCTACGACCGCGCCCTGGACTCGGTGGAGCGGCGCGCCCTGGAGAAGGACGTGGCGCTGTACCGCGACAGCGCCAACGTCGCCTTCACCCCGATGAAGGACGGCAAGGCCCTCGACGAGGCCGAATTCGCCCAGTTGCCCGAAGCCGAGCGCGAGCGTTTCCACAAGGATATCGCCGCCCTCGAGGAGTACCTCAACGAGGAACTGGCGAGCCTGCCGCAGTGGAAGCGCGAGTCGAGCAACCAGTTGCGCGAGCTCAACGAGGAAACCATCACCCTGGCCCTGCAGCCCCTGCTGGCGCCTCTGGTGGAGAAGTACAACAACAACCCGGGCGTCTGCGCCTACCTGCAGGCGATGCAACTGAACCTGCTGAAGACCGTGGTCGACCAACTGGTCGACGACAGCCGCACCGACGCCCAGCGCAAGCAAGGGCTGATCGAGCAGTACGCGCCGAACCAGGCCATCGTCCACCACGCGACCAGCGGCGCGCCGGTGGTGTTCGAGTCGCACCCGACCTACGACAACCTGTTCGGCCGCATCGAGTACAGCTCGGACCAGGGGGCGCTCTACACCAGCTACCGGCAGTTGCGTCCGGGGGCGCTGCACCGGGCCAACGGCGGCTTCCTGATCCTGGAAGCGGAAAAGATGCTTGGCGAGCCGTTCGTCTGGGACGCGCTCAAGCGTGCCCTGCAGTCGCGCCAGTTGAAGATGGAGTCGCCGCTGGCCGAACTCGGCCGCCTGGCTGCGGTTTCCCTGACCCCCCAGGTGATCCCGCTGCAACTGAAGGTGATCATCATCGGCTCGCGGCAGATCTACTACACCCTGCAGGACCTCGATCCGGACTTCCAGGAGATGTTCCGGGTGCTGGTGGACTTCGACGAGGACATCCCGCTGGGCGAGGACAGCCTCGAACAGTTCGCCCAGTTGCTCAAGACGCGCACCTCGGAAGAGGGCATGGCGCCCCTCAGCGGCGCGGCGGTGGCGCGACTGGCGACCTACAGCGCGCGCCTGGCCGAGCACCAGGGGCGGCTTTCGGCACGGATCGGCGATCTGTTCCAGTTGGTCAGCGAAGCCGATTTCATCCGTCAGCTGGCGAACGAGGAGGTGATCCAGCTCGGCCACATCGAGCGTGCCCTCAAGGCCAAGCAGACCCGCACCGGACGGGTGTCGGCGCGGATCCTCGACGACATGCTGGCGGGGATCATCCTGATCGACACCGCTGGCGCCGCGGTCGGCAAGTGCAACGGACTGACCGTGCTGGAGGTGGGCGACTCGGTGTTCGGCGTGCCGGCGCGGATTTCCGCGACCGTCTATCCGGGCAGCAGCGGCATCGTCGATATCGAGCGCGAAGTCAACCTCGGCCAGCCGATCCACTCCAAGGGCGTGATGATCCTTACCGGCTACCTGGGTAGCCGCTACGCCCAGGAGTTCCCCCTGGAAATCTCCGCCAGCATCGCCCTGGAACAATCCTACGGCTACGTGGACGGCGACAGCGCCTCGCTGGGCGAGGTCTGCACGCTGATCTCGGCGCTGTCGCGGACGCCCTTGAAGCAGTGCTTCGCCATTACCGGCTCGATCAACCAGTTCGGCGAGGTGCAGGCGGTCGGCGGCGTCAACGAGAAGATCGAGGGCTTCTTCCGCCTCTGCGAAGCGCGCGGCCTGACCGGCGAACAGGGTGTGATCATCCCGCGCGCCAACGTCACTACCCTGATGCTCGACGAGCGCGTGTTGCAGGCGGTGCGCGCCGGGCAGTTCCACGTCTACGCGGTGCGCGAGGTGGACGAGGCGCTGGCGCTGCTGGTGGGCAAGCCGGTCGGTGCCCAGGACGAGAAGGGACGCTTCCCGAAAGGCAGCGTGAACGATCTGGTCGTGGCGCGCTTGCAGGAGATATCCGAACTCGGCATGGAAGAGGACGACAAGGAAAAGGACAAGCCGGCGGAGAAAGAGACCGTCGTGGCGAAGGACAAGGCCGCGGCGAAGAAGGACTGAGCCTGGCGCGCTGTCGGAACCTGTCGAGGGCGGGGCTGGAAAGCCCCGCCCTCGTGCGTTTCAGCCCTGTGGACAAGTTCCCGCCGGCGCTATGCGGAACCTGGCGGCAGGTGTAGGCTCAAAACTGGGAACCCCCGTGAGGATGCCGCCATGCCGCGTAACCTCTGCCTCATCCGCCCTTGTCTGGGGCTGACCACGCGAATCGAATGCGTGGTCAGGCCGCTGGCCGGAGAGAACGGACTCTGGACCCTGCTTTGCGCCGCCGGCATGTCCGGCTCCCAGCCTTCGGCGATCAAGGCCCAGGGCCCCTTCCACGGACCGCTGGTGGCCGAAGGGGTGTTGCAGGCGATTGCCGACTGCCTGGCCCAGCAAGGCTATATCGAAGCCGTCGACCCGCCGATCTGGCGCCTGCACCTGCAGGGCGAACTGCGCCGACTCAATGGCGAACGACGGCCGCATGTCGGCGACTACCTGTTTCGCCCGGAATCCTGAGCGGCGCCTGGGCAAAGCCTGAGCAATCCGGCCGAGGCCCCGTGCCATCATCGCTGGCGGGATCCATCCCGGCTCGGTGCACATATTTATCCACAGATTTTCTGGATAAAAACCGCCGGCCGCTGCGTTATACTCGCCGCCCCATTTTCCCCTGCACATACACACAAGAGACCATGGAACGCTTTTTCGAAAACGCCATGTACGCCTCGCGCTGGCTGCTGGCTCCCATCTACATGGGCCTGTCGCTGGCGCTGCTGGCGTTGACCATCAAGTTCTTCCAGGAAATATTCCACGTCATCCCGAACATCTTCGCGATGGCCGAGGCCGACCTGATCCTGGTCCTGCTCTCACTGATCGACATGGCTCTGGTTGGCGGCCTGTTGGTCATGGTGATGATCTCCGGCTACGAGAACTTCGTTTCGCAACTGGACATCGACGAAGGCAAGGAAAAGCTCAGCTGGCTGGGCAAGATGGATTCCGGCTCGCTGAAGAACAAGGTGGCCGCCTCCATCGTGGCGATCTCTTCGATCCACCTGTTGCGCATCTTCATGGACGCGAAGAATGTGCCGGACAACAAGCTGATGTGGTACGTGATCATCCACATGACCTTCGTGCTCTCGGCGTTCGCCATGGGCTACCTGGATAAGCAGACCCGTCACTGACGACCCTCTCCAGTGTTTCGCTCGCGCCGCCCGGCCGTTGTAAAACGGACGGGCGGCGGCGTTTCCGGCTTGCGTTGCCTGCCGCCTGGGCAAGACTTTCCTGTGATATCGGGCGGACGCCGGGAGCGGGCGTCCTTCGCATCGTCGGGGCCTGCCGGCCGGACGATGCCGGGAATCGGGCCGGCGCTGTCGGGACCGATGCGGTTGGCGGAAACCTGTTGGCTTCCGCTGCCTGCGCAACCTCGAGAGGTTCGCGATGAACATGCAGGATCTCGCCGGCCGGGTCCAGGCCGGACATATCGACGCCTTGCACCTGGTGTCGCTGGAGGGCGGCATCTATGTCCTGGAGGCGCAGATGGGCGACCGCGCCTATCCGGTGGAGGACGATCTCGGCCAGCCGGTCAGCCTGCGCTCCGTGGAGCATGCGCGCCAGGTACTGCGCGGGCTGGACAGGGTTCCGGTGGAGTTGGTGTGCGCCGATGTCGATGACGAGATGTGTGGACTCCTGGCCGAGTCGGGTTCGTTTATCGGCGGGCTGCCGCTGTCGATCCGCCAGGGTTGAGCACAAGCGGCTGCGCTGGTAGGGGGGAAGGGCCTTCTGTGCTAGGCTGGCCGCCCTTTTTCGACCCCACAGCGGAGCAGCGCCATGAGCGAACTCAACCTGACCACTGACGAAGCCCGTGTCAGCTACGGCATCGGCCGTCAACTGGGCGACCAACTGCGCGAGAACCCGGTTCCGGGCATGACCCTGGACGCAGTCCTGGCCGGCCTGTCCGATGCGTTCGCAGGTATCGACAGCCGGGTTTCCGGCGAGGCGCTGTCGGCCAGCTTCCAGGTGATCCGCGAGCGCATGCAGGCCGAAGCCCAGGCCAAGGCCGAAGCCGCCGCTGGCGAAGGCCGCGCCTACCTGGCCGAGAACGCCAAGCGCGAAGGCGTGACCGTGCTGCCCTCGGGCCTGCAGTTCGAAGTGCTGAGCACTGGCGAGGGCGCCAAGCCTTCCCGCGAGGATACCGTGCGCACCCACTACCACGGCACCCTGATCGACGGCACCGTATTCGACAGCTCCTACCAGCGCGGCCAGCCGGCCGAGTTCCCGGTGGGCGGCGTGATTGCCGGCTGGGTCGAAGCGCTGCAACTGATGAACGCCGGCTCCAAGTGGCGCCTGCACGTACCGAGCGAACTGGCCTATGGCGGCCAGGCGGTCGGCAGCATTCCCCCGCACAGCGTGCTGGTGTTCGACGTCGAACTGCTGGAAATCCTCTGAGGCGCATCGGCCCCAGGAAGGAGCGAAACGCCCCGTCGACGCATCGACGGGGCGTTTTTCATTGCGGCATCAGTAGCGGGCATCCAGCGGACGCTTGTCCTTCGGCCAGTCCTTGATCTTGTCCGGGAAGTCCGGGCGCGGCTGGTGCGAAAAGTACTCCGCGACGTCCACTGCGTCCTGGTCGCTGAGGCCGCCCTGGCCGAGCGGGAAGCGTTCCTGGAAGCCGATCGGCATGTTGTGCTTGACGAAGGCGGCAGCGGTGAAGGTCCGCGCCATGCCGGCGCCGATATTGAACGACTCGTCGCCCCACAGCGGTGGGAAGAGCATCTCGCCGGCGCTGTTCCTCAGCCCCTCGCCATTCTCGCCATGACACACCGCGCATTGTCGGGCGTAGACCTTGCGGCCGTTCTCCGGGTCGGGCTTCAGCGCCGGGTCGACCTTGCCGACGCCGCGGCCGGCGACCTTGTCCTGCGGCCGGGTGTTGTTCTTCATCCAGTCGAAGTAGGCCACCATCGCCTGCATGTCGGCAGAGTCCGGTGGCAGAGGCTTACCGTTCATCGAGCGCCGGAAGCAGCCGTTGATGCGTTCCTCCAGGCCGATGACCTTGCCCGCCCGGGGCGCGTAGCTGGGGAAGAACGCCGAGACGCCGACGAAGGGCGAGCCGTCGGCTACGGTTCCGGCGTTCAGGTGGCAACTGGTGCAGTTCAACTGGTTGCCGACGTTCGCCGGCAGCAGCTCGCGGGTCTCCAGGTGCAGGCGCATGCCGCGTACCACCTGTTCGGCGTTCGGCGCCGCGAGCATGTCCGCCAGGCGTGGAGAGACGAAGGTCGTGGCCGGGCCGTTGCCGGCCTCGATCCGCTGGCGCAGTTTCTTCACCTGGCCGGCATCGATCGACGAACCCTGGTTGCCCCAACTGCTGCGGACGAAGCTGAGGATCTCGGCGATTTCGCGGTCTTCCAGCTGGGCGAAGCCGGGCATGGTGTAGACCCGCGAGTGGGTTGCGGTCTGCGCGGTTTTCCAACCGGTAAGGGTGATATGCAGTAGCGTGCTCGGGTTGGCCGAAGCGACCGTGGGGTTGCCGGCCAGCGGCGGGAACATGCCCGGGACGCCGCTGCCGTCCTTGCGGTGGCAGTCGGAGCAGAACTGCGCGTAGCCGAGACCGCCCCGCGAGCTGTACAGGTCGACCGGTGCTGCCAGTGGGCGTTCGCTGTCGGGCATGGGCAGGTCGTCCTTGCCGGCCGGCAGGGACTTCAGGTAGCTGGCGATGGCCAGCAGATCGTCGTCGCTGAAGTGCTGGGTGCTGTGGTGGATGACATCGGTCATGCTGCCGGACACCGTGGCGAAGCGGTTCTGCCCGGTCTTCAGCAACTGCACGGTGTCCTCCACCGTCCACAGGTTGCGCAGGCTCAGGGCTTGCCATTGTTCGACGGTTTCTCCGGCGAGGTAGAACTGCCCGGAACGACCGGCTTCGCTCATGGCTTTTTCCTGGAAGGCGATGCCGCGCGGAGTATGGCAGGCGCCGCAGTGACCGAGCCCCTGTACCAGGTAGGCGCCGCGGTTGATCGCCGGGTCCGCGTCGCTGGAGGGGATGAACGGCGCGTCGTCGAGGAACGCCCAGTTCCACAGCGACAGGCCCCAGCGCTGGTTGAACGGCCAGCTCATCGCGCTCGGCGTATTCGCCTGGGTGACGGGTTGCACGCCGTGCATCAGGTAGGCGTACAGCGCACGCATGTCTTCTTCGCTGATCTTGGCGTAGGACGGGTAGGGCATCGCCGGATAGAGATTCACTCCCTCGGCGGTCACCCCCTTGCGCATGGCGCGGTCGAACTCTTCGAAGCTGTAGCGGCCGATGCCGGTCTCCCGGTCGGGAGTGATGTTGGTCGAGTAGATGGTACCCATTGGCGTCTTCAGCTCCAGGCCGCCGGCCATCGGCGCGCCCTGCGGGCCGGTATGGCAGGCGATGCAGTCGCCGAGCTGGGCCACGTAGCGGCCTTTTTCGATGAGCGCAGCGTCCGTGGTCGGTTCGCTGGCATGGAGCAGGGGAACGATGGAGCACAGCGCGCCGAGCAAGCCGAGGCGCGGGAAAGAAGCAGGCATTTCCTCATCCTTAGGCGTAGGCCTGGGGCGGTCCCCTCGGCCACGGTCCATTCTTTTTTTCGTTATGCGGCCGTCGACAGGACGACGGTCACGCCGCTGTTGTAACGGCTTTCAGGCGAGGTCGGCTTGATGTGGATCAGGCAGGAATCCCTGTCGCGGCGAGGAGCTGCCGGCGTGCTCGGGCGAGGCGTTGCGGAAAGACCGGGACATGAGGAAAGTGACTCCGGGAAGGTCGTCCGTGACCTTCCCGGAACCGGCCGGAGGCGCCTTTGCCTCCGTTCGTGCGATCCGCCTCCCGGGCAGCGGCGCACGGATGACGCGTCCTGGCGTCATCGCAAAGGCTCAGCGCAGGGCGCGGGCGTAGCAGAAGAGGAACAGGTTGCGTACCAGCTCCTTGAGGATCAGCGGTTCGCTCGAGTTCAACTCGTGCAGGTCAAGGCCGCCCTGGTCACGCAGTTCGTCCAGCGCGTCTTCTTCCAGGACTGCGCAGATTTCCCCGGTTTCCCGGTGCAGGATCCGCAGGTAGGGGTGTGGCCGATCAAGCCAGGCATCGATCAAATAAGTCATGGCGCTCATCTCCGTGACAAGACTGTGAGATGAGAATAATTCTTATTATCGTAATAGCAAGTCTTGATCGTGCCTTTCGTCGCAAAACGAAAACGCCGCCGTGAAAACGGCGGCGTTCGTCACAAGTCGAGCCCGGTTCAGTGGGTTCGGGCGACAGCGAATTCGCTGAGTTCGACCAGGGCGGAGCGGTATTCGTTGTCCGGCAGCGTATCCAGGCAGGCGATGGCGCGGGCGGCGTAGTCGCGGGCGAGGTTGGCGGTATAGTCCAGGGCGCCGGCTGCCTCGACGGCGGCACAGACGCTCTCCAGGTCCTGGCTGCCACCTTGCTGGATGGCTTTGCGTACCAGCGCGGCCTGTTCCTCGGTGCCGTCGCGCATGGTGACGATCAGCGGCAGGGTGGGCTTGCCTTCGGCGAGGTCGTCGCCGACGTTCTTGCCGAGGGTCGCGGCGTCGCCGCGGTAGTCGAGCAGGTCGTCCACCAGCTGGAAGGCGATTCCCAGGTAGTCGCCGAAGCGGCGCAGTGCCTCGGACTGTTCCTCGCCGACCTGGCACAGCGCGGCGGCGCTGTGGGTCGAGGCCTCGAAAAGCATCGCGGTCTTGCCGCGGATCACTTCCATGTAGGTCTCTTCGGTAGTGCTGGCGTCGCGTACCTTGGACAATTGCAGCACTTCGCCCTCGGCGATCACCCGGGTGGCCTGGGATATGATGCGCATGACCGGCATGGAACCCAGCTCGACCATCATTTCGAAGGAGCGGGCATAAAGGAAGTCGCCTACCAGCACGCTCGGCGCGTTGCCCCACAGGGCATTGGCGGTGGAGCGGCCGCGGCGCAGGCCGGAGGCGTCGACCACGTCGTCGTGCAGCAGAGTGGAGGTGTGCAGGAATTCGATGGTGGCGGCCAGCAGGCAGAGGTCGTCGCCCTTGTAGCCCAGGGTCTTGCCGGCGAGCAGGACCAGCAGCGGGCGCAGGCGCTTGCCGCCGGCGGAGATGATGTAGTCGCCGATCTTTTCCACCAGGGGAACGCGGGAGGTGAGTTGGCGACGGATGATCCCGTCGACGGCGGTGAAATCTTCCGCCACCACGCGGTAGAAGGCCTGGGGTTGCATCAGTGACAATAGCTCCACAAAGATTGCGCGGCATGCTAGGTGGCAGGGGGGGGACTGTCAAGGAAAGGCCCGTGGCACTTGCCTCGGCCTGGACCTTTCCGTACAATCGCGGGCCCTGAACTTCCTTGGCATACCCTGCCTTACGCAATTGCACGGGCGTCCGATCCGACCCCATGCAGCCATGCCGGCCGATTCCTACTTCTATAAAGCGTCGGGTGAGCAGGTTTAACGGAGATACACATGTACGCAGTGATTGTTACCGGTGGCAAGCAGCACAAAGTCACCGAAGGCGAATTCCTCAAGGTCGAGAAACTCGACGTCGCTACCGGCGAAGCGATCGATTTCGACCGCGTCCTGCTGGTTGCCAATGGCGAAGACGTGAAAATCGGCCTGCCGGTCGTCGAAGGTGCGAAGGTTACCGCTGAAGTGGTTTCCCACGGCCGTCACGACAAGGTCCGCATCATCAAGTTCCGCCGTCGTAAGCACCACATGAAGCGTCAGGGCCACCGCCAGTGGTTCACTGAAATCAAGATCACCGGCATTCAGGCCTAATTCCTTTCTGGAGGATATGACTCATGGCACACAAAAAAGCTGGCGGTTCTACCCGCAACGGCCGCGACTCAGAAAGTAAACGCCTTGGCGTGAAACTGTTCGGCGGCCAGGCTGTAAAGGCTGGCAACATCCTGGTTCGTCAGCGCGGCACCAAATTCCACGCCGGTTACGGCGTTGGCCTGGGCAAGGACCACACCCTGTTCGCGAAAGTGGACGGCGTGGTCAAGTTTGAGACCAAAGGCGCCTTTGGTCGCAAATACGTGAGCATCGTTGCTGCCTAAGCAATAGCTCGCTGAAAAAGCCCTGTCTCGCGACGGGGCTTTTTTGTTTCTGCGCCGGCTTCCGGCCATGCCCTGCTTTCGGGGCATCCTGTATCCTATGTTTTTTTCTGTTAACCCGCCCTCGTGGTGGGAGGCATATCCATGAAATTCGTCGATGAAGTATCAATCCACGTGAAAGCCGGTGACGGCGGCAATGGCCTCATGAGCTTTCGTCGCGAGAAGTTCATCGAAAAGGGCGGTCCCAACGGCGGCGACGGTGGCGACGGCGGTTCCATCTACCTGGAAGCCGACGTCAACCTGAACACCCTGGTCGACTATCGCTACACCCGCCGTTTCGATGCCCAGCGCGGCGAGAACGGCGGCAGCAAGGACTGCACCGGGGCCAAGGGCGACGACCTGATCCTGCCGGTGCCGGTCGGTACCACCGTGATCGACGCCAATACCCAGGAAATCATCGGCGACCTGACCGAGCCCGGTCAGCGGCTGATGGTCGCTCAGGGCGGCTGGCACGGCCTCGGTAACACTCGTTTCAAATCCAGTACCAATCGGGCGCCGCGCCAGACCACCCCGGGCAAGCCGGGTGAGGCGCGCGACCTCAAGCTGGAACTGAAGGTGCTGGCCGACGTCGGCCTGCTGGGACTGCCGAATGCCGGCAAGAGCACTTTCATCCGCGCAGTGTCCGCGGCCAAGCCGAAGGTGGCCGACTATCCGTTCACCACCCTGGTGCCGAACCTCGGCGTGGTCAGTGTCGGTCGCTACAAGAGCTTCGTGGTCGCCGACATTCCCGGCCTGATCGAAGGTGCCGCCGAAGGCGCCGGGCTGGGCATCCGCTTCCTCAAGCATCTGGCGCGGACCCGCATCCTCCTGCATCTGGTGGACATGGCGCCGCTGGACGAAAGCGATCCGGCCGATGCCGCCGAGGTCATCGTTCGCGAGCTGGGTCGCTTCAGTCCGGCGCTGACCGAGCGCGAGCGCTGGCTGGTGCTGAACAAGATGGACCAGATCCTCGATCCGGCCGAGCGCGAGGCGCGCAAGCAGGCGGTGATCGAGCGGTTGGGCTGGGAAGGCCCGGTCTATGTGATCTCCGCCCTGGAGCGCGATGGCACCGAGGCGCTCAGCCAGGACATCATGCGCTATCTCGACGAGCGTACCCTGCGCCTGGAAGAAGATCCGCAGTATGCCGAGGAACTGGCCGAACTCGACCGGCGTATCGAGGACGAGGCGCGGGCCCGTCTGCAGGCCCTGGACGATGCGCGCGCGCTGCGGCGTTCGGGTCTGAAGAACGCCGGTGCGGTGGATGACGATGATTTCGATGATGAGGAAGATGACGGCGACGGTCCGGAGATCTTCTACGTTCCCTGATGGCGTGATACCCCGCCGGGCGGGCCGGCGGGGCTGAAGAGTCGAAGCCTGGGCTTCTAAGGTTGAGGGTATGCGGGACAAGGTGACTGGCGCGCGGCGCTGGGTGGTGAAGATCGGTAGCGCCCTGCTGACGGCCGATGGCCGTGGGCTGGATCGCAATGCCATGGCCGTTTGGGTCGAGCAGATGGTGGCGCTGCATTGCGCCGGCATCGAGCTGGTGCTGGTGTCGTCCGGCGCCGTCGCCGCCGGTATGAGCCGCCTGGGCTGGGTGTCCCGACCTAGCGCGATGCACGAACTCCAGGCCGCCGCCTCGGTGGGGCAAATGGGGTTGGTGCAGGCCTGGGAGTCCAGCTTCGCCCTGCATGGCCTGCAGACCGCCCAGGTGTTGCTGACCCATGACGACCTCTCCGACCGCAAGCGCTACCTGAACGCCCGCAGCACCCTGCGGACCCTGGTCGAGCTGGGCGTGGTCCCGGTGATCAACGAGAACGACACGGTGGTCACCGACGAGATCCGCTTCGGCGACAACGACACCCTGGCGGCACTGGTGGCCAACCTGGTCGAGGCCGACCTGCTGGTGATCCTTACCGATCGCGACGGGATGTTCGACGCCGATCCGCGCAACAATCCCGATGCCCAACTGATCTACGAGGCGCGTGCCGATGATCCGCAGCTCGATGCGGTGGCCGGCGGCAGTGCCGGCGCCCTGGGGCGCGGCGGAATGCAGACCAAGCTGCGGGCGGCGCGCCTGGCGGCGCGTTCCGGCGGGCATACGGTGATCGTCGGCGGGCGTATCGAGCGTGTCCTCGACCGCCTGCGCGCCGGCGAACGCCTCGGCACCCTGTTGACCCCTGATCGCAGTCGCAAGGCGGCGCGCAAGCAATGGCTGGCCGGCCACTTGCAGATGCGCGGCACCCTGGTGCTGGACGATGGGGCGGTGAAGGCGGTGAGCCAGGATCACAAGAGCCTGTTGCCGGTTGGGGTCAAGGCGGTCCAGGGCAGCTTCCGTCGCGGCGAGATGGTGGTCTGTGTGGACCAGGGCGGGCGCGAAGTGGCGCGCGGCCTGGTCAACTACAGTGCGCTGGAGGCGCAGAAGATCCTCGGTCAGCCGACGGATGCCATCGAGGCCTTGCTCGGCTACGTGGATGGGCCGGAGCTGGTGCATCGCGACAATCTGGTTCTGGTCTGAGGAGAGGGCGAATGCGCAAGCTCGCGGGGTTGCTGGGTGGTCTGCTGCTGTTGCCGGCGCTTGCCGGGGCGGAGGAGATCGGCGAGGTTTCCACGGTGTTCAAGTGGGTCGGGCCGAACGACAAGATTGTCGTCGAGGCTTTCGACGATCCCAAGGTGCAGGGCGTGACCTGCTATCTGTCGCGCGCCAAGACCGGTGGGGTCAAGGGCGGCCTGGGGCTGGCGGAGGATCGCGCCGAGGCGTCGATCGCCTGTCGCCAGGTGGGGCCGATCCAGTTCAGTGGCGAACTCAAGGATGGCGAAGAGGTGTTCAAGCAGCGCACTTCGCTGGTGTTCAAAAGCATGCAGGTGGTGCGCTTCTTCGATCGCAAGCGCAATGCCTTGGTCTATCTGGTCTACAGCGACCGGGTGATCGAAGGTAGTCCGCAGAACGCGGTGACGGCGATTCCCCTCATGCCATGGCCGACCGCTCGCTGAAGCGAGCGAGTCGCGGGCAATAAAAAACCGGCCATTGGCCGGTTTTTTATTCGAGCAAGGCGTGCCTTAGGCGGCAGCGGTGCTGAGGGCCTTGATGTGGCCGCTCAGACGGCTCTTATGACGAGCAGCCTTGTTCTTGTGGATGATGCCTTTGTCAGCCATGCGGTCGATCACCGGTACAGCGGCGGTGAAGGCGGCCTGGGCTTTTTCCAGGTCCTTGGCGTCGATGGCTTTCACGACGTTCTTGATGTAGGTGCGCACCATGGAGCGCAGGCTGGCGTTGTGGCTGCGACGCTTCTCAGCCTGTTTGGCGCGTTTTTTGGCGGAAGGTGTGTTGGCCACCGTCGAGCTCCTCGAAAAAAACTGGGTAAATAGCGAACAAATTAAGGCCGCGAATAATGCCGTCGCCTCCAGGGGTTGTCAAGGGGCTGCACATGCGGCCGGAAAGATCGGCGACGGATGTCGCCTGCTTTCTTGCGGGTGATTTATTCCGGCGCGCATTCTACACTCGGCGCGCCCTTGCGGACCGCCGTTCGGCGGCGAGGGCGTACTCGCGCGATGAACCGGCCCGGCCGGTCGCGGTCTTGGACAGGATCAATTTCGACATGCCGGCAGCCCGACATCCATGAATCTTCTCAAATCATTGGCGGCGGTGAGTTCCATCACCATGCTGTCGCGGGTCCTCGGCTTCGTCCGCGATACCATCCTGGCGCGGATCTTCGGTGCCGGCCTCGCCACCGACGCCTTTTTCGTCGCCTTCAAGCTGCCCAACCTGTTGCGGCGGATCTTCGCCGAGGGGGCGTTTTCCCAGGCTTTCGTGCCGATCCTGGCAGAGTACAAGAACCAGCAGGGCGAGGAGGCGACGCGGACCTTCATCGCCTACGTTTCCGGCTTGCTCACGCTGGTGCTGGCGCTGGTCACGGCGCTCGGCATCCTCGCCGCGCCCTGGGTTATCTGGGTCACCGCGCCGGGCTTCGCCGATACCCCGGAAAAGTTCGCCCTGACCACCGACCTGCTGCGGGTGACCTTTCCTTATATATTGCTGATCTCGCTGTCGTCCCTGGCCGGCGCGATCCTCAACACCTGGAACCGCTTCTCGGTGCCGGCCTTCGTGCCGACCCTGCTGAACGTCGCAATGATCGGCTTCGCGCTGTTCCTCACGCCTTATTTCGATCCGCCGGTCATGGTGCTGGGCTGGGCGGTGCTGGCCGGCGGCCTGTTGCAGCTCCTCTATCAACTGCCGCACCTGAGGAAGATCGGCATGCTCGTGCTGCCGCGCCTGAACCTCAGGGACAGCGGCGTCTGGCGGGTGATGAAGCTGATGCTGCCGGCGATCCTGGGGGTCTCGGTGAGCCAGATCTCGCTGATCATCAACACCATCTTCGCCTCGTTCCTGGCAGCCGGTTCGGTGTCCTGGATGTACTACGCCGACCGCCTGATGGAGCTGCCTTCCGGCGTATTGGGCGTGGCGCTGGGGACGATCCTCCTGCCGATGCTGGCGAAGACCTATTCGAACAAGGATCGCCATGAGTACTCGCGCCTGCTCGACTGGGGCCTGCGCCTGTGCTTCCTGCTGGTGCTGCCGTGTTCGCTGGCCCTGGCGATCCTCGCCGAACCTCTGACCGTCTCGCTGTTCCAGTACGGCAAGTTCACCACGGTGGACGCGGCGATGACCCAGCGCGCGCTGGTCGCCTACTCCGTCGGCCTGCTCGGCATCATCCTGGTCAAGGTTCTGGCGCCGGGCTTCTATGCCCAGCAGAACATCCGTACGCCAGTGAAGATCGCGCTCTTCACCCTGGTTTCCACCCAACTGATGAACCTGGCCTTCATCGGCCCGCTTCAGCATGCCGGCCTGGCCCTGTCCATCGGCCTGGCCGCCTGCCTGAATGCCGGCCTGCTCTACTGGCAACTGCGCAAGCAGCGTCTGTACCTGCCGCAACCGGGCTGGGCGAAGTTCCTGGTCAAGCTGGTGGTCGCGGTGCTGGCGATGTCGGCGGTGCTGCTGGCCACGATGCACTGGCTGCCGGCCTGGGAGCAGGGCGCCATGCTGGAGCGATTCCTGCGCCTCGGCCTGCTGGTGGTTGCCGGTCTCCTGGCCTATTTCGGTATGCTCGCGCTGCTGGGTTTCCGCCTGCGCGACTTTTCCCGCCGGGCGGTGCTGTGAAGCGCGTCCGGGCTGGCGGCGGGATCATGCCGTTTTGCCTGTTGTCCGGCGCCCGGTACGCGTATAATCGACCACTTTCTGAGCAATAAGCGTGCTATGCAGCTGCTTCGCGGACTACACAACCTGCAGCCCCTGGCCGGGGGCTGCGTCGCCACCATCGGTAACTTCGACGGCGTCCACCTCGGGCACCAGGCTATCCTGGCGCGTCTGCGCGAGCGCTCGCTGGAGCTGGGCGTGCCCAGCTGCGTGGTGATTTTCGAGCCGCAGCCGCGCGAGTTCTTCTCCCCCGATTCGGCGCCGGTGCGCCTGACCCGCCTGCGCGAGAAACTCGAGTTGCTGCGTGGGCAGGGCGTCGATGTGGTGCTCTGCCTGGCCTTCAACCGCCGCTTGCGCGAGCTGTCGGCAGCCGAGTTCGTCCGCCAGGTCCTGGTCGATGGACTGGCGGTGCGGCATCTTGAAGTGGGCGACGATTTCCGTTTCGGCTGCGACCGCTCCGGTGACTTCGCCTTCCTGGTGAACGCCAGTCGCGAGCAGGGGTTCACCGTCGAGGCGGCCACCACCGTCGAACTGGACGGTGTGCGGGTGAGCAGCACGCGGGTCCGCCAGGCCCTGGCCGAGGGCGACCTGCATCTCGCCGAGCGCCTTCTGGGGCGTCCCTTCAGCCTGAGCGGACGGGTCCTGCATGGACAGAAACTCGGCCGGCAACTGGGCTCGCCCACGGCCAACATTCAACTGAAACGGCGCAAGGCGCCGTTGAACGGGGTCTACCTGGTCAGTACGCTGGTCGATGGCCAGCGTTGCCAGGGGGTGGCGAACATCGGCACCCGCCCTTCGGTGAACGGCGACGGCCGTCCCCATCTGGAAGTGCACCTGCTCGATTTCGCCGGCGATCTATACGGCCGGCATCTGCAGGTGACCTTCCACCAGAAGCTGCGCGACGAGCAGCGTTTTGCCTCCCTGGAGGCACTCAAGGCGGCGATTCTCGCGGATATCGCCGCCGCCCGGGCCTACTGGCTGGGCCAACCGCTTGATTGAAGAGATCCTGAACAGGCCCTGAGATGACCGACTACAAAGCGACGCTAAACCTTCCGGAAACCGCCTTCCCAATGAAAGCCGGCCTGCCCCAGCGCGAGCCGGAAACCCTGAAGTTCTGGAACGACATCGGTCTGTACCAGAAGCTGCGGGCCATTGGCGGCGACCGTCCGAAGTTCGTCCTGCACGATGGCCCTCCGTACGCCAACGGCAGCATTCACATCGGTCACGCGGTCAACAAGATTCTCAAGGACATCATTGTCCGCTCCAAGACCCTGGCGGGCTACGACGCGCCCTATGTGCCGGGCTGGGATTGCCACGGCCTGCCCATCGAGCACAAGGTCGAGACCACCCACGGCAAGAATCTTCCGGCGGACAAGACCCGCGAACTGTGCCGCGAATACGCGGCCGAGCAGATCGAAGGGCAGAAGGCCGACTTCATCCGCCTGGGCGTGCTCGGCGAGTGGGACAACCCCTACAAGACCATGAATTTCGCCAACGAGGCGAACGAAATCCGCGCCCTCGCGGAAATGGTCAAGCAGGACTTCGTGTTCAAGGGCCTGAAGCCGGTCAACTGGTGCTTCGACTGTGGTTCGGCGCTGGCCGAGGCCGAGGTCGAGTACGCCGACAAGAAGTCGCCGACCATCGACGTTGGCTTCCCGGTGGCGGATGCCGACAAGCTGGCCGCGGCCTTCGGCCTGGCGGCCCTGGACAAGCCGGCGCAGATCGTCATCTGGACCACCACGCCCTGGACCATCCCGGCCAACCAGGCACTGAACGTGCATCCGGAGATCGACTACGCGCTGGTCGATGCCGGCGATCGCTACCTGGTGCTGGCCGAGGCCCTGGTCGAGTCCTGCCTGGCGCGCTACCAGCGCGAGGGCAAGGTGGTCGCCACCGCCAAGGGCGAGGCGCTGGAGCTGATTAACTTCCGCCATCCGTTCTACGAGCGCCTGTCGCCGGTGTACCTGGCCGACTACGTGGCCCTCGACGCCGGCACCGGTATCGTCCACTCATCGCCGGCCTACGGCGAAGACGACTTCTACACCTGCAAGCGCTACGGGATGAGCAACGACGACATCCTCAGCCCGGTGCAGAGCAACGGCGTCTACGTCGACTCGTTGCCGTTCTTCGGCGGCCAGTTCATCTGGAAGGCCAACCCCAACGTGGTGGCCAAGCTGGAAGAGGTCGGCAGCCTGCTGGCCCACGAAACCATCAATCACAGCTACATGCACTGCTGGCGGCACAAGACGCCGCTGATCTATCGCGCCACCGCGCAGTGGTTCGTCGGCATGGACAAGCAGCCCAGGCAGGGTGCTTCCCTGCGCGAGCGAGCGCTGGAAGCCATCACCCAGACCGAATTCGTCCCGGGCTGGGGCCAGGCGCGTCTGCACGGAATGATCGCCGGGCGTCCCGACTGGTGCATCTCGCGCCAGCGCAACTGGGGCGTACCGATCCCGTTCTTCCTGCACAAGGCCAGTGGCGAACTGCATCCACGCACCGTGGAGCTGATGGAAGAGGTCGCGCAGCGAGTCGAGAAGGAAGGCATCGAAGCCTGGTTCAAGCTCGACGCCGCCGAGCTGCTCGGCGAGGAGGCCGCGCAGTACGAGAAGATCAACGACACCCTGGACGTCTGGTTCGACTCCGGCACCACCCATTGGCACGTGCTGCGTGGTTCCCACCGGATCGGCCATGCCAGCGGCCCGGTCGCCGATCTCTACCTGGAAGGTTCCGACCAGCACCGCGGCTGGTTCCACTCCTCGCTGCTGACCGGCTGCGCGATCGACAACTATGCGCCGTACCGCCAGTTGCTGACCCACGGTTTCACCGTCGACGAGTCCGGCCGCAAGATGTCCAAGTCGCTGGGCAACACCGTGGTGCCGCAAACCGTCATCGATACCCTGGGCGCCGACATCCTGCGCCTGTGGGTGGCTTCGACCGATTACTCGGGCGAGATCGCGGTATCCCAGCAGATTCTCCAGCGTAGCGCCGATGCCTACCGGCGGATCCGCAATACCACGCGCTTCCTGCTGTCCAACCTGAACGGTTTCGATCCGGCCACGGATCTGCTGCCGCCCCAGGAAATGCTGGCCCTGGATCGCTGGGCGGTCGATCGCGCCCTGCTCTTGCAGCGCGAGATCGAAGAGGCGTACCGCGAGTACCGCTTCTGGAACGTCTATTCCAAGGTGCACAACTTCTGCGTACAGGAGCTGGGCGGGTTCTATCTGGACATCATCAAGGACCGCCAGTACACCACCGGCGCCAACAGCGTCGCCCGGCGCTCCTGCCAGACCGCACTGTTCCACATCGCCGAGGCCCTCGTGCGCTGGATCGCCCCGATCCTGGCGTTCACCGCCGAGGAAGTCTGGAAGTTCCTGCCCGGCGAGCGCGCCGAGTCGGTAATGCTCGCCACCTGGTACGACGGCCTCAGCGAACTGCCGGCCGACGTGACGCTGAATCGCCAGTACTGGGAGCAGGTCATGGCGGTGAAGGCCGCGGTCAACAAGGAGCTGGAGAACCAGCGCGCGGCCAAGGCCGTGGGCGGCAACCTGCAGGCCGAGGTCACCCTGTATGCGGAAGACGCGCTGCAGGCCCAATTGGCCAAGCTGGGCAACGAGCTACGCTTCGTCCTGATCACCTCGACCGCGACCCTGGCGCCGCTGTCGGCGGCTCCGGCCGACGCGGTGGACAGCGAAGTCGCCGGCCTCAAGCTGAAAGTGGTCAAGTCGACCCACGCCAAGTGCGGTCGTTGCTGGCACCATCGCGAGGACGTCGGTCAGCACGCTGCGCATCCTGACCTGTGCGGTCGCTGCATCGAGAACATCGAAGGCAGCGGCGAGGTTCGCCACTATGCCTGACGTCGATCGTTTCGGGCGCTTGCCCTGGTTGTGGATCACCGTGCTGGTGTTCGTCCTCGACCAGGTCAGCAAGGCGTTCTTCCAGGCCGAACTGAGCATGTACCAGCAGATCGTGGTGATCCCCGATCTGTTCAGCTGGACCCTGGCCTACAACACCGGAGCCGCCTTCAGCTTCCTGGCCGACAGCTCGGGCTGGCAGCGCTGGCTGTTCGCCCTGATCGCCATCGTCGTCAGCGCGATCCTGGTGGTCTGGCTGAAACGCCTGAAGAAAGGCGAGACCTGGTTGGCCATCGCCCTGGCGCTGGTGCTCGGCGGCGCCCTGGGCAACCTCTACGACCGCATGGTCCTTGGCCACGTGGTGGACTTCATCCTGGTGCACTGGCAGAACCGCTGGTACTTCCCGGCGTTCAATCTGGCCGATAGCGCCATCACCGTCGGCGCCGTCATGCTGGCGCTCGACATGTTCAGATCGAAGAAATCCGGAGAAGCCGCCCATGGCTGAGTCGACCCGCATTGGCCAGGAGAGCCGCGTCACCCTGCATTTCGCCCTCAAGCTGGAGGACGGCAACGTCGTCGACAGCACCTTCGACAAGCAGCCGGCCTCGTTCAAGGTCGGCGACGGCAACCTGCTGCCGGGCTTCGAACAGGCGCTGTTCGGCTTGAAGGCTGGCGACAAGCGGACCCTGAGCATTCTTCCCGAACAGGGCTTCGGCCAGCCGAATCCGCAGAACGTGCAGATCATGCCGCGCGACCAGTTCCAGGACATGGAGCTGGCCGAGGGCCTGCTGGTGATCTTCAACGACGCGGCCAAGACCGAACTGCCGGGCGTGGTCAAGGCGTTCGATGAGCAGCAGGTGACCGTCGACTTCAATCATCCGCTGGCCGGCAAGACCCTGGCCTTCGAAGTCGAGATCATTGACGTCCAGCCGGCCTGAACCGTCGGTCGCTGCGCCCTTCCCAAGCGGGGAGGGCGGTAGCAAGGTTCATTCGTCCAATCACCGCGTCGCCCACGAGACCGCCATGCAAATCAAACTCGCCAATCCCCGCGGCTTCTGCGCCGGCGTGGATCGCGCCATCGAGATCGTCAACCGTGCCCTCGATGTCTTCGGCCCGCCGATCTACGTGCGTCACGAGGTGGTGCACAACAAGTTCGTCGTGGACAACCTGCGCCAGCGCGGCGCCATCTTCGTTGAGGAACTCGATCAGGTGCCGGACAACGTCATCGTCATCTTCAGCGCCCACGGCGTTTCCCAGGCGGTCCGCAAGGAAGCCGAGGGGCGCGGCCTGAAGGTTTTCGACGCGACCTGCCCGCTGGTGACCAAGGTGCACATGGAAGTGGTGCGCTACAGCCGCGACGGCCACGAATGCGTGCTGATCGGGCATGAAGGGCACCCCGAGGTGGAAGGCACCATGGGCCAGTACGATGCCAGCAACGGTGGTGCCATCTACCTGGTGGAGGACGAGGCCGACGTCGCCGCGCTGGAGGTGCGCAAGCCCGAAGCCCTGCACTACGTGACCCAGACGACCCTGTCGATGGACGACACCTCGAAGGTCATCGATGCCCTGCGCGCCAAGTTCCCGCAGATCCAGGGACCGCGCAAGAACGACATCTGCTATGCCACCCAGAACCGCCAGGATGCCGTGAAGGAACTGGCCGACCAGTGCGACATGGTCCTGGTGGTGGGCAGCCCCAACAGTTCCAACTCCAACCGCCTGCGCGAACTCGCCGAGCGGATGGGCACGCCGGCCTACCTGATCGACGGCGCTGAGGACATGCAACGCGGCTGGTTCGACGGTGTGCGTCGCATCGGAATCACCGCAGGCGCTTCCGCGCCGGAAGTGCTGGTGCGCGGCGTGATCGCCCAGCTACGCGAGTGGGGGGCGTCGGAGGAGCAGGAACTGGAGGGGCGGGAGGAGAACATTACCTTCTCGATGCCCAAGGAACTGCGGGTCAAGGCTTTGTAATCGGAATTTTTGCGCACCTGAAAAAGCCCGGCTTATGCCGGGCTTTGCCTTTTTCTTGTCTCGGCGCTTTAGCGCCAGCATTCTGCAACGCTCTTCTTGCTTCCAGTCCGGCCTTTCTCGCCGTTGGCGGTCAAGGTCAGGTTGCCACAATCAAGATCGTTGAATGCCTGGTTGGCGATAAGGCGATAACCTCCGTCGTTGGCTACCGTATCGACGGTAAGGCTGTATTTGCCTGTGGAGGACTTCACTGTGGTGCCCGATGTGTTGCGCATATGCAGCTTGCCGATGTCGGCTTGGGTAGTGATATAAGTATTGTTCTGTGAAAAATAGCGCTCTTGAGTAGCGGCTGCTTCGCTGAGTAATGCCTGTCCTTCGGTGCGATTTCCGCGCTTCACGTATTCGTCGTAGCTGGGGTAGGCGATACCAGCAAGAATAGCGATGATTACTACGACGATCATCAACTCGATGAGAGTGAAGCCTCTGTTCGACTTCATTGTTGCTGCTCCGATCCGAAGGGAACGAGAGGGGCCTGCTTGATAATGTAGAACGACTCGATTTCTGGCAGGTCGCTGGTGAGTTTGCCGGAGAAAGACACTGTCTGTCCCTGACGTACCAAGAATATGACCGGCGAGTCCTGTTGTTGGACACGGTTGGGCAAGCGATATGTCTGCCCATCGACTACTACCAGACCGGTGGCAGGATGAACATCCTCGACCACGCCCACATTCTCGAACGTATTCGTGGCACTCAAGGCAAAGGTTGGGCAAGCCAGAGCTAGAGCTGCAAGAGCTGTGGCGAGAAGACGTAAGGGGTTCATGTTCATTTCTCCTCGACGACCCGCCAGGTTTGTCGTCCGTTACTCTTGTCGCTGGGGTTGAAGATGATGCACTCATCACCAGTGCAAGCCTCGGATTGACGCTGTTCGTTCTGGGTAATGGCCAAGCCACCTAGTCCATCCTGTTGGAAGGCGGATACGACCGAGCCGTTGTAATCCGAGCCAGAGTCCACTATACCCGCACGTTTGAGATCGAAGACGGTGAAACTGGTACGTCCGCCAGTATATGGATTGAGGCCGTAGGTCCAGCTGGTAGAGCCGCTGTCACAAGGGTCGTCGTTCGGTGTCAAGGTCTGCAATAGAAGCACTTGGCCGGCAGCGAACATATCTTCGATCATCATTTCGCCTTTCTTGCTGCTATTGACCTCCAGATTCAGTCGCCAGCCATAGCTAGCCACATCCGAGTTCGCGGTACCGGTTGCTCCGTCTTTGTACCACTTCACCGGGTTTTGGCTAATAAGCCGAATATTCCTGTTCACGCTACCGAATGTGGAGTTCGCCTCTGTTGTCATGGTTTGGGCTGTGAGGGCGTTGCGGTCGATGGTTGGGGTACTGTTTGCGCTTTCGCCCTTGGTCTGGCGATCCCAGATACCATAGAGCGTCATGGCTCGGCTGGTATCGGCCTGAGCGTCATCGTCCTCGAAGTATTTTCCTGTACCTACGATGACGATGTAGCCCTTACGGCTAGGATGGCGTACCAAGGTAGGCGGAGCCGTGATGGGCTGACGAGTATTGTTGTCGGCGCGAGCACGGAAAAGCGGGGCGCCGCTGAACGATACTCTGAAAGCAGAAGGATCTACATCTCCGGGCTTGAAGGGATTGATAGAGGTATTTGTGTCTGGGTCGTCGTTGCGGGTATTGCCGATCAAATCGAAGCGCCAGATATTTCCCTGCAGATCGCCAGCATAGGCGTAGTCAGCAATGCCATCGCTGTTGTTATCAGCCAGGCGAGGCGTCGATAGGCCATTGGCTATTCCGCGCTCGCTTTGGACTTCCAGCTTCTTGATCAGCGTTCCCTTTTTCAAATCAATCAGCAGTAAAGCTGCCTTGTCATTATCGCTTCCATAGCCGTTGCCGGTAACTACTGCCCATTGTCCGCTGTGCAGTCTGGCTACGGTAGGTTTGGAGAAGGTGTAACCAAGGTCCGAGTCGGTACTGCTATCGTATTCCCAAAGCAGCTTGACATCGTCCGGCTTGGTTACATCGAGTGCGAACAGGCCGCGACCTCCAGCACCAAGCGTTCCGATCAGAACAGTGTGCCAAGCTCCATCGAAAAAGGCATCGCTGACGACCGGTGTAGCGTCGACGAAATATTGGTGGGCACCGCCCTGGTAGCTGATGCCGGTAAGCTTGTTAAGCTTTTCGAATACTGCTGTAGGGATGAAAGCGAACTCTTCCACGCCGGTTTTGGTGTGGAAACCATGCAACATGCCATCGTTGGATCCAACATAAACTCGAGGGCTGCGCTGGTCTGCCTCTGTCTTGAATGTGCCGTAGTCGCCGCTGGGTTCGATGGGGTTGGCCAGATAAGTGAGGTATTGGGCCGGTCCGACCACGGCTGGAGACGAGTGCACGATGTCCCCTAACACCGCCTGTCGTTGCCGGAATCCATCCATATTCTGCTGGCCACGGATGAAGTCGACCCGCTGTGCTCCTTTGGTGTCGGCCTGATTGTCCTTGTCCGGGTTGCGGTTCAGCCAAGTGGCTAACTGACTTCCCTCAATATTGCTCCATGTGAAAGGCTTAAGGCGGTTGGTTCCGCTATTGCTGGCGATGTAAATATTACGGGTAGCGGGAGCTCGGTTGTCCAGCAGTGCGCCGGCGCTCCATTCCTGGGTTTTGGTCGAACCGGTGGAAGTCGACTCCACCTTGTAACGTATAAGGTCGCCCGCCCAGTTCTTGTCACTGGCAAAGCTGGACTGGTAGCTGTAGCGGATCAGCTTGTCGCCGGTTCCGTCATCCTGCAGCGCGGAAGTCATTGCTGGTTTGGAGGAGGAGGTGTTGCGCTCGGAAATCCGTGTCAGGATCTTATTGAAAGCCTGAACCAGAGAGTCCGGTGATTCCGCGCTAAAGAAGTCTCCACGAGAGTTGATAGCTGCATGCCAGAGGTCGTAGACGTTACCGGGTGCGGCGTCGTTACCGACGCTGGGCCAAGCCTTGCTTCCAGCCATCAACTCCTCGTAGTTGCCAAAGGTGCTGCCTGTCCAAGTTGGTGCAGAGTTCAATGTGAGCGAATAGGAAAGACCTAGGCCAACAGTAAAGTTGACCATGTGTTGCCAAGTGGCTGGGTTGTTGCGAGGGTCCCAGTAATCCTTGGAATCGTCCCCACTCTTGTAGGCCATGAAAGGCTTCAGGTCATTGTCGATGCTGGGACGTAAGTCTGTGGTCCAGTATTTGAAAGCCAGGTCAGCCAATGAGCTGGCATTGCTGTCGGCATAAGGGGGCTGTGGCCTATAGAGGGTGCTATCAGGAAAGGTCTGGTTCTGGTTGTCGAGATTGCCGGGGGTGACGTTCCGACCGTTCCAGATACCGTCGGTCATCATGATGTGATAGCTGGCCCGGCAGGAATATGTCTTTCCGTCTTCGGTGGTATAAGCTGTGCCGTTGGTTTGCAAGAAGCGTCCGGCTCGGTCAAGAGCCGCATGCAGAGGAGTACCGCCGCTGGCCGGGCTGTTCGCCAGCCAATTGAAGAAATTGATTTTGTGCTGCTTGTTGAATTGGAGCAGGGCATTGTTTTGGCAGCTTCTGCTGTTGGCGCCGATGCTACAGGTGTTCAGGGCCCCCCAAGTGAGACGCACGTTTTCCGGCAGGCTGTAAAAGGCCAGGTTGGCAGCGGTCTTTGTGGCCAGGATGCGGTTGCGATAGTAGGAGTACCATATCGCAAAGTTGCTTTCCTGACTGGTAGGAAGAGCATTGTAGGTATAACAGGAGTTGGAGCTGCTCACCGGCTGTGCAGGGCAGCTAGCGCTTACCTTATAAGTATAGTAATAAGCTCTCCCGGTATTGCAGCTGCTATCGATGCAACCAAGCCAGCCGGTTCCCCATTGAGGGCGATAGTTATTGCTCAGGTTGGTGGTGGAGCCTTGGGCGTAGCCATCCTGCCAGGCTGCTGTGAAGCGTGGCACTGGATAGTCGGAAACGATGATCTGATCGCCTGACAGTGTCAATTTCTTGGGCACTTGGTAAGCATAATCGGGGTTGTAGTACAGTGCGTTGTAATCGCTGGAACGTCCCGCTCTGCCGCTATTCCCGCTAATACCGTCGGGCACGTAAGCCCAGGCCATACTGCCTGAGTCATCTAGAGTGAACAGCAGGTTGGGAGCAACGCCCTGGGTTAGGAACAGGGGTTGCTGGCTGACATTCAGGGCCGTGGCGGCATAACTGTCAGAGGCGAACAGGATGCTCAGGGTGCAACCTGCAGCCAGCAGGCTTTTTCCTGCGCGGGTAATCTGGTGGATCATGCGCTGGCTCCAGTCAGTTGGTATACAGGCGTGCATGAACGGCCTGTAGAACAGTCTCTCCGCCCGCCTTGTTGAGGGCGCGGCTGTTGGTTTCGTAGTAGAACGTGCCGACCCCGCGCATCATGTTGCCGTACTCGGGATTTTCCGCTTCGTTGTTCTGTTCGCCAGCGGGCACCGTGATGGTCTGCCAGGTGACTGCGCGGTCTTTGTCGATCTGCGTAGGGTTATTCAGATCGCTGCCTCGGTAGGGCATCCAGACACGTGAATTGGCGTTATCTGTCTTGCCGTTCAGGGCTGCCACCGGATTGTTGTGCACGTCATCTCGGGGTACGGAGAGGGCACTCAGGTTCAGTATGCAAGGCCGTTTGACATTGCTATCGGCGCATCCGCTGCCGACCTCTGGGGGCTTGATGGTATTGAAAAAGCGTCGTTCACCTTCGCGTAGCCCAGCTTCGCCCGCATTGCGCAGGCGCTTCTGTTCGATGAGATTGCCGGTGATACGGCTTTCCAGTGACACCTCGCGCATGTTGGAAACGGCGAGGAGCGTGATCATCAACAAGATAACCAGCGAGATCAACAACGTGGATCCCTGCTGTCGAGAGGTATGGCGCAGGGTCATGGCATGAGATTCCTGATGGTTTGGTTACCACGCGCTATTTGGTAAATCTGGCCTTTGTCTGCGGCCTCGATGGCGCTTTTGCTCTCGGGATAAAGGACGATCCAGCGATCGCGTGCCTGGCTATCATCTCCTGTGCGCAGGCTTGTATTGTCGCTGCCTGCCAGGATTGAGAAGCGCAATGCTCGGATAGGACGACCGGCGACATCCTGTAGTGCGACGAAGCTGGATACTTTGCGTTCGCTACGATCTGCTGGCCCGACCCCCGCTTCCAAGCGGAAGTCTGTGAGACCACTGACCAATTCTCCCGATTTCGACTGGGCGATATCGGGACGACTGCAACTCAGGGTACCGGCGCTCGGTAGGTAGACCAGGCGAACGACGACAGGGGGAGTATTTGTGAAGGGCTTTTCCGGAACTCCGGTAATTTCATTACCGAGGCAATCATGCTCCCCTTTGTAGGCGGGTTGATAGCGCAAGCAGACACCGTACTCACCCGCCTTGAGGGCAGTTGCCGCAGCGATAGTCTCGCCAGCCACAAATGCACGACAGCCATTGAATGTCGCGGATTTGAAAGCATTCTCCATGTTGTCGTCGTGAAGGCGACGATAGCCTGTCTTATCCAGTTGTTGCTGCAGCAGCATAAGAACGAAGCGGCTATTTTCCTGGTTGCCGGCCTGGCCTTGCTGGAAAAGATAGTTGCGTTTGTTGTCGATGTAGATCTGGCTGATCCCCAGGATCAGGAAGCTGCTTATAGCGAGTGCCACGAGCAGTTCTACCATCGATAGGCCTTTCTGCATTTTGCTGAAGAGCATGCTTGTTCTCACAATTCGGAGCGGACGCTGTAGGTGCACAAGGTGGAGTCAGAGGCGTTGAAACACGCTCCATCCATGGCTCGCCAGGCAACCTGGATTTCGATGGCCGAGCCTTTGGTGTTGTCGCAGGTACCCGGGGTTGGGCTGCGACAAATGTAGAATTGGCTATTCAAGAGTGCGGAGGCTCCCGGCAAGTCTTTCGAGGCCTGTTGGGCCCAGCAGCCGAGACGTTCCTTAGCATCTGCTGGCAATGGCGCGCAGCGCGCTGGGGCTGCGGGAAAGTCGCTGCCCTTGGCCTTGTAGTAGACCGAGTCTTCGCGTAGTTGGGCGCGTAGATTGAGTACGGCATCTGGGTCCGCACGCATTATTTCCATCAGGTCGCTAGCAAGCATTGCTGCGGCATTGCGTTGTACCGACTCCTGCGTGTACTGGATCGTGCGCCCTTGCATGGCAACCATGCCCAGTACGCCAATGCTGATCAGCACCAGAGCAACCAGTACTTCGATCATGCTGAAACCCGTTTCTCGAGACATGGGCTTTCCTCAGTTACAGCTGTCCGGTTGCTTTGAAGATGGGTACAGGATCACGCGTCCACTGGGCTGAACGGTAAGCAGACGTCCTGTACTTTTGTCACCGGCGAAGCAGACCTTTATGTCAATGTTTGCAGCCTGGTTGCTAAGTGTGCCGGTAGCGTTGAAGGTCAGCTCCGCAGTCGCACTGCTGGCGGATAGCGAGACCTGCTGGAAACCTTGGTGCTTTTGCACGGTGGTCGCGCCGCTGATGATTTCCAGGCCTTTTGCCCAGTCATTGTTCTGCGTCGCCCTGATGCTCACATTGGCATGACGGTTTACAGCTTCGCTGCGAGCGTACTGAAGCAGGCTGTAGAGTTCCTCGCTGGCAGTCTGGATTCGGTTGCGCTCGATCAAGGCGTTGAAACTGGGTACGGCAATGCTGGCGAATATGGCGACCAGAACCAACACCATCATCAACTCGATCAGGGAAAAGCCGGCGCTGCGACAAATAGAGCGCATGCAGTACTCCACAAGGAAAAGGGCCAGATAATCTTGCCTAGTGGAGAGCGCATTGTCCCTGTAGCAGAGACAGCCGGAGCGGAGAGTGGGATGACTGGCAAACGGTATGTGAAACAGTTCTCTCACCGCCTGGAGCACAGGTAAGAGAGCTTTTTATTTTCGCTCTTTCCCGCCACCCTGAGGCGGCCTTGCCGATTGAGCACCAATTGCCACTCGATGCGATCGTCCTTACATTCGAAGAAACGCCCGTTACCTGTAGGGCTGGTGCCATTAGGCAGGTAGCGCAGTCGCTTGTCGAAGCCCCGCCAATGAATATCGGTGCGACTCGTATTTTCATGCCGGGCCAGTATCTGTTGGCTCCTGTCGTTACGGCTGAACCAGCCGAGATGCCATTCCTCGCTGCAGGTACTGCCGTCACCGCTACCGCAGACCTCGATGATCACGCCGTTCTGTATGCTGCTAGCCCGCGCAGCCATCAGATGACTAGTCAGGCTGTCACGAGTAGCACGGCTAATGTCCCGCTTCATTCTGTCTTGGAGGGTGGGCAGCGCAATTGTCAGGCCTATCGCAAGGATCAATAGGACTATCGATAGTTCGACCAAGTTGAAGCCGCTCGATTTCATGGGATGAATACCTCTGCGGGTATGATGGGCTTTTCACCGGGACAGATTCGACTGAGTTCGTTGAAGCAGGCAATTCGTCAGCATCTGATCCCTTTGAGTGATATTTCTCTGTTCCTGGCAAATCGGTAGGAGCCCTGTGGTGAGTAGAGATGTAGTAGTGGTAGGCGCTGGCGTCATCGGCCTGTTGACCGCCCGGGAGCTGGCGCTCGCCGGACTGCGGGTGACCCTGGTGGAGCGGGGCGAGAGTGGGCGTGAGGCATCCTGGGCGGGGGGCGGGATCGTCTCGCCGCTCTATCCGTGGCGCTACAGCCCGGCGGTGACCGCCCTGGCGCACTGGTCGCAGGACTTCTACCCGGCCCTGGGGCAGCGTTTGCTCGACGAGACCGGGCTCGATCCCGAGGTCCATACCGTTGGCCTGTACTGGCTGGACCTAGACGACCAGATCGAGGCACTGCAGTGGGCACGCAAGCACACCCGGCCGTTGAAGGAAGTGCCGATCGAGGAGGCCTACGCGGCGGTGCCCGGGCTGGGCGCCGGCTTCCAGCGGGCGGTCTACATGTCGGGCGTGGCCAATGTGCGCAATCCTCGCCTGGCGCGCTCATTGCGGGCATCCCTGCAACAATTCGCCAATATCGAACTGCATGAGCAGACGGAGGTGCGCGGCTGGTTGCGCGACGGCGATCGAGTGCTCGGCGTGGCGACCTCGCGTGGCGAGATCCGTGGCGACAAGGTGCTGCTGGCGGCGGGCGCCTGGAGCGGCGAGTTGTTGAAGCCGCTTGGCCTGGAACTGCCCGTGGTACCGGTGAAAGGGCAGATGATCCTCTACAAGTGCGCGGCGGATTTCCTGCCGCGCATGGTGCTGGCCAAGGGGCGCTACGCGATTCCGCGGCGCGACGGCCACATCCTGATCGGCAGCACCTTGGAACATTCGGGCTTCGACAAGACGCCGACCGACGAGGCGCTGGAAAGCCTCAGGGCGTCTGCGGCAGAACTGTTGCCGGAACTGGCGGACATGCAGCCGGTGGCCCACTGGGCAGGGTTGCGCCCGGGCTCTCCCGAAGGCATCCCCTATATCGGTCCGGTGCCTGGCTTCGACGGGCTCTGGCTGAATACCGGGCACTACCGCAACGGGCTGGTCCTGGCACCGGCGTCGTGCCGTCTGCTGGCGGATCTCATGAGCGGGCGGGAACCGATCATCGACCCGGTCCCCTACGCCCCGGCTGGTCGCCTCTGAGGAGCGAAAACCAAAAGGCCTGTCTTCGGACAGGCCTTTTCACTTTCAGTCGATGCCCAGCTTTTTCAGGCGGTAGCGCATCGAGCGGAACGTCAGGCCCAGGCGCTGGGCCGCGGCGGTGCGGTTCCAGCGGGTCTCCTCGAGCGCCTGCATGATCAGCTTGCGCTCGATATCTTCCAGGTAGTCCTCGAGGTTGTCGATTTCGCTCAGGCTCGCCGCGCCTTCCTGGCTGGCACCCGGCGCATCGGCCAGGCGCAGGTCGTGAGGCTGGATCTGGTCGTCTTCGCACAGGGTATAGGCGCGCTCCAGCATGTTTTCCAGCTCGCGGACGTTGCCCGGGAAGCGGTAGTTCTTCAGCTTCTCCTGTGCGTCGCCGGTCAGCCTGGCGGCCGGCAGGCCGGTGTCGCCGGCCAGGCGCTTGAGGATGCGATCGGCGAGCAGCGGGATGTCCTCGCGGCGTTCGCGCAGCGGCGGTACGCGCAGCTCGATGACGTTGAGGCGGTAGTAGAGGTCCTGGCGGAAGCGCCCGGCGCCGACTTCGGCGGCGAGGTCCTTGTGGGTGGCGCAGAGGATGCGCACGTCGACGGCGACCTCCTGCTGGCCGCCGACCGCGCGCACGGCCTTTTCCTGGATCGCCCGGAGCAGTTTGACCTGCATGGCCATCGGCAGGTCGGCGACTTCGTCGAGGAACAGGGTGCCGCCGCTGGCGGCCTGGAACAGGCCCTGCTTGTCTTCGATAGCGCCAGTGAAGCTGCCTTTCTTGTGGCCGAAGAACTCGCTTTCCATCAGTTCGGAGGGAATCGCGCCGCAGTTCACCGGCACGAACGGCCGCTCGATACGTGGCCCCTGCTCGTGGATCAGGCGCGCCACCAGCTCCTTGCCGCTACCGGACTCGCCACTGATGTAGACCGGCGCCTGGCTGCGCGCCAGCTTGCCGATCTGGTTGCGCAGGGCGCGCATCGGCGGCGACTCGCCGAGCAGGCGGTTGTCCACCGGCGCTTCCTCGGCTTCCGGGTTGCGCAAGCGCAGGGCGGTTGCCACCAGCTCCCGCAAGCGACCGAGGTCGACCGGTTTGGTGAGGAAGTCGAAGGCACCGGCCTTGAGCGCCTGGATCGCGGTGTCCAGGCTGCCGTACGCGGTGATCATGGCCACCGGGGTCTGTGGATGGCGCTGCTGGATGTACTGGACCAGATCGAGGCCGCTGCCGTCCGGCAGGCGCATGTCGGTGAGGCACAGGTCGAACGGCTCGCGGGCCAGCAACTCGCGGGCTTCCTTGACGTTGCGGGCGCTGCGGGTGTCCAGCTTCATGCGGCCGAGAGTGATTTCCAGCAGTTCGCGGATATCCGGTTCATCGTCGACGATCAGGGCTTTTTGTCGGCTCATGCGTGCGGCTTCCGTCAGCTGAGTTTGCGCGGGTGGGCGAAGGTGATGCGGAAGCAGCCGCCGCCTTCCTCGCGATTGCGGTAGTCGATCCGTGCCTGGTTGCTCTCGCAGAGCTCGCGGGAGAGATAGAGGCCCAGGCCGGTGCCTTTGCTTTCTGTAGTAAAGAAGGGTTCGAACAGGTTGTTCAGTTTGTCCGCCGGTACGCCGGGACCGTCGTCGATGACTTCCAGCACCGGCAGGTCGCTCTCCGGGTCGCGCGCGAGGCTCAGCCAGACCTGGCCGCGCCCGTGCGCCTGGGCGCTGTAGCGAAGACCGTTCTGCACCAGGTTGCTCAGCACCTGGTTCAACTGATGTGGGTCCATGCGGGTCTGGATGTCGCCGGCACCGAGCTGCAGGTGCAGTTGGCTGTCGTTGCGCAGCCTGCCGGGGTATTCGTCGACGAACCGCTGAAGCCACTCCTTCAGGTCGAGCTGCTGCGGTTCGGCCTGGCGGCGACGGGAGAGCTGCAGGACGTTCTCGATGACCAGGTTCATCCGCTTCGACTGGTCCTGGATGATCTGCGTCAGGCGTCGGTCCGGGGCATCCAGTTCCTCTGACTCCTGCAGCAGTTGGGCGGCGTGGCTGATCGCGCCCAGCGGGTTGCGGATCTCATGGGCGATGCCGGCGGTCAGGCGGCCGAGACCGGCCAGCTTCATCTGCTGCGCCTGCTGGGCGATCTGCGAAATGTCTTCGAGGAAGATCAGCACGTGCTGGTCGTCTTCGCGGTTGAGGCTGATAAAGCTGGGTTGCACCGTCGGGCCATCCGGCACCACCTTGAGCGTCGGCGGACGGAGGCTGGGATTCAGGCGCCATTGCTTCATGCAGTGCATCAGCATCGGGCTGTGGCGGCCCAGGCTGGCGCCCTGCACGTCGTCCTGCCTGAGCAGGCCGAGGGCGGCCTGGTTGGCGAGGAGGATGGCCTGACGGCTATCGACCACGAGGATGCCGGTGCGCATGCGCTGCAGGATCAATGCGTTGAGTTCCTCCAGGTTGGCGACCGTCTCGGCGCGTTCTTCGGCCAGCGTTTCGGTCTGCTCCTGGCGCCGCACCAGAGCCTGGATCACCAGCGCGGCGGCGAAGCACAGGGTGCCGAGGCCGCCGGCCTGGACGTAGTGGTTGGTGGCGTCCGGACTGCTCAGGCTGAGGAAGAAAGTCAGGTAGAGCAGGCCGAGGCTGGCCGCCGCCGCGATGACCAGGCCGATGCGCCCGCGCAGCAGGATGTTGGCAATGGCCACCGCCACCACCAGCAGGCTGCCGATGCCGCTGGGTACGCCGCCACCTGCGTAGAACAGGCCGCAAAGCATCAGTACGTCGGTGAGCGCGAGGATGAAGATCGGCAGCAATTGCCGTGACGGCGGCAGGAACAGCGCGACCAGGATGTTGAAGACCAGGTAGCACCAACTGCCGACATGGAACAGTTCAGGGTGGACGAGCTTGAGGACCTGATCTTCCAGTTCGCTGGAGATCAGCAGGACCAGTACCAGGCCGATGGTCAGGCGGTACAGGTGGTACAGACGGAGGATGCGTTGCCCCTGCTCCTCGCTCAGCCGTAGCCGTTCAGCGCGCACGGTCGCCCTGGTCCTGGCGCAGGTGCGCCTGGCTGCAATACCAGCGTTGTTCGTGGGCGAGGGCGTTGGCCTGCGGCACGTGGACTCCGCAATGGGCGCAGCGGACCATCGGCGATGCGCTCGGCTCGTCCTGCGGACGTTGCTGCTGGCGCGGAGTGGGACGGGTAAAGCGACGCCAGAGCCAGAACGCGATGGCGATCAGGGCGATCCAGAACAGGAGGCGGAAAAGGCCCATGGTGATCTCGGAGGCTGGAGAAAGCTGCAGTTTAGCCAAGCCGCCGGCTCGATCCCAGCCGGGAAGGTCCAGGCTGTGCGGCGTTTGGCGCTGGGAGAGGCATGGCGGCGGGCAAAAAGAAGGGAGGCCTGCGCCTCCCTTCGGTGTTTCGTGCGATCAGTCGAAGAGACCGAAGGTCATGTAGCTCCACCAGGAGCGGCCGGAGTCTTCGTCGTCATCGCTCTCCGGCTTCTCGTCGTCGGCGCTGTGATCCTGGTTTTCCGGCTTCAGTTCGGCGGGGATCTCCCGCTCGGCATCCTCGTACTGCTTGATCACGTCCTTGGCGGCCTGGGTTTCCATGTGCGGCGGCGGCTCGCCGCCTTCGATCAGGCCCAGGGTGGCCTTGGCCAGCCAGGAGCGGGTGTCGGCCTCGCTTTCGCGGGCGACGAACTCGCCATCCTTGAGGCTGGCGTTATCCGGATAGTTGAGCTTGAGGGTTTCCAGGCTGGTGCTGGCCAGGTCGTCGAGACCCAGGCGACGGTAGGCTTCGACCATGATCGCCAGGCCATCGCCGACGGCCGGGGTTTCCTGGAAGTTCTCTACCACGTAGCGACCGCGGTTGGCGGCGGCGACATAGGCCTGGCGCTTCAGGTAGTAGTGGCCGACGTGCACTTCGTAGGCCGCCAGCAGGTTGCGCAGGTACACCATGCGCGCCTTGGCGTCCGGGGCGTAGCGGCTGTTGGGGAAGCGGCTGGTGAGCTGGGCGAACTCGTTGAAGGAGTCGCGGGCGGCGCCCGGGTCGCGCTTGGTCATGTCCAGCGGCAGGAAGCGCGCCAGCAGGCCGCGGTCCTGGTCGAAGGAGGACAGGCCCTTGAGGTAGTAGGCGTAGTCGACGTTGGGGTGCTGCGGATGCAGGCGGATGAAGCGTTCGGCGGCGGCGCGGGCGGCTTCGGGCTCCATGTTCTTGTAGTTGGCGTAGATCAGCTCGAGCTGGGCCTGCTCGGCGTAGCGGCCGAAGGGATAGCGCGATTCGAGGGCTTTCAGCTTGGTGACGGCGCTGTTGTAGCTCTTGTTGTTGAGGTCGTCCTGCGCCTGCTGGTACAGCTGGCTCTCGCTCAGGTTCTCGTCGACAGTCTCCTTGTTCGAGGAGCAGGCTGCGGTGAGGGCGAGGATGGCGATCAGCAGCAGGTGTTTCACTTGCATGGCGGCTTGCGTCCCTGGGACGGTCGGCTTGGCCTCAACCGTCTGTTATGATTGGCGCCCCAGGCACCCCCTGGGACAAAGACCCCGTATTTAACCACAGCGCGTAGCCGATTCCAAAAGCCGCGCTGAGCATCGTCTCCTACTCATGTCCGATATGATTCAACGCGCGGCCGAGGTGCCGTTCGAGCTGGGTGGCCAGCGTCTCGACCAGATCGCCGCCCAGCTTTTTCCCGAACACTCCCGCTCCCGTCTGGCCGGCTGGATCAAGGACGGACGCCTGACCGTCGACGGCGCCGTGCTGCGCCCGCGCGACATCGTCCACAGCGGCGCGCAACTGGTCCTGGAGGCCGAGCAGGAAGCCCAGGGCGAGTGGCTCGCACAGGACATCGAGCTGGAAATCGTCTACGAGGACGAGCACATCCTGGTGATCGACAAGCCCGCCGGCCTGGTGGTCCATCCGGCTGCCGGCCATCAGGACGGCACCCTGCTGAATGCCTTGCTCTACCATGTCCCGGACATCGCCAATGTGCCGCGCGCCGGGATCGTCCACCGCCTGGACAAGGACACGACCGGCCTGATGGTGGTGGCCAAGACGCTGGAGGCCCACACCAAGCTGGTGGCGCAACTGCAGGCACGGTCGGTCAGCCGCATCTACGAGGCGATCGTGATCGGCGTGATCACCTCCGGCGGCACCATCGATGCGCCGATCGGACGGCATGGCGTGCAGCGGCAGAAGATGGCGGTGGTCGACGCCGGCAAGGTGGCGGTCAGCCATTACCGCGTGCTGGAACGCTTCCGTGCGCACACCCATACCCGGGTCAAGCTGGAGACCGGGCGTACCCACCAGATCCGCGTGCACATGAGCCATATCGGCTATCCCCTGGTCGGCGATCCGGTCTACGGTGGGCGCTTCAGGATTCCCCCGGTGGCCAGCCAGACCCTGGTCCAGACTCTTCGCGAGTTCCCCCGGCAGGCGCTGCACGCGCGCTTCCTCGAACTGGATCACCCGGCCACCGGCGTGCGCATGAAGTGGGAGTCGCCGCTGCCGGAAGACTTCCTCTGGCTGCTCAGCCTGTTGCGCCAGGATCGCGAGGCGTTCGTCGGATGAACGCCTGGCTGACCCCCGACTGGCCGGCGCCGGCCCGTGTGCGGGCCTGCGTGACCACGCGCAGTGGCGGGGTCAGCCAGGCACCCTTCGACAGTCTGAACCTTGGCGCCCACGTCGACGACGATCCGCGCGCCGTGGAAGAAAACCGCCGACGCCTGACCGAGCGTCTGGAATGCCGGCCGAGCTGGTTGGACCAGGTGCACGGAGTGACGGTGGTGGAGGCCGACCCGAGCCGGGTGCTCAGGGCCGACGCCAGCTGGAGCGCGATGCCGGGCGTCGCCTGTACGATCATGACCGCCGACTGCCTGCCGGCGTTGTTCTGCGACCGCTCGGGCACCCGCGTGGCCGCGGCCCATGCCGGCTGGCGCGGGCTGGCGGCGGGCGTGCTGGAGGCGACGGTGGACAGCCTGGGCGTGCCCGGCGACGAACTGCTGGTCTGGCTGGGGCCGGCGATCGGCCCGCTGGCCTTCGAGGTCGGCGGCGAGGTCCGCGATGCATTCGTCGCTGCGCACGCCGAGGCGCGCTCGGCTTTCGTACCTAGCGCCAATCCGGGCCGCTTCATGGCCGACATCTACCGACTCGCGCGGATCCGCCTGGGCGCCCATGGCGTCACCGCCGTGCATGGCGGCGGCTTCTGCACCTTCAGCGATACCGCGCGCTTCTATTCCTACCGCCGCTCGTCGCGTACCGGCCGTTTTGCCAGCCTGGTCTGGCTCCAGGACTAGGCCCGCGCAGGTTATCCGGCGGCAACTGACCGATGTCACGGTCCGGTCGCTTGAACCGCGGAAAATCGCCCTTATCTACTGAGTCATCTCGGCGGGCTTTTCTTCATCAGGGACACCCATCGTTCCGGCCCGCTCTATAGAAGGAAGGACGACCCATGCGAATAGACCGTTTGACCAGCAAGCTGCAACTGGCGCTCTCCGACGCCCAGTCCCTGGCCGTTGGCCATGACCATCCGGCCATCGAGCCGGTGCACCTGCTTTCCGCCCTGCTCGAGCAGCAAGGCGGTTCGATCAAGCCCCTGCTGATGCAGGTCGGCTTCGATATCGCCGCCCTGCGCAGCGGCCTCAACAAAGAACTCGACGCGCTGCCGAAGATCCAGAGCCCGACCGGCGACGTGAACCTGTCCCAGGATCTCGCACGCCTGCTCAACCAGGCTGACCGCCTGGCCCAGCAGAAGGGCGACCAGTTCATCTCCAGCGAGCTGGTATTGCTGGCCGCGATGGACGAGAACACCAGGCTCGGCAAGCTGCTGCTCGGCCAGGGCGTGTCGCGCAAGGCGCTGGAGAATGCCGTGGCCAACCTGCGTGGCGGCGAAGCGGTGAACGACCCGAACGTCGAGGAGTCGCGCCAGGCGCTGGACAAGTACACCGTCGACATGACCAAGCGCGCCGAGGAAGGCAAGCTCGACCCGGTGATCGGTCGCGACGACGAGATCCGCCGGACCATCCAGGTCCTGCAGCGGCGGACCAAGAACAACCCGGTGCTGATCGGCGAACCCGGCGTCGGCAAGACCGCCATCGTCGAGGGCCTGGCCCAGCGCATCATCAACGGCGAAGTGCCGGACGGCCTCAAGGACAAGCGCCTGCTGGCCCTGGACATGGGGGCGCTGATCGCCGGTGCCAAGTTCCGCGGCGAGTTCGAGGAACGCCTGAAGGCGGTCCTCAACGAACTGGGCAAGCAGGAAGGCCGGGTCATCCTGTTCATCGACGAACTGCACACCATGGTCGGCGCCGGCAAGGCGGAAGGCGCCATGGACGCCGGCAACATGCTCAAGCCGGCTCTGGCGCGCGGCGAGCTGCACTGCGTCGGTGCTACTACCCTCGACGAGTATCGCCAGTACATCGAGAAGGATGCCGCGCTGGAGCGCCGCTTCCAGAAGGTGCTGGTGGACGAACCGAGCGAGGAAGACACCATCGCCATCCTCCGTGGCCTCAAGGAACGCTATGAAGTGCACCACGGGGTGAGCATCACCGACGGCGCGATCATCGCCGCGGCCAAGCTGTCGCACCGCTACATCACCGATCGGCAACTGCCGGACAAGGCCATCGACCTGATCGACGAGGCCGCCAGCCGCATCCGCATGGAGATCGACTCCAAGCCGGAGGAACTGGATCGTCTCGACCGTCGCCTGATCCAGCTGAAGATCGAGCGCGAGGCGCTGAAGAAGGAAGACGACGAAGCCACCAGGAAGCGCCTGGCCAAGCTGGAGGAGGATATCGTCAAGCTCGAGCGCGAATACGCCGACCTCGAGGAGATCTGGAAGTCCGAGAAGGCCGAGGTGCAGGGCTCGGCGCAGATCCAGCAGAAGATCGAGCAGGCCAAGCAGGAGATGGAGGCGGCGCGGCGCAAGGGCGACCTCGAGAGCATGGCGCGCATCCAGTACCAGACCATCCCGGACCTGGAACGCAGCCTGCAGATGGTCGACCAGCACGGCAAGACCGAGAACCAGTTGCTGCGCAACAAGGTGACCGACGAGGAAATCGCCGAAGTGGTTTCCAAGTGGACCGGTATCCCGGTGTCGAAGATGCTCGAGGGCGAGCGCGAGAAGCTGCTGCGCATGGAGCAGGAGCTGCATCGGCGAGTGATCGGCCAGGACGAGGCGGTAGTCGCCGTGTCCAACGCCGTGCGCCGTTCGCGCGCCGGCCTCGCCGATCCGAACCGGCCGAGCGGCTCGTTCCTCTTCCTCGGCCCGACCGGGGTGGGCAAGACCGAGTTGTGCAAGGCGCTGGCCGAGTTCCTCTTCGATACCGAGGAGGCGCTGGTGCGGATCGATATGTCCGAGTTCATGGAGAAACACTCGGTGGCCCGCCTGATCGGCGCGCCTCCGGGCTACGTCGGCTTCGAGGAAGGCGGCTACCTGACCGAGGCGATCCGCCGCAAGCCTTACTCGGTGGTGCTGCTGGACGAGGTGGAGAAGGCCCATCCGGATGTATTCAACATTCTCCTCCAGGTGCTCGAGGACGGACGCCTGACCGACAGTCACGGGCGTACGGTGGACTTCCGCAACACCGTGGTGGTGATGACCTCCAACCTCGGTTCGGCACAGATCCAGGAGCTGGCCGGCGACCGCGAGGCGCAACGTGCCGCAGTGATGGACGCGGTCAATGCGCACTTCCGTCCGGAATTCATCAACCGGATCGACGAAGTGGTGGTATTCGAGCCGCTGGCTCGCGAGCAGATCGCCGGCATCGCCGAGATCCAGCTCGGTCGCCTGCGCAAGCGCCTGGCCGAGCGCGAGCTGAGCCTGGAACTGAGCCAGGAGGCGCTGGACAAGCTGATCGCCGTCGGCTTCGACCCGGTCTATGGCGCACGCCCGCTGAAGCGGGCCATCCAGCGCTGGATCGAGAACCCGCTGGCGCAACTGATCCTGGCCGGCAAATTCGCGCCGGGTGCCAGTATCTCGGCGAAGGTGGAAGGCGACGAGATCGTCTTCGCCTGACCTCTTCGTGGACGGACAGGGAAAGCCCCGCTTCGGCGGGGCTTTTTCATGGGCGTCCGGTAGGAGCGAGAGCGCTGCCGCATGCAGTGGAAGGGCCGTTTTGCCGCTCGTGGAAAAAGAAGAAAAACTTTTTGGATCAGAGGGTTGACATGCCCGCGCGCATCCGTAAAATGGCGCGCCTCTGAGACGCGAATCCAGCAACACCGGAAGCGTCCAGGGTTGGAAGAAAGACGTTCCGCGATAGCTCAGTCGGTAGAGCAAATGACTGTTAATCATTGGGTCCCTGGTTCGAGTCCAGGTCGCGGAGCCAACTTCCAATCGGGGTATAGCGCAGTCCGGTAGCGCGCCTGCTTTGGGAGCAGGATGTCGGGAGTTCGAATCTCTCTACCCCGACCACCTCATACTTGGGTCGTTAGCTCAGTCGGTAGAGCAGTTGGCTTTTAACCAATTGGTCGTAGGTTCGAATCCTACACGACCCACCATATTCAAGACGAAAAAGCTCACCTGCGAAGGTGGGCTTTTTCGTTTCTGTACCCTTATTTTCCGAATGCTGGCCTGTGGGAAGGAGGAGGGGCCGCTCTTCCAGCCCTGTTTCTCCGACGCCTGGCCTTCCCGCATGGCATTCATCGAGCGTCTGGAGGCGGCGGGCCCTGAGGCCCGGCCGCTCCATCGAACAGGAAGCCTCCCGGTACGGGTACCGGGAGAATCGATTCACAGGTTGTAGTGGCGACCTATCATTGGAACGGTCGCCGCAGCCCCGTATACCGAGTTCCAGGACTGCCAGCCAAAATTGATGCCGATCAGTCCGCCATGGATCTGGTTGGGGATTTGTGGCTCCAGCCTGCCGCTGGCCGAAGAACCCATGACATTCCCCTGGTTCCAGGCGACCAGGCCGCCCAGCAGACCCGAGCCTCCGACCTTGCCGGAAGCGGAAGCGCCGCTGATGGTGGCGGTGCTGAAGCCCACCAGCCCGCCAATATAGCTATCGTAGCCCGCCGTCACATCGCCGCCGGTCGAGGCCCCCAGGATGAGAGCCTGCCAGCCCTCCAGGGAGCCGACCAGTCCGCCGGCCCTGATCCCGGCGCCTCCGCTCACCGCACCGCTGGCCTTGGCGGAGCGGATCGAGGTGTTTTCACCGCGGCCGACCAACCCTCCCAGGTTGTGGCCGGTCTTGTCGTTCACGATTCCATGACTGCTGGCGAGCATCAGCGAACCTCGCAGGTCACTGCCGATCAACCCGCCGATGGCCCTGGAACCACTGGCGCTGACGTTGCCCGAAGCCGAGACGTTCGTCAGCGAGGCGGCATCGTTATAGCCGACGAGTCCGCCGACGCGACTGCCCTTGCCCCCGGTGACATTGCCGGATGCCGCCAGGGTGCTGTGGTTGCCGCCCCGGTTGTGGCCGATCAGCCCTCCCACGTCACTGTTCGCCCCTGCGTTTACCCACCCGGAGGCCTTCAGGTTGGAATGATTGCCGCCGAGGTTGGACCCTATCAGGCCACCCAGGGTTTTGCCGCTGCCGTCGGTGACTTCGCCACTGGCGGAGCCGTTGATGACGGAGCCGTACAGGTTTTCTCCGAGCAGACCGCCAACCGCTTCTGCTCCGCGGGTAGCGACATTGCCCTTGGCGGAGGCATTGACCAGCGAGGCATTGGCGTTGAGACCGATCAGGCCGCCGGCCTGGAGCAGCGACCCACCACTCAGGTTGCCGCTGGCACTGACGTTGGCCAGATTGCCTGCCTGGTTGTGGCCGATCAGGCCTCCCAGGTAGCGACCGGCTTGCAGGCTGACATCGCCATGGGCGCTGGCGTTGTTGATGGCCGCGTTCAGGTTCCGGCCGATCAGCCCGCCCAGTGCTTCCGCGTCTGTGCCCCGGACCTTGCCGCTGGCCGTGGCGTGGGCGATACCACTGTTTACGTTGAGGCCGATGAGCCCTCCGTACAGGCCGTGCTGTCCGTTGCCTGAGACGTCGACGGAGGCGGATACGTCCGCCAGTCCGCCGGCGGAGCTGTATCCGACCAGTCCTCCCAGGTTCATTCCGTGACCGCTCAGCGAAAGCGTTCCCTGACTGCCGCTGCTGCGGATGAGGCCGCCGCGGTTCCTGCCTACCAGGCCCCCCGCGCCGTAGTGGCTGGCATGGTCCTTCAACTGGCCGGAGATGGCAAAATCGGCCCGGCTGTTGGAGATGCTGGCCACGCCCCTGGCTGTGCTGATGTTTTCGGCTGCGAGTCCGCCCAGAGCATAGGTGTGGCGGTTGCCGACCAGCGTGCCGCTGGCGCTGGCGTTGTCGATACTACCCAGGTTCAGTGCGACCAGCCCGCCGAGGCTGTTCAGCTTCGAGGCCGCGGCGATACGGATGTCGCTGGCGTTCACATTGTCGATGCGACCGAGGTTGACGGCGGCCAGGCTACCGACCTGGACGTTGTAGTGGGTGGCCTGTGCTCCATCGGCGGAAATGCGTTCCAGGTTCAGGTTGCGGAGGATGCCCCGGTTGACGCTGAACAGGCCGGAGTAGGCGCCGGTGCCGTAGACGGCGAGATTATCGATGGTGTTGCCCAGGCCGTCGAAGGTACCGCCGAAGGCGCTGGCGTTGCCTATCGACAGGAAGCTGGAGTTGCCGCCTGCGATTCGATTGCCGAGGACATAGCTGCCGCCCAGGTCCCTATCGATGCCGCGCAACTGCTGCAGGTCCTGGATCACGCTGTAGTCCCGCCCATTGGCGCGGAATCCTGCGTTCTTGCCGGACAGGGTGATCCGGGTGCCTTCGGCCAGGGCATAACCCTTGTCCGAATTGAATTCGACCCGGGCTCCCTGGCCAGTGAGAGAGAGGCTGTCGTCGATACGGAGAGGGCGCTGCCCGGCATTGAGAGTAAGGCTGGCGTTTTCCCCCTGGGCCGTCAGCGCGCCATTGATCCTGAGGTCCCCGCGCTCGGCGGTTAGCGTCAGGCCGTTGCCGCTGTCCCAGGACAGCGGCGCGCCGACATGCGCGTTGCCCCGGGTGGCGACCACTTCGACGTTGCTTGTGGAAAGGTTGCGGGCCAGGGTATCGGCATGCAACGTCGGGCCTTTTCCCGCGCTGCTTGGATTCGCCAGGCCGGAACCGACATTCTCGTTGCTCCGGGCCTGAACGGTACGTGACCTGACGTTGGTGGCGGAGTTGCCGAAGACCTTGTTACCGCCGGTCTGGACCTGCACGACATGCACATTGCCGGCGTCGGCGGCGATATCGGGTAGCGTCTGGACCTGGACGATGCTGGAGCCATTGGCGCCTGGGCTCAGGTTGGGGAGAGTCTGGGTCTGGACGACATCGATTCCGTTGACGCCGGGGCCGATGTTGGCACCGCTCTGGCTCTGCACGATTGTGACGCCATTGACGCCCGAGCCGATGCTGGGGCCGCTCTGGCTCTGCACGACGCTGATGCCACTCGCGCCTGAACCGATATTTGCGCCATTCTGGCTTTGCACAACGGTGATGCCACTTGCGCCAGAACCGATATTGGCACCGTTCTGGCTCTGCACGACAGTCACGCCATTGACGCCCGAGCCGATATTGGGGCTGTTCTGGCTCTGCACGACGCTGATGCCACTCGCGCCGGCGCCGATATTGGCGCCATTCTGGCTTTGCACGACGCTGATGCCATTGGCGCCCGAGCCGATATTGGGGCTGTTCTGGCTTTGCACGACGCTGATGCCACTTGCGCCCGAGCCGATGTTGGCGCCGCTCTGGCTCTGCACTGCGGAGGTACCGTTGGCGCCAGCGGAGAGGTCGACGGCCGGCTGCTGCTGAACGATGGTCACGCCGTTGCTATCGGACGCATTGGCCCCGGCTGGGCCCTGCGCTACATGGACCTGGCCGGAACCATCACCGGCAGCGTTTGCCTGGCCGACAGCGGCTACGCTGACCTCGTGCGAGAGAATCCTCCAGGTGCCGGTTGCGCCCTGGTCGGCATGGGTGTCCACCTGCGCGGTTCGCTGTATCTCGACGTTCGCGCCCTGGTTCAGCACCAGGCCGCCATTGCCTCCGCCGATGGCGCTGGCGTCCTGCTTGCCGGCCACCCGCACGGTACCCTGTTCGCCGCCGTCGAGGACGATGCGTCCTTCCGCGCTGCGTAGCGTCCTGGCCTCGAGAGTGCCCTGGTTGTTGACGACGGTCTTGAGCAGGCTGTCGGCGCTGCGGGCGCTCATCAGCACCTGGCCGCCATCGGCGCGGATGAGGCCGCCGTTGTGTGCGAGAGCGTCGACCGAGCCCTTGTCCACCTGCAGGTTGAGCAGGCCGTCGCCGTCGAAATTGAGGTTGATGCCCTGGCCTGCGCCCAGGGCCACGTCGCCGAGTTGCGCCTGGATCACGCCGTCGTTGCTGACCCGGGCGCCCAGCAGGGCGATGCTGCCGCCTTCGCTGGCTTGCAGGCTGCCGGCATTGCTTACGGTTGCGCCGGAGTCGCCGGAGAACTGGTAGTTGCCGGCGAGGAAGTCCCTGTCGGCCAGGTCCAGGGTGGAAGCCACCAGGCCGCCTACGTTGACCTGGGCGGACTTGCCGAAGACCACGCCGTTGGGATTGACCAGGAAGACCTTGCCGTTGGCATCTATCCGCCCCTGGATATCGCTGCCGTTGCGGCCGATCACCCGGTTCAGGGCGACGGCGTCCTGGCCCGGCTGGTGGAAGCTGACCCGCTCATCGGCACGGACGCTGAACTCGTTCCAATTGGTGATCAGCTTGTGGCTCTGCTGGTCGATGACCATATGCCGGCCATCGGTGGATGTCTGGAATCCGGCATCGCCTGAAACGACCGTGGCGCCGCTGGGCAGGGCGAAGGCGGGGGCCTGGCAGAACAGGCCGAGCAGTGACGCTCCGGCGACTACGAGCGCCTTGCCGCGTCCGCTCTTGCTGCGCCGACGGGTACCTTCGCTTGCGACGTTCCAACAGCCTGTGGCCTGGTTCCAGACCAGCGTATAGCTCTTGTTCATGGCTTTTCCTTTCAGTGGGGCCCGCCGGCATGGCGGGCGGGAGCTTGCTCAGAAGTAGCGGGTCGCTTGCAACCACAGCCGGGGAGTGCGCTCGGGCTCGATGTTGTTTTCCTGGCTCAGGGGCCAGGCGGCGGTCAGGCTGACCTGGTGATCCGTTCCGTACCAGGTTGCGCCGCTGCCGACGGCGGCCATGCGGTTGCGATTGCCTTCCGTGGTGTTGGGGTGCTTGAGGAATTTCACCGCGCCCTGGTCGACGAACGAACTCAGCTGCCAGCCCGGAGCCAGGCTGTAGCGCAGCTCCGCACTGGCTTGCCAGCCTTCGTCGCCGTAGCCCTTGTAGCTGCCCAGGGGGAACGCCCGAACGCCGTAGGGGCCGCCCATGTCGAACTGTTCCGCGCTGTCGAGGTTGCCGCCGCTCCACTGGGCGTTGAGTTGGGCGAACAACTGCAGGCGGTCGCCCAGGTGCTGCAGGCGTACGGCGTTGAGCATGATCTTGTCGAAGCTGCCGGCGGTACCGATGGTGTAGCGGTCCAGCAGCCGCTCTTCGCCGGAGTCGATGGCGAGCTGGCCGCGGGCATAGGCCAGCGAGAAGCCGCTCTGTCCACCGCCGAACAAGCGGTCCTGGGCGTTTCCGCTGATGCTGGCGGTCCACAGGCGGATCTCCTTGCGGCTATGCCTCCCGGTACGCTCCTGGTCATCGCGAAGTCGCTTGTTTTCATATTGCAACTGGGTGGACAGGCTTAAGCTGCGGCTACGCAGCAGGGGCTGGCTGACGAACAGACTGTCGGTAATGGCCCGGCCATGGGCGTCCAGGCGCGAGAAATCGCGTACCAGTCGATAGGTCGTCTCGGCGTGGGCCAGTCCGATGCGCGTGCCTCGGGAACCAAGGGGCAGTTGATAGGCTGCACGGTAGTAGCGTTGGTGCCGGTCGCTGCCCAGCAGGCTCAGTCTCGCCTGGTCGCCCAGTCGCAGCGGGCTGTTGAAGTCGAGGGTGGTTCCCAGGCGATATTCCCCCATGTAGCGGCCGCCATAGTTGTCTGCCTCCAGCCTGCCGCCGACCAGCGGGCCGGGGCGGGCCTCGACGCGCAAGTCCGTGGTTCCCTGCGCCTGGCCCGGCAGCAGGGTGCCTTTGGCCTGGAGGCCGGGAATGTCGCTCAGGAGCAGAAGCGCACGCTCCAGCTCCGAGCCCTGGACCGCGGTATCTCGTTCGAGTGCGCTCAAGGGGCGGAGTAGAACGCGGTCCAGCGTTCGGGACGTGTTGTGCAGTTCGATCCTGCCGTAGCGTCCCTCGAGCACTTCGATGCGTACCGTTCCATCCTGGATTTCCTGTGCCGGGAGGAAGGCGCGCGCCAGCACATATCCCTTTTCCTGATAGAAATCGCCGATGCGGGCGGCGGCGGCGTGCAATTGGCTCAGATTGAGTTCCTGGCCCGGCAGGTCGTGCAGGAGCGCCAGCAGGCGTCGATCGTCGAACTGCCTGTTGCCGCTGAGTTGGAAGCGCTTGACCAGCACCGTCGGGCCGCCCTCTTCGGCAGCCCGTGATACGCCGTCCTCGGGGCTGGGGCGCTCGGCGTCCAGTTCCACCGGCGCGGGCAGGTTCAGGCGTCGGCTTTCCACGTCACGCAGCGCCTGCCCCGCATCCGGGGCGGCATTGGCAAGGCAGGACGACAACATGGCCATTCCCATGAGGCCCGTACGGAGCAGCGGTCCGGCCCTGAGGGATGGAACGATCGAAGTGGAACTGCCGGAAGGTTTTGGAGAGGGAGGTGGGAAAGAAAGGCTAGCCTGGTTACGCGGAAAAGCTGGATGCATGGTCAATCGGCCCGGAGCGCGGTTCTTGCAGGGAAAAGAAGCCGATATCCGCAGGCATGTGCAGAACGATCGGTTTCAAGGCGGAGAATCGAGTGGGCGATAGCCTGAGGCGAGGCTGAAACGGCGACAATCGTAGTTTTCTGGCGTTGGCCGGTAGAACTTCTTGGTTTTCGTAGGGGACTGGGAGGACTGCTGTAGGAAAAAACTCCGGTGATAATGGGCTCGGCAGCGGAAGCGGCGGAAACAGTGGGGCGGAAGTAGCGGCTGAGCGCGATTCCGTATCGCGACCGTGGCGGTCATGATCAAAGGGCCTGTCCGACTATCGCCCGCCGTTCGGTCTGGCGGCTGGAGCATGGGCAGGACGCAGCGCTAGAATGCCGTTCTCGGTTTAAGGGCCCTCTCAGGCTGAGCATCAACGGAGTGTGTCTTTCGGTTCTTTTTCGTGGCGTTCACCCATGACCGGCACCAAGCCCACAACGCCCGTAGCCCGCTATTTCCACCAAGAGGCGCAACGGCGCGGCTATGTGCTGGACGCAGCCCAGGGCAATGCCATTCTTCATCTCGATCGATTGGCGGAGCGCTTGCGTCGAGGTCCGTCGCTATTCCGGCAAGCGCCGCGCAGCCTCTACCTGTGGGGGCCGGTCGGGCGCGGCAAGAGCTGGCTGATGGATGGCTTCTTTCGTAGCGCCGATTTGCAGGGCCTGCGCCGGACGCATTTCCATGCGTTCTTTCGCCGGCTTCATGACGGTATGTTCCGCCGCCAGGGGCGGCCCGATGCCCTGGGCGGTGCGCTCGATGAACTGCTAGGAGATTGCCGGCTGCTTTGCTTCGACGAATTCCATGTCCACGACATTGGCGACGCGATGCTGATAACACGCCTGTTCAGGGAGCTGTTCGGCAGGAAGATCACCCTGGTCTGCACCTCCAACTACGCGCCGCGGCAACTGCTGCCCAATCCGCTCTACCACGAACGCTTCCTGCCGGCGATCCGGTTGATCGAGACGCGCATGGAAGTGCTGGAAGTAGCCGGCGCCCGGGACTACCGGACGATTTCGCCGCGGCAGGAGATCGCTTCCGGTTATGCCAGCGGCGGGTATTGCTGGCCAGCCTCATGCGCTTGCCTGGACGAGCTGGGCTTGTCCGCGCCCGAACCCTCGCAACGCGTGACCCTGCAAAGCGGCGCGAGGACGTTGCAGGCGCGCGCGGTGTGCGGCGACCTGGTGTGGTTCGCCTTCGCCGACCTTTGCGAGGCGCCAACCGCGGTGATGGACTACCTTGCCCTCGGCGAACGCTTCTCTACCTGGGTGCTGGAGGGCGTACCGCCGATGGCGCGCTGTTCGGTCGCCGCCCAGCAGCGCTTCATCAATCTCGTCGACGTCCTTTACGACAATGACCGGCGTTTTTTCCTGAGTGCCGAAAAGGCGCTGCCGGACCTGGTCGAGGGCAGCGACCTGCCTGCGGACATGCAGCGTACCGCCAGTCGGCTGGCGCAGTTGCGCCAGCTTCGCTGTTGAAGGAACGCCCAGCGCCGACGGCAAACGGGGCGTAATGGCTCAGTGCAGCTTGAGGCGTGGCTCGGTGCTGCGCAGGCGGCCGCTAAGCATCAGCATCGCGGTGCGCAGCGGACCGTACAACGCCATCTGGTGCATGCGGTATAGCGATACGTAGAACATCCGCGCCAGCCAGCCTTCGAGCATGACGCTACCCATCAGATTGCCCATCAGGTTGCCGACCGCGCTGAAGCGCGACAGCGAGATCAGCGAACCGTAGTCGCGGTAGTGATATTCGCCCAGCGGCTTGCCTTCGAGACGGGCACGCAGCGATTTCACCAGCAGCGAGGCCTGCTGGTGCGCGGCCTGGGCGCGTGGCGGCACGTTGCGCGGTTGCTCTCCCGGTTGCGCCGGCTGGGGACAGGCGGCGCAGTCGCCGAAGGCGAAGATGTCGTCGTCGCGGGTGGTCTGCAGGGTCGGGCGGACCACCAGTTGGTTGATACGGTTGCTTTCCAGGCCGTCGAGTTCCTTGAGGAAGGCCGGAGCCCGGATGCCCGCCGCCCACACCTTGAGCGTCGCCGGGACGAATTCGCCGTCGCCGGTCCAGAGGCCGTCCGCATCTACCTTGCTCACCGCGGAGCCGGTCATCACCCGTACGCCGAGCTTGCTCAGGGTCTGGTGTACCGGCTGGCTGATACGTTCGGGCAGCGCCGGCAGCACCCGCGGGCCGGCTTCGACCAGGCTGATGTGCAGGTCTTCCGGGCGGATCCGGTCGAGCCCGTAGGCGGCCAGCATCTGCGCGGCGTGGTGCAGTTCCGCAGCCAATTCGACGCCGGTGGCGCCGGCGCCGATGATGGCGATACTCACTGCGTTGTTGTTCGCGTCGTGCCCGGTATGCGCACGCAGGTACTGGCCGAGCAGTTGTCGGTGGAAGCGTTCGGCCTGGGCGCGGGTATCGAGGAAAATGCAGTGTTCCGCAGCGCCCTCGGTGCCGAAGTCGTTGGTGGTGCTGCCGACGGCGATCACCAGGGTGTCGTAGGCGATGTCGCGCTCGGGAACCAGTTCAACGCCATTCTCGTCCACCAGTGCGGCCAGGCGGACCCGCTTGCCGGCGCGATCCAGGCCCTGCATGCGGCCGAGCTGGAATTCGAAGTGGTTCCACTTCGCCTGGGCGACGTAGTTCAGCTCGTCCTCGGAGGAGTTGAGCGAGCCGGCAGCGACTTCGTGCAGCAGGGGTTTCCAGATGTGGGTGAGGTTGGCGTCGACCAGGGTGACCTGGGCCTTGCCGCGTTTACCCAGGGTGCGGCCGAGACGGGTGGCGAGCTCCAGCCCGCCGGCGCCGCCGCCGACGATCACGATGCGATGGGACATGTGGATATCTCATAGTGGGAATTCCGTGAGGCGGTCGTCGGGAGCGTGGCTCGACCGGACGACTCAGGCCAGGTAGCTGAGGAGGCGGCTGAGCAGGCCCAGGCCGATGACCACGGCGAGCAGGACGAACATCAGGAACCACGGGCGGAACGGCGCACGCTCGACCTGGTGCAGCGGCGAGGCGAGGTACTGCTCGACCTTCTGCTGGTCTTCGGGGCTCAGTCGGCTGGACATGGCAGGCCTCCGTTTTCGATGTCGGTCATTCTAGACAGACAGGGGGCTCGATCACCAGCGGATCGTCGAGGCGGATCACTCCGCTGCCGATCACCTGCGCGGTGATGCCGCCCTGTTCGCGCACGCTCTTCAGTGTGCGGTGGTCGATGTGCTTTTCCAGGCGTCCGCAGGGTTGGTACCAGCCAGTGGTTTCCAGCAGCGCGCCGCCGAGGCGGAAGCGACGGTCCTTCAGGCTGAGCAGGTTGATGCCGGCGACGGCGATGTTGCGGCGCATCTCGTTGGGCAACAGCGGCCTGCCCAGCAGGGTACCGAGGGCCTCGATATGTTCCCATTGCACCAGGGTGACCTGGCGCGGCGGGTGCGGGTGGTCGCCCGTCAGTCCCAGGCCGCGCCGTGCCTCCACCGCCTCCAGTTCCTGGATCGGCGCGCGGCTGCCGGAGCGCACGCCGATCCACTTCACCCGCCCTTCGCTCACAGGCCTACCCCGGCGTCGAACAGGATGCTGCGGCCGAGGTTGGCGCGCAGGAATTCGGGGGCGCCGGAGTGAGCGAAGAGCACCCGGGCAAAGGTCGGACCGACCATCGACAGCGAGCGCCAGCCTTGGCGCAGGTATTCGGTGGGCGGCGGGAAGGGCGTATTGAAATCGGGCACCGCGCGCTTCAGGTTGACGAAGGCCAGCAGGTCCAGTTCGCCGTGGTCGATGCCGCGCTCGCTATAGTTGTGCGCCTTCTTGCGCAGGGTTGGCGCCAGCCGTGCCTGCAGTTCGGCGGCGGCGATCCGTTGTGGCCGCTCTTCGCGGCGGATCAGTTGGCGCAGGCTGACGGCCTGGCGGCGACGGGTCAGTTCCTCGCGCCACTCCTCGTTCAGCCGGCGACCTTCATCGAGGACGAAGAACACCTCGAAGCCGGCACCCTTGAACAGGACGTCCGGCGGCTGTTCCCCGGGGGCGGCGAAATCCTCCTGGCGATAGGGCACGTTGAGGGCCTCGAGGAAGCGCTGGCAGACCCAGCGCTCGCGGTCCCATTTACGTGCGTTGGAGAGGAAGTCGTTGGCTTGTTCGGCCTGACGGGTGAGCAGGCGCAGATAATCCGCTTCGTTCATGGGCTCAGCTTAGTCTGCCGGCGGGCCCGCTTTCCAGCCCACAGGCGCTCCGGCCGCGACAATCCGTCCCGGAGCGCGCCAGCGGCGAGGCTCGGTGTACACTGCCGTTCCCCTTGGGCCGGAGCCGTTCCGATGCAACTTCGCAGCGTCATCGCCGCCGATCACCCGGCACTCTTCGCGCTATGGTCGCGAACGCCAGGTATCCGCCTCCGTGCGGAGGACGCCTATCCCTTCTTCCTCGCCTACCTTCAACGCAACCCCGGGCTGAGCCTGCTGGTCGAAACCGAAGGGGAGGTGATCGCCTGCCTGATGGCCGGGCATGACGGTCGCCGTGGTTACCTCCAGCACCTGGTGGTCGATCCCGGTTATCGAGGGCTGGGGCTGGCGCGGCAGATGCTCGACGAGGTGTTGGCGCGTCTGGCGAGGGAGGGGATCGGCAAATCCCATGTCTTCGTCCTGGATGCCGCCGAGGAGGCCCAGGCATTCTGGCGAGCCCAGTCGGACTGGGAGCGGCGCAAGGACATCCAGGTATTTTCCACTCGGGAGGGACACGCGTGAAACGATTGCATTGGGTTCTGCTGGGCATGCTGCTGCCCGGCCTGGCGCTGGCCGTGGAGAAGGGCTCCACCCTGGAGCCCTGGACGTTGCAGGACCAGTTCGAAAAGGCGCACTCGCTGGACGACTCCACCCGGGTCCTGCTGGTGGCGCGGGACATGGACGGCTCGAAGCTGGTCAAGGCGGCGCTGGCGGAACGCCCAAAGGGCTACCTGGAGGCGCGCCACGCGCTGTTCCTGGCGGACATCAGCCGCATGCCGGCGCTGATTTCCCGGCTTTTCGCGGTGCCGGCCATGCGTGACTACAGTTATCCGGTGCTGCTCGATCGCGACGCGGCCATCGCTTCTCGCTATGCCTCGGACGAGGGCAAGGTGCTCTGGGTCAGGCTGGAGCAGCGCCGCGTGTTGGAAATCCGCCAGTTGGATTCGCCGGTGGCCCTGCGCATCGCCCTGGAACAACTGCAGCCGTGATCGCGGCCGAGTTGCTGTCGGCGGAAAGCCTGGAACTGGGCTGGGCCATCTATGCGCCGCTGCTGCTGCTCGCCGCCTGGCGCGCGCCCTGGGTCGAGCTGGTCAGCGATACCCGCCGCCAGCACCTGGTGTTCGGCACCATGCTCGGGCTGTTCCTGCTCTGGCTGGTGCGCCGGGACTTCGAGTCGGGACTGTCCTTCCATTTCATCGGCATGACCGCCGTCACCTTGCTGCTCGACTGGCCGCTGGCGATCGTGGTGGGGCTGGTGGCGCAACTGGGCTTGTGCCTGCTCGGCCGCCAGGATTGGCTGGCGATCGGCGTCAACGGCGTGCTGCTGGTGGCGATCCCCGCGCTGATCGCGGAGCTGGCGGCGTTGTTCGTGGAAAAGCGCCAGCCGCGCAACCTGTTCGTCTACATCTTCTGCTGCGGTTTCTTCCCGGCGGCCCTCACCGCGGTGGTGGTCCTGCTGCTCGGCCTTGGCGTGGTCTGGATCGACGGCCTTTTCCCGATGCCGCCCTGGCTGGAGGACTTCGCTGGTTACCTGTGGCTGATTATGTTCCCCGAGGCCTTCATCAACGGCACGGTGATCACCGGCCTGGTGGTCTACTACCCGGAGTGGCTGGAAACCTTCAATCGCACGCGCTACCTGCAGGCGCCCTGGAAGGACGAAGAGCGCAAGCCCTGATGACCAGTCATTCGCCGGGTCCATGGCGGGCGGCGGCTGACTTGCGTCAGTGTTTCGGACGAAGCTGGCCGCGATCCTGCCGTTTTCCCAGGTGAGGAGCGGAACATGGGTGTCCATGAATGGGCCCGAGAGGGCCTGCGAGAGTTGCTGTCGAAGAGCGACGAGGCGGACCGGGCAATGCGCCTGCGCGCGTTGCTCAGCGCAATCGTCGAACTGAACCGGGCGGAGCGCGATGCTGGCGACCTGGCCAGCGAACTGCAATTTCTTGCGGAGAATCTCGACGACCAGCGCGACTACGCTTTCATGCGTCCCTGAAGGAACGGGCCAGCCGGATTGGCTGGCCCGTTGCGTTCAATGCTCGCGAGGCGGCAGGTCGGCGGAGAAGATGTCGTCTTCCAGGGTGTCGCCGGGGATCGCATGTTCCTCGGCGGCCCAGGCGCCGAGATCGATCAGCTTGCAGCGGTCGGAGCAGAAGGGGCGGTACTTGTTGTCGCTTTTCCATTCGACGGGCGCGCCGCAGGTCGGGCACTCCACGGTCAGGGGCTGGTTCATGCTCGGCCTCCTCGCAAGGTCAGGTAGAAGGCGTGCAGTCGTTCGACTTCACGCTGCAGGTGGGACAGGTCGCCGTCGTTGACCAGCACGTCGTCGGCGTGCTTCAAGCGCTCGTCGCGCCGGGCCTGGGCCTGGAGGATCGAGCGCACCTGCTCCTCGGAGACCTTGTCGCGAAGCATGGTGCGCTGTAGTTGCAGATGTTCCGGGGTATCCACCACCAGCACGCGCTGGGTCATCTGGCGCTGGCCGGACTCCACCAGCAGCGGCGAGACCAGGATGGCGTAGGGCGATTCGGCCCTGGCCAGGTACTGGACGATCTCCGCGCCGATCAGCGGGTGCAGCAATTGCTCCAGCCAGCGCCGTTCCTCCGGCGCCTGGAAGATCCGCTCGCGCAAGGCGGCGCGGTCGAGCTGGCCATCGGGCAGGAGGATGCCGTCGCCGAAGCGTTCGACGATCTTCGCCAGGGCCGGACGCCCCGGCTCCACCACCCAGCGGGCGGCATGGTCGGCGTCCACCAGGTGGACGCCGAGGGAAATGAAATGCTCGGCGGCTGCGCTCTTGCCGCTGCCGATACCGCCCGTGAGGCCTAGTATCCAGGGTTGGGTCATTTGAATCCGGCGAATTGCAGATAGGTCCGGGTTATTTGATCACCCCAGAGCAAAGCAATCCACCCGGCAATAGCCAGATAGGGACCGAAGGGGATCGGCGTGCCGCTTTCGGCGTTGCGCAGGCGCAGCATGATCACCCCGAGGATCGCCCCGACCAGCGACGACAGCAGGATGGTCAGCGGCAGGATCTGCCAGCCGCCCCAGGCACCGAGCATGGCCAGCAGCTTGAAGTCGCCGTAGCCCATGCCCTCCTTGCCGGTCACCAGCTTGAACAGCCAGAACACCGACCACAGGCTCAGGTAGCCGAACACCGCGCCGAACAGCGCATCGTCGAGGCTGGCGAAGAGGCCGAAATGGTTGGCGATCAGGCCCAGCCAGAGCAGCGGCAGCACCAGCACGTCCGGCAGCAGTTGGTGATCGGCATCGATCAGGCTCATCGCCAGCAGACCCCAGGTCAGCAGGAGCATCGCGCCCGCCTGCCAGGTGAAGCCGAAATGCCAGGCGACGTAGCCGGAAAGCAGCGCGGTGGCCAGTTCCACCAGGGGGTAGCGTTTGCCGATGGCGGCCTTGCAGGACGAGCACTTGCCGCCCAGCGCCAGGTAGCTGACCAGCGGGATGTTTTCCCAGGGGCGGATCTCGTGGCCGCAGCGCGGGCACGCCGAATTCGGCAGCACCAGGTTGTAGGTCGCCTGCTTGGGTTCCGGCTCCAGCCCGAGCGCTTCGCGGGCCTCGGCCTTCCAGTTGCGCTCCATCATCTTCGGCAGGCGATGCACGACGACGTTGAGGAAGCTGCCGACCAGCAGGCCGAGGAGGATGGTGCACAAGACAAAGGCCAGCGGATGGCTGGCCAGGTAGTCTGTGAGTTGCATGTTCAGATAACTTTGCCGAGCTGGAAAATAGGCAGATACATAGCGACGATCAATCCGCCAACCAGGACTCCCAGCACCGCCATGATCATTGGTTCCATCAAAGTCGTCAAATTGTCGACGGCATTATCTACTTCATCCTCGTAGAAGCCAGCCACTTTGCCAAGCATGTCGTCCAGCGAACCAGATTCTTCGCCAATCGCAGCCATCTGGATAGCCATACTCGGAAAAACATTGGTGGTGCGCATGGAGAAGTTCAACTGCATACCGCTGGAAACGTCCTGCTTGATCTTGGCGACTGCGCTTTTAAACACCACATTACCTGTGGCCCCTGATACCGAATCCAAAGCCTCGACTAGAGGAACGCCTGCTGCAAACGTAGTCGATAGGGTCCGTGCATAACGTGCTACGGCTGACTTATAGACGATGGCACCGACGATGGGAGCTTTCAGTATGGCTCTGTCTATGGTGTCGCGGAAACTTTTGGAGCGCTTGTACAACTCTTTCAGAGCAAAACCTATGCCGAGCATGGCGATGAGGACAAGTAGCCACCATTCTTGTAATGTTTCCGAAAGTCCGATCACCATTTGAGTGAAGGCTGGTAGCTCTGCACCAAAGTTCGCGAAAACTGACTGGAATTGCGGAACAACCTTAATGAGTAGGATCGCAGAGACCACCAGTGCCACGATAACGACCGCGATGGGGTAGGTCATAGCTTTCTTGATCTTGGCTTTGAGTGCCTCAGTTTTTTCCTTGTAGGTAGCAACCCGGGCGAGAAGCGTTTCCAATGCGCCTGATTGTTCGCCCGCATCTACAAGATTGCAGTAAAGGTCGTCAAAATACTGGGGCTTCTTTCGTAGTGAGTTGGCCAAGCTATTACCGGCTGCGACTTCCTGCTTTATTTCGTCAACCAGCTTTCGCATGTTCGGATTTTCGAAGCCCTCGCCAATGATGTCGAAGGACTGCAATAGGGGCACGCCTGCGCCCATCATGGTCGCCATCTGCCGAGTGAACAGTGCGATGTCCATGGGTTTGATTTTTTTTCCCGCACCGAATAGCGTGATGCCTTTCTTGCGGACTTTCAGCGGATTGATACCCTGTTTGCGTAGCTGGGCTTTGACCAGCATAGGGTTTTGCCCGGTCAACTCTCCTTTGACCTTGCTGCCCTTCTTATCAGTACCTTCCCAGATGAAGACACTGGTCTTTAACGCTTTGTCCGCCATGGATTAATCCTTGGTCACGCGGTTGACTTCTTCCAGGCTGGTGATCCCCTGCATGGCTTTCAGCAGGCCTGAAGCGCGTAGATCGTTGAAGCCTTCTTTGCGGGCCTGTTCGGCGATCTCGATGGAGTTGCCTTCCTCCATGATAATCCGCTGCAGGGCCGGGGTGTTTTTAACCACTTCATAAATACCGACACGGCCCTTGTAACCGTTCTTGCAATGGTCGCAGCCTACTGGTGAATACAGCTTGAAGGTGCCGATCCGGTCCTCGGGGAAGCCTTCATGGAGGAGTGTTTCCTTCGGTACCTCATGCTCTTTCTTGCAGTGCGAGCAGAGTTTTCGCGCAAGTCGCTGGGCGATGATCAGGTTCACCGAGGTCGCTAGGTTGAACGCCGGCACGCCCATGTTCAGCAACCGGGTCAGGGTCTCGGCGGCGCTGTTGGTGTGCAGGGTGGACATCACCATATGCCCGGTCTGCGCCGCCTTGATGGCGATCTCGGCCGTCTCCAGGTCGCGAATCTCGCCGACCATGATCACGTCCGGGTCCTGGCGCAGGAAGGCGCGCAGCGCCTGGGAGAAGTCCATACCCTGGCGCGGATTGACGTTGACCTGGTTGATGCCTTCCAGGTTGATTTCCACCGGGTCTTCGGCAGTGGAGATGTTGATGTCGGTGGTGTTGAGGATGTTCAGGCCGGTGTACAGGGAGACCGTCTTGCCCGAGCCGGTGGGCCCGGTGACCAGGATCATGCCCTGCGGCTGCTTAAGCGCAGCCAGGTAGAGTTCCTTCTGGTCTTCCTCGTAGCCGAGGGCGTCGATGCCCATCTGCGCGCTGGAGGAATCGAGGATACGCATCACGATCTTCTCGCCCCACAGGGTCGGCAGGGTGTTGACGCGGAAGTCGATGGACTTGGTCTTCGACACGCGCATCTTGATCCGCCCGTCCTGCGGCTTACGCCGTTCGGAAATGTCCAGGCCTGCCATTACCTTGAGTCGCGCGGAAATACGGCTGGCCAACTGGATCGGCGGCTTGGCTACCTCATGGAGCATGCCATCGGTACGGAAACGTACACGGTAAATCTTTTCATAGGGCTCGAAATGCAGATCAGAGGAGCCGCCTCTGATCGCATCCAATAACATTTTGTTGACGAAACGCACCACCGGGGCGTCGTCTGTCTCTGCACTGGAATCATCATCCTGGCTTGCGCCCGCACCGGAACCGACATCCAGGCCTTCAAGATCCACGTCATCCAGGCCTGCAAGGCTGTCAGTGGCATTTTCGAATAGTTTCTCGATGATGATGCCGAGCTTGTCATCCTCGACCAGGATGGCTTCAGTAGTCAGGCCTGTGCTGAACTGCACATCGTTAATCGCCTGGTGGTTGGCTGGATCGGAGATGCCGACGAACAGCTTGTTGCCGCGTCGCCACAACGGAACTACCCGATGCTGGCGCACCAGCTTCTCGCTGATCAGATCCTTGGGCAGGCTGTCCCGATCAAGGCTGTTCAGGTCGCAGTAGGCGATACCGAATTGATCCGCCGCCAGTTCGGTCAAGGCCTGTCCTTTCACTAGCTTGCTCTGTACCAGATAGGTTACCAGCGACAACTTGTTGCGCTGGGCTTGCAACTGGGCCTGTTGAGCTGCTTTTTCATCGAGAAGTTCATGCAGGACGAGCTGGCGAGCCAGGCCGCTGAGCTGGATGGTATCGTTCATAGGATAGATCGCAGGAGGGCTATGGAAGGGTCTTATAGCGTAGTTGAGCTGAGCTGCCAAACGCTGTTACACCAACTGCCCAAAAGCGTCACATAATGTCGGATTGTGTATTTTAAATCGTCCTTGCTTTTCTCCAACCCCTGAGTGTGCGCCTCTCTGTGGACTTGGCATGCAAGATGCTTAAAGAGGGCAGGCGTTAGGCCTATTCATATCAACGGAGAGACACATGAAAGCTCAAAAAGGCTTCACTTTGATCGAGCTGATGATCGTTGTAGCGATCATCGGTATTCTGGCTGCGATTGCTCTGCCGGCCTATCAGGACTACACCGTTCGTACCCGTGTCAGTGAAGGTCTGGTTCTGGCTGAGCCCGCCAAACTGATGATCTCCACGGATGGAAGTGCTTCTACTGCTGATCTGACTCGCGCAACCACTACTTGGAACCAGCAATCCAATAATCTGGGTGCATCCAGTAAGTACGTAACATCTGTTTTGATGGATGCTGGTAACACCGGTGTTATCACTATTACGTATGTCGCTGACCAAGTGGGCTTGCCGACTGCCGGTAACACTCTGATTCTGTCTCCCTATATCAATGATGGTAACACTCGCACTGCTCTGGCGACTGCAGTGGCTGCTGGCACTCGTGGCACCATTGATTGGGCTTGCACTTCGGCATCGAACGCGACTGCCACTGCTCAGGGTTTCACCGGCATGGCAGCTGGTAGTGTGCCGCAAGAGTTTGCTCCTGCTCAGTGCCGCTAAAAGACGGAAAGTTGTGAGAAAGAGCGCTTAGGCGCTCTTTCTTTTTGAAGTTAGGGAATCAGCTATGAATGAGAAGATTAGGGCGTTCGCTGTTCACTTTCTAATTTCTGCCCTTGTCTGTTCATTGTTTTCCTGTTTTGCGTTTTGGGTTTGGTATCCAGGGCCGTTGTCGGCTCGTTTGGGGTTGTGGCATATACTATTGCTGTTGGTGATGGTGGACGTCGTTCTTGGGCCGCTCATGACCTTTATAGTGTATCGTAAGGGAAAGAACAGCCTTTTTTTTGATCTTTCGGTTATTTGCCTTCTTCAGTTTGTGGCCTTTGCTTATGGTGTATGGACTATTGCTGAAGGTCGGCCGGCTTGGTTGGTGTTCAATGTGGATCGTTTCGATTTGGTTCGGGTTTCCGATTTAGATCGAGTGAGTGTCAATGTTCGGGAGCAATACCGGCGAGCTCCTCTGTGGGGGGCGGGCATGGTGGCAGTAGCTTTACCTTTGCTTGCAAAGGAGCGTAGCGAGTTGCTAATGGATGTCCTGCGGACGGGTAGAGATATACCTTTTCGACCAGAGCTTTATGTGCCGCTTGCCCAACAGAAGCAGGCTATCAGATCCAAGCTAAGGCCTCTGTCAGAGCTTTCTGTGTTGAATACACGGTGGCAGTTGGTAGGTACCCTTACCAAATATCCCGAAGCTGATTGCTGGCTGCCGCTGAGAGTTGAAAATGATTCTCTCGTGGTGTTGATGACCAGAGAAACGGCGCAAATTGTGGCGATTGTTGATTTGCGGGCCTGGAAGCAAGGCTAAGGTGTATTTATAATGACAGCGTGCCGTGATATTGAATTTCTGAAGGCGAAATGCTATTTTCCCGTCCTCTTCGCTTTGGGCCCTTGGAGCGTTGATTGAATGTAAGCCGGATTAGCTCAGTCGGTAGAGCAGCTCATTCGTAATGAGAAGGTCGGGGGTTCGATTCCTCTATCCGGCACCAGTCGCAATAAAAAGCCCCGCTTCGGCGGGGCTTTTTATTGCCTGCGATTCGTTCAGAGGGTGAGGCGCATGGACAGGTCGACGGCCCTGACATCCTTGGTCAGGGTGCCGATGGAGATGTAGTCGACGCCGGTCTCGGCGATGTTGCGCAGGGTGCCCTCGTTGATTCCGCCGGAAGCCTCCAGCTTGGCACGGCCGGCGGTGAGGGCGACGGCGGTGCGCATGTCGTCCAGGCTGAGTTCGTCGAGCATGACGATATCGGCGCCGGCCTCCAGCGCCTGGCGCAGTTCATCGAGGTTCTCCACTTCCACTTCCACCGGCTTGCCGGGTGCTATGCGCCGGGCTTCGGCGATTGCCCGGTCGATACCGCCGCAGGCGGCGATGTGGTTTTCCTTGATCAGGAAGGCATCGTAGAGGCCGATGCGATGGTTGTGGCAACCGCCGCAGGTGACCGCGTACTTCTGCGCGAGGCGCAGGCCTGGCAGGGTCTTGCGCGTGTCGAGGAGCTTCACCGCGGTGCCGGCGACCAGGTCGGCGTAGTGCTGGCTGCGGGTGGCGGTACCGGAAAGCAGCTGGAGGAAGTTCAGCGCGCTGCGCTCGCCGGTGAGCAGGGCGCGGGCCGGGCCTTTTAGCTGGAACAGCGTCTGGTTCGGCTCGACTCGCTGGCCGTCCTCCACCTGCCAGGTCACCAGCACTCGCGGATCGACCTGGCGGAAGACCTCGTCGACCCAGGCGCGGCCCGCGATCGTCGCGTGCTCGCGGGTAATCACCCGGGCCTCGGCCTCGCGCTGTGGATCGATCAACTGAGCGGTAAGGTCGCCGCCGCCGACGTCTTCCGCCAGGGCGGTACGAACGTTGGCCTGGATTTCGCCTTGAAGGTCGGCAAGGGTGAGGTTAGGCATGGCGGGCTCCTGTACGAGATCGGGCGATTATACGGAGCGCGGCGGACGGCGTCTGTGCCTGCCTGGGCGCCGGTCGGGACGGCCGCCATTCATCGGCCTTCGCTTGTGTGAAGAGAGTCATGTCTATAGGAAAACCCTCTATCTAGATTTGAAAGTATCTCTATAATGAATGTAGATACTTGTTTTTGACGCCTGGAAATTGACGTTACGGACGACGCCAATCGATCCTCTGTGCCCGATTTTTGCCATTCCATGCGCGGCCGCGAGGGTGGCAGGAGAGTCCCGATGCAGAACGATGCCAATGTGGTGCACCTGACTAGGGTCGCTTCCGAGCCGTCGCCGAACGCCGGAGCGGGGCGCCTGCCGGTCATCCTCGTGCAGGTGCGCGACAAGGCGGCGTTGCAGCTGAAACAGGCGTTGCAGGCGTTGTTCGACAACGCCGACGACACCCTCTTCGAAATGGCCGACCGAGCCACCAGCAACCTCGAACAGAACGCTTTCTTCGAAGCCATGCGCGACCTGCGCCTCAAGCGCAAGAGTATCGAGCGGGTCTACCTGCAGAAGGTCTTCGAGGAGTTCTCGGCGCTCAACCAGGTACAGTCCGGCAAATCCGTGCCGACCCTGGATACCGTGTCCTTCGACAGCCTCAGCCTGGTACAGAACGAGGAACTGGAGGAGTCCGTCGCGGTGGACGCGATGGTGGCGCGGGTGATGAGCCGCGATGCCACCGCGCTGGCCCACCTGAGCACCCGCCTGAACACCCTGGTCGGCCGGAAGGTCGACGAGAAGAGCAATCCCCTCGCTCCGCGTCCGCTGACCGCGGCTTTCCTCGATGCCTGCCAGGGGCTCGGCGTCGAGATCAAGGTCAAGCTGATCATTCTCAAGCTGTTCGAGAAGTACGTCCTGGCCCATTGCGACCAGTTGTACGCCGAGGCCAACCAGATCCTGGTCGCTGCGGGCGTGCTGCCGGAACTCAAATCCGCGCTGCCGCGGCGTCAGCCCGCTGTCCGTCCCGAAGCGGTACGCGATGCCGGGACCCTGCAGGCACAGGCTGCGCTGCTCGACGGCGGTCAGCAGGAAGTCTTCGGCGCGCTGCAGGAACTGCTGGCGCAGGTCCGCGACAATCCTTCCTTCTACCGTCGCGAAACGCCTGAGAATGCCGCGCCGATTTCCAGCAACGACCTGATGCGCCTGCTTTCCCACCTGCAACAGCACTTGCCGGGCCCTGGCGCCGCGGAGTTCGACGTCCGCGACGGGGTCGACCAACTGCTCCAGCGGGTCAGCCACAAGAGCGGCCGTTCTCGGGTGGTCGGCCAGGTGGACGATGACGTCATCAACCTGGTGTCGATGCTGTTCGAATTCATTCTCGATGACCGCACCCTGCCTGATTCGCTGAAGGCCCTGATCGGTCGGATGCAGATCCCGATGCTCAAGGTGGCCCTGCTCGACAAGACCTTCTTCAGCCGCGGTAGCCATCCGGCGCGTCGCCTGCTCAACGAGATCGCATCCGCGTCGCTGGGCTGGGCCGAACACAATGATGCCCGGCGCGACAGCCTGTACCAGAAGATCGAACAGGTCGTGATGCGGCTGTTGAACGACTTCGTCGACGACCCGGCGATCTTCGCCGAGTTGCTGGAGGACTTCATTGCCTTCACCGGCGACGAGCGCCGCCGCAGCGAGCTCCTCGAGCAGCGCACCCGCGACGCCGAGGAAGGCCGCGCCAAGGCCGAACTGGCTCGGCAGGACGTGGAGCAGGTGCTGAACCAGCGACTGCTCGGCAAGGTCCTGCCGGAGGTGGTGGTGCGCCTGCTGCGGGATGCCTGGAGCAAGGTGATGCTGCTGATCTGCCTCAAGCATGGCAAGGCTTCGGCCGAGTGGCGGGAGGCCCTGGATACCATGGACGAGTTGATCTGGAGCGTCGGCCCGCATGACGATCCGCTGTCCCGCCAACAGTTGCTGGAGCGTGTGCCTGGCCTGCTCAAGGCGCTGCGTGAGGGATTGGCCAGCGCAGCCTTCGATCCGTTTTCCACCGGAGAATTCTTCAGCCAGCTGGAAACCCTGCATGTCCAGGGTCTGCAGCGCGACAAGCGCGGCGAGGCGGCTGTCGCGGACAGCCCCCTGCTCGACGAAGCGAGCCCGGGCACGGCCGCGGAAAAGCCCCGGGCGCCGGTCATGCTGCGGGTGGTCGAGGAAATCGTCCTGACCTCGCCGGACGCCGCCCCGGCGCCTGTCGAGAGCGAAGTGCGCCTGCCGGACAACGACGAGGCACTGCTGCGGGTCGATGCGCTGCGTGTCGGCAGTTGGGTGGAGATCCAGGAGGACGCCGAGCACAAGCTGCGCTGCAAGCTGGCGGCAGTGATCCGGCCCACCGGTCGCTACATCTTCGTCAATCGCACCGGGATGAAGGTCCTGGAAAAGACCCGCATGGGCCTGGCGGTGGAGTTTCGCCGGCAGGCGGTACGCCTGCTGGACGATGCCTTGCTGTTCGACCGGGCCCTGGAGTCGGTGATCGGCAACCTGCGGCGCCTCAAGGGCGCCTAGCCGCTTCTCGAGGACCCGGCGGATGCCGGGTCTTTTCGTTCTTGCGGGTAATACCTTTCCTCGACGCATGTCGAAGCGGCCGATCCAGAGCCCGCCTGATCGTCATTCCGGCGCCGCTGGATTAGAGTGGGGGCTCGTTCAGGAGCCCGTATGCATTTCGATTCCGTTACCGGCTGGGTCCTTGGCGTCCGCCACTGCCCTTCACCGAATTTCAACCTGCGTCCGCAAGGGGACGCGGTGTCGCTGCTGGTCATCCACAATATCAGCCTGCCGCCGGGACAGTTCGGCACCGGCAAGGTCCAGGCGTTCTTCCAGAATCGCCTGGACCCGAACGAACATCCCTATTTCGAGGAGATCCGCCACCTGACGGTTTCCGCGCATTTCCTCATCGAACGCGACGGCGCCATCACCCAGTTCGTCTCCTGTCACGACCGCGCCTGGCATGCCGGGGTTTCCTGCTTCGACGGTCGCGAGGCGTGCAACGACTTCTCCCTTGGCATCGAACTGGAGGGGACCGACACGGAACCGTACACGGACGCGCAGTACACTGCCCTGGCCGGGCTGACGCGGCTGTTGCGCGCGGCCTTCCCGGCGATCACCCCGGAACGCATCCAGGGCCACTGCGATATCGCCCCGGAACGCAAGACCGATCCCGGCGAGGCTTTCGACTGGTCGCGCTACCGCGCCGGATTGACCTATTCCAAGGAGGAAACATGACGTTCCTGGTGTTGCTGCTGGCCCTTGCGCTGGAGAAGTTCTCCGGCTGGCGCCGGCGTATCCAGCGCGATGGCGCCTGGCTCGCCTGGCTGGGCCTGGTCGAGGACCTGCCCTCGGTGTCCCGCCGCTCCTGGCTGGGGCTGCTGCTCGCGGTGGTCCTGCCGTTGCTGCCGCTGGCCCTGCTGCTGACATTGCTGCAGCCGCTGGCCTATGGCTGGCTGAGCCTCCCGCTGCATCTTCTGGTGGTGGTCTACAGTCTCGGCCGCGGCGACGTCATGGCCGACCTCGGGCCGTTCCGCGACGCCTGGCGGCGCGAGGAGGCCCAGGCTGCCTTCCATGTCGCCGAACGCGATCTGGGGATCCTGGGCGGCAGCGAGAGCGAACTGATCGGCCGGGTGCACGGCCATCTGCTCTGGCAGGGCTACCAGAGCTTCTTCGCGGTGATCTTCTGGTATGCCTTGCTCGGCCCGGTGGCGGCCCTGGCCTATCGCCTGCTGGCACTGGCGCTGGAGCACGCCCGCCAGCCGGCGTTGCGCGAACAGGCGGCGCGCGTCCGGCATATCCTCGACTGGTTGCCGGTGCGTGCGCTGGTGCTGAGCTTCGCCCTGGTCGGCAACTTCCTCGCGGTTATCCGCGTGTTGCTGCACTGGCTGCTGGCCTGGGACATCTCGGCGGCCGCGCTGCTGGGCAAGGCCGGACGGGTCGCCAGCGATGTCGAAGCGGTCGAACTGGGTGCCGCCGGCGTCGCCAGCCTGGATGCGCTCTGGCAATTGCTGGTGCGCGCGGCCGTGCTCTGGTATGCCGTGTTCGCCTTCTGCGCGCTGTTCCTCTGAGCGTAGCGACGGGGAATCCGCCTGCGATTCCCCGTTAACCTTAAGTTACAGAACACCAGGCCGATATCGGGTACACAGGTGAACGTGTCCGCATGATTTCGAAAGGCCATTACCGAGCGGACTCCGTGCGTCAATGTCGTCACGCGGCGGCATCTCTCAGAACGATAAGAACAATCAGGAGACGTCTGGGTGAAGACCGTACTCTATCCCGCCATCGCGCTGATGAACCGGCTCAGCTTCGGCATGAAGTTCGGCCTGATCAGCGTGCTGTTCTTCCTGCCGCTGCTGATCACCAGCTTCTATCTGGTGCGCGATGCCTATCGCCAGTTCAGTGACACCCGGATCGAACTGCAGAGCTTGACGCTGCTGGGTAGCGGACTTCAGATCCGGCGTGGCCTGGAGTCCCTCAACGATCTGTTGCAGATCAATGCGGTCATCGGCCAGTCCGGCAAGGCCGGCGATCTGGAAGCGCGCATCGCGGACGTCCAGAAGGGGCTGCGCGGGCGGCTCGAGGCGCTGGCGCCGCTCAGCGAGGATGGTGCGGCGGTAGCCGAATTCGAGGCCCAGCGCGACCGGTTGCTCAACGGCTTGCAGGCCGTGGAGGCCGAAGGGTCCCTGCAGGGCAAGGGCGCACGGGCGGAGAAGCTGCTCGGTAGCGCACAGGTATTCATCAAGTTGCTCATCGCCCAGGCCGGGCTCAGCCAGGACAGCCAGCGCCAGGTGCGCCAGCTCAGCGAGCTGGTCGGCTCGATAACGCCGGAGGTGACGGCGGCCATCAGCAAGGGGCGCGCCATCGGCGCCTACTCCCTGGGCCAGGGTTTCCTCAATTCGTCCTCCAGCGCGCGGCTCGACGAACTGCTGCTGGAGTTCGAGAAACTGCATGGCGAGTATGGCCTGAAGCTGCAGGAGTCCCTGGCCGGCAGCCCACAGCTGCTCGAGGAGGCCGCCCAGGCCAGTCGCGAGACCCTGAAGAGCCTGGGGCAGTTGTTCGAGGACCGGGTGATCGTGGCCGAGACGCTGGATACCCCGTGGACGCAGTTCTACGATCAGGTCAGCGCGGCGATGGACAAGACCTACCAGCTCGACGACGCCGTTCTCGGCTATCTCGATACCCAGTTGCAAAAGCGCCTGCAACAGGTGCGCACGCAGATGCTGTTGCTAGTCGCCGCGCTGGCCGTGGTTTTCGCCGCGATCCTATACCTCTACGGCGGTTTCTACGTTTCCACCCGCGCCACCCTGAAGGATCTCGGGCGAATGATGGAGCGCGTCGCCGGCGGCGACATGACGGTCAGCTTCCAGGCCCGCAGCCGTGACGAGCTGGGCGAGCTGGGACAATCGTTCAACGAATCGGTGGCGAAGATCCACGACCTGATCGAGCGGGTCAGCCAGACCGTCGGCGAGGTCGAGCGGCAGACCCTGCGCGTCGAGTCGGTGTCGGCCGAAAGCAACCAGGCGGTAGCCGGGCAACGCAGCCAGATCGAGCAGGTGGCCACGGCGATGAACCAGATGGCCGCTACCGCCCAGGAAGTGGCGCGCAGCGCGGCGATGGCGGTGAGCAGCGCGAACAGCGTGAACCAGGAAACCCTCAGCGGGCGCAGCCTGGTCGAGTCGCAGGTGGGTAGCATCCAGCGCCTGGCCGGCGAGATCGACCAGTCGGTGGCGGCGATCAATCGCCTGGCCAGTGACAGCGCCTCGATCAGCCAGGTGCTGGATGTGATCAAGGGCATCGCCGAACAGACCAACCTGCTGGCGCTCAATGCGGCGATCGAGGCCGCTCGTGCCGGGGAGCAGGGGCGCGGTTTCGCGGTGGTGGCCGACGAGGTGCGCACGCTGGCCAAGCGCACCCAGCAGTCCACCGCCGAGATCGAACAGATGATCCTGCGCCTGCAGGGCGGCGTCGATGCGGCGGTGAAGGCGATGGCCAGCAGCCACCATACCGCCGATGGCACGGTCAACGAGTCGGCGCAGGTGCAGCAGGCACTGGAGAATATCCTCGGCGCGGTGGGCATGATCGTCGACCAGAACCAGCAGATCGCCGCCGCCGCCGAGCAACAGACCGCCGTGGCCCACGATATCGACCAGAACATCGTCGAGATCAACCAGGCCGGCGAGCGCACCGCGGAAGGCGCCAGCCAGACCGAACGGGCCAGCCGCGAACTGGGCGCCCAGGTGACCCAGCTGAAACGCCTGATCGGCGCGTTCCGGGTGTAGGCGCAAGGCCTGCGCGGGACGTTTTTCATCCATCCGATTGAACGCTGGGCGGACGGGGACATTCCACTGTCATGCACATGGGGTAAAGGCTGAGCAGGTCAATCCGGCGGTGCGACAGGCGGAGGCGAAATCGCGGCATTTTTTTATTGATCTCGCGTCCCCTTGGTCCTAAAGTTCGCGCCCGAACGTCCATGCTGGAAACGATCCATCCGGCTCAAGTACTGACGACGAGAGATCGCCTTGTGGCAAGGCGACGTCCGCTGCTCAAGCGGCCAGGTCGTCGCGCGGGACACGCGCGCGACCTACCAGGATGAACAGGCGGTGGCTGCCGGCAGGCAGGTGATACTCGGCGACATGCCTTGGGAAGTAGGCGAACCAAAGTGGGGAAACGGATTAGACGTTCAGCTTCACCCCTACGAATCCATGTGTTTTGCCATTGGGAGTCCCAACCATGTCCATCAAGGTCGAGGATTATTTCGCCCCTGAAACCTTCCAGCGCATGAAGGCCTTCGCCGACAAGCAGGAAACCCCCTTTGTAGTCATCGACAAGCAGACCATCGCCGATGCCTACGACCAACTGACCGACTGCTTCCCCTTCGCCAGGATCTACTACGCGGTGAAGGCCAATCCCGCTACCGAAATCACCGAGCTGCTGCGCGACAAGGGTTCGAACTTCGATATCGCCTCGATCTACGAACTGGACAAGGTGATGAAGACCGGCGTCGGTCCGGAGCGCATCAGCTACGGCAACACCATCAAGAAATCCAAGGACATCCGCTACTTCTACGAGAAGGGCGTGCGCCTGTTCGCCACCGACTCCGAAGCCGACCTGCGCAACATCGCCAAGGCCGCTCCCGGCGCCAAGGTCTACGTGCGTATCCTCACCGAGGGCTCGACTACCGCAGACTGGCCGTTGTCGCGCAAGTTCGGCTGCCAGACCGACATGGCCATGGACCTGCTGATCCTGGCCCGCCAGCTGGGCCTGGAGCCCTACGGCATTTCCTTCCACGTCGGTTCGCAGCAGCGCGACATCTCGGTGTGGGACGCGGCGATCGCCAAGGTCAAGGTGATCTTCGAGCGCCTGAAGGAAGAAGACGGCATCGTCCTGAAGATGATCAACATGGGCGGCGGCTTCCCGGCCAACTACATCACCAAGACCAACGACCTGGAAACCTATGCGGAGGAGATCATCCGCTTCCTCAAGGAGGACTTCGGCGACGACCTGCCGGAAATCATCCTCGAGCCGGGCCGTTCGCTGATCGCCAATGCCGGCATCCTGGTCAGCGAAGTGGTGCTGGTCGCCCGCAAGTCGCGGACCGCCGTGGAGCGCTGGGTCTATGCCGACGTCGGCAAGTTCTCCGGACTGATCGAAACCATGGACGAGTCGATCAAGTTCCCGATCTGGACCGAGAAGCAGGGCGAGATGGAAGAGGTGGTGATCGCCGGCCCGACCTGCGACAGCGCCGACATCATGTACGAGCACTACAAGTATGGCCTGCCGCTGAACCTGGCGAGCGGCGACCGCCTTTACTGGCTGTCTACCGGCGCCTACACCACCAGCTACAGTGCGGTGGAGTTCAACGGCTTCCCGCCGCTGAAGGCGTTCTACCTCTAGCGCAGTCGCCTCTGCTACGAAGAGCCCCGCCTCGGCGGGGCTTTTTCATGTCGCTCTGGAAGCCTCGCGGCGCTCGTGTCAGCCTTGTTCGACAACCCATGACAAGGACGCCGACATGACAGGCAATGGTGTTTCCCTGGTGACCCTCGGGGTCGCCGATCTGGCCCGCTCCTCTCTCTACTACCAGGCGCTGGGCTGGCAGCCCTCTTCGGACGGCAACGAGCAGGTGGTATTTCTCAAGGGCCGCAACCTGGTCCTCGGCCTCTACGGACGCAGCGCCCTCGCCGAGGATGCGCAGGTGGAAGATCGTCCGACCGGCTTCGCGGCTATCACCCTGGCCTGCAACTGCGCCTCGCGGGACGAGGTGGACCGTCTGTTCTCCGCAGCTACGGCGGCCGGCGGGCAGGCGACCAAGATGCCGCAGGAAGTGTTCTGGGGTGGCTACTCCGGATATGTCGCCGACCCGGATGGACACCTTTGGGAAATTGCCTACAACCCGTTCTGGCCGTTCGACGAGCAGGGCAACCTGGTCTTGCCCTGAGGGCGCTACGGATGGAAAAACGCCCCGCTCGGCGGGGCGTTTTCTTTGGCGGCGGTCAGCCTTCGTTCGGCTGGCGGGACGGTGCGCGCGGTGTCGTTGGCGCGGGTCGTCCGGCCTGGGCTACCTGCTGCCCGGCGTCGGCCTTGTCCAGCGGCAGCTTGTCGAAGTCGCGCAAGCCATTGTGGGCATAGGGGTTGCCGATCCAGCGGACTTCATGCCGGAAGTCGTTGCTCACCAGGCTCTTGGTCGGATCGAAGAGGTCATAGTTGAGGCCGGCGAGGTCGGACCAGGTATGGATCAGGTCTTCGCTGCTGTAGCGTCGGTCGACCAGGGCCTGCAGGTCGCGCGGATGGGTCTGCTGCCAGCTGGGCGAAGTCCAGACCAGGAAGGGCACGGTGTACATGCCGCGGGTCGGGTCGCCTTCGTTGCGGCCGAGACGGTCGTGCGGGGCTTCGTCGAAGACTTCCTCGCCATGGTCCGAGAGGTAGACCAGGAAACCGTTCGGATCGCTGTTGGCGAAGCCCTTGATCAGGCTGGAGACCACGTAGTCGTTGTACAGCACGGCGTTGTCGTAGCTGTTGTAGACCTCCACCTGGTCATCGCTGAGGGCCGCCGGGGCGCCCTGGCGGTCGACGAAGCGAGCGTAGTCGGCGGGATAGCGGTACTTGTAGTTCATGTGGGTGCCGAGCAGATGGACCACGATGAATTTCTTCGGCGCCGGGTCGTCCAGCACCTTGGCGAAGGGCGCCAGCACCGCGCCGTCCAGCTGGCTGGCGTTCTGGCTGCGCTGGTTGTTCAGGTAGAACTGCGCATCGGTCTGCTGGGCGAAGGTCGTCAGCATGGTGTTGCGCTTGGTCATGGTCTGCTGGTTGGTGATCCAGAAGGTCTTGTAGCCGGCCTGCTTCATCAGGTTCATCAGCGACGGATCGGTGAGGAAGCGGTCGGGATGCTCCTGGTCAGCGAACGTCAACACCTGCTGCAGCACCTCGATGGTGTATGGCCGCGACGCCACCACGTTGTTGAATACCGTGAGGTTCCGGTTCGCGGCCTTCAGTGCGTCCAACTGCGGGGTCGTTTCGCGTGGATAGCCGTAGAGGCTCATGTGCTTGCGCGACGTGGATTCGCCGATCACCAGGACCAGCGTGCGTGGCGTATCGCCATTGGCATCGACGAGGTTCTTCAGCGGCGGTAGGGCCGCGTTCTTTTGCAACAGCGCCTGCATGCTGCCCAGTTGCTGGCGGTATTGCTGGTAGCCGATCAGCAATTGCCAGGGCACCGCCGGTTCCATGCGCGCCTGGACCTTGTCCAGGGCTTCGTCGAAGGGTCGGCCCTGGCTGACCAGTTGCTTGTAGAACGGATAACCGATGGTCGCGACGATCAGCAGCACCGCCACCGGCAGGGCGCTGAAGCGCGGCAGGTAGACCGGGCGCAGGCGGCGCCAGAGGAGGATGGCGACCAGGCTGTAGAGCACCAGGCCGAGGGTCATCCAGGGGTTGAAGTACTGGCTGAAATATTCGCTGGCCTCGGCGGTGTTCGACTCGAACATCACGAAGATCACGCTTTGCGAGAATTCCTGGTGATAGATGCCGAAATAGCTCAGGCCGACCAGCGAGGCGGCCCACAGCACCAGCCCGATGACGGCGGCCAGCGGCTTGGTCCAGCGCGGGAACAGCAACACCGGCGCAAGCCAGATGGTGCTCAGCACCATGGCGTTGCGGAAACCGGAGAAACCGCTGTTGCCGGAGGTCAGCAGGAGCAGTTGGGTGATGCCGGAGAAGAACCAGAAGAACAGGAACAGCCAGCCCAGGCCGGCCCAGTCGATGCGATTGCGCGTAACGCTTGGTGGAGTGGGGGACACGATAGCCTCGTACGATGGACCGGAGGCGCGATCGTCGCTCGCCTCGATGAAGCGGCGAGGGTAGGGAAAGGCTTGTCAAAAAAGTGTTATGTGGGTGTGAACAAAGGGTTGGGCGTTGTTCGTCAGACGGGCAGTCGTGCGTACCCGTGACGTTCGAGCGCCTGTTCCAGAGCCTCTCGATCGGTGTCGTCGCCCAACTGCGCCGCGCGTCGGTAGTAGGCCAGCGCCAGGCTGCGGAACGGCGGGTGGGCCGACTGCTCCAGGCCATGGCGGGCACTGCGCAGGAAGTTCAGGTTGCCGCCTTCGAGGGCACGCCGGAGCCAGGTTTCGGCTTCGGCATGGCGGCCCGAGGCGCTGAGCATCGCGGCGTGGCTGAACTGGCCGCGAAAATCGCCGCCCTCGGCGGAACGTCGATACCAGTGCGCAGCTTGCGCCAGGTCGCGAGCGACCACCAGGCCTTCTTCGTGGTAGCGCCCCACCAGGTTCATCGATTTCGCGTGGCCCTGCTCGGCCGCTTGCCGATACAGCGCATAGGCGCGCGGCTGGTCCTGGGACACGCCGCGGCCGGTGGCGTGGAGATTGGCCAGGTTGTAGCGGGCCCAGTCAAGGCCGGCCTGGGCGGCGATCCGATAGTGGACGGCTGCCGCGGCTGGATCCGCCGGGCCGCCCCAGCCATGTTCAAGACAGCGAGCGAGCATATTGCGCGCCATTGCGTGGCCGCGTTCGGCGGCGATCGTGAACCAGGTCCGCGCCAGGGTCGGGTCGCGCTGGATGCCTTGGCCGTCCAGAAGGATCTGTCCGAGCAGGGCCTGGGCTTCCGTCAGGCCCTCGCGCGCAGCGCCGAGGATGGCCTGGGCAACCTCGCCCGGGGTACCGGCCAGTTGTGCGGCGAAACCTTCGGCGTCCAGCGCGTCGTGACGAAGCAGCAGGTGGCGCATGTTCAGAGTTCCGACCAGCGCCGCAGGAGATTGTGGTAGGTACCGGTGAGGCGGATCAGCGAGGGATGGTCGGGGACGTCGCGGGTGAGTCGCTGGATCGACTGGTCCATTTCGAATAGCAGGGTGCGCTGGCTGTCTTCGCGGACCAGGCTCTGGGTCCAGAAGAACGAGGCGTAGCGCGCGCCGCGGGTGACCGGATTGACCTTGTGCAGGCTGGTGCCGGGGTAGAGCACCAGATCGCCGGCGGGCAGCTTCACCTGTTGCAGGCCGTAGGTGTCCTGGATCACCAGTTCGCCGCCGTCATAGTCCTCCGGGTCGCTGAAGAAGAGGGTCGAGGACAGGTCGGTACGGACCCGCTCGCGGCCGCCATGGATGTCGCGCACGGCGTTGTCGATGTGGAAGTCGAACGAGCCCCCGCCGGTATAGCAGTTGAACAGCGGCGGGAAGACCTTGAGCGGCAGGGCGGCGGACATGAACAGGGGATGGTTCCACAGGCGCTGCAGCATGGCTTCGCCGATCTCCCGGGCCAGCGGGTGGTCCTGCGGCAGTTGCAGGTTGTGCTTGGCCTTGGCCGATTGGTAGCCGGCGGTCGCCTTGCCGTCGGCCCATTCCGCCTGCTCCAGGGCTGCGCGGATCCGGGAGACTTCCTCGGCGGTGAAGATGGCGGGAATATGCAGCAACATGGCGCTGTCCATGAAGGCGAAATGATTGCCAATGATATTGATTTGCATTGGCCATGTAAAACCGCCAAATGTTCCAGACGAGCGAGATGGGAAAAAATGTAATGAGAAAATTGTAAAGAATGTAAATTCCTGTCGAATGCGAATCCGTAATAATTGATAACAATTCTGATCTGCAATAAATTCCGCGACCTTCACAGCTCCCGGGGAGGGGTTTCGAATGTCGCGTCAGTCCACGGATACCGCCGTTTCTTCGCAACGTCTGCTGGCTTCGGCCATCGGTGTGGCCATCACCGCCATCGCCGCACCGCAGGCAGCGCACGCCGACGAGGCCGGGCAGAAAAAGACCGACAAGGACCGCGTACTGTCGCTGGATGCGGCCACCATCGTCGGCGAGCAGCAGGACGAAACCACCTACAACGTCGACCGCTCGGCGTCGAAGAAGTACACCGCGCCGCTCTTGGATACGCCGCGCTCCGTCACGGTAGTACCAAAGCAGGTGATCAAGGATACCGCCGCCGTGTCTCTCCAGGATGCACTGCGTACCGTTCCAGGTATTACCTTTGGCGCGGGCGAGGGCGGCAATCCCACCGGTGACCGGCCATTCATTCGCGGCTTCGATGCGCAAAGCGATACTTACGTCGATGGTGTACGCGATACTGGTGCACAGACCCGCGAGATCTTCAACCTTGAGCAGATCGAGGTCAGCAAGGGCCCTAACTCGGCATTCGGAGGACGGGGCTCGGCCGGCGGCAGCCTCAATCTCGTCAGCAAGCAGGCCAAGGCTGGGAACTTCATCGATGGAGGCTTCACCTATGGTTCTGACCAGACTCGCCGCTACACCCTGGACCTCAACCAGGAATTCCTCGATGGCAATGCGGCATTCCGGCTGAATCTTCTCAAGCACGATGCCAATGTCGCGGGCCGCGATGAAGTCGATGTCAGTCGCTGGGGCGTAGCGCCGTCGCTCACCTTCGGTCTTGGCTCGCCGACCCGAGTGACCGTCAGCCATTATCACCTGGAAAGTGACGATACCCCGGATTCGGGCATTCCCTATGCCAAGAGTAGCGATCGCAGCAAGCACAATCCGGACAAACCGGTGAATGTCGATCGAGGCAATTTCTATGGGCTGACGGGGCGCGATTTCCAGAAGAGCCGCATCGATACCAGTACCATCACCGTTGAGCATGATCTGACTGACAGCCTCACTATTCGCAATACCTCGCGTTACGGCAACAGTCATCAGGACTATCTGTGGACACAACCGGATGACAGCCAGGGCAACATCAACAATGGCTCGGTCTGGCGCCGCCAGAACAATCGGGTAAGTACCACCACCACAGCAGTCAACCAGACTGACCTGTTTGGAGAGTTCTACCTGGGTGGCTTCAAGAACAGCTTCAGCACCGGCCTGGAGTTCAGCCGAGAAGACAGCAAGCGCGATGGGTATACCGTCGATACCAATACCGGCCTGGGCAGCAACAAGTGCAATCCATCGCTGATCGGGGCGCCTAGCGGCTATAACTGCACTAGTCTGGAAAATCCCAATCCGCACGATCCATGGAATGGCAGTATTACCCGGAAATATGCGCCGCTGAATACGGTCGGCACCACCAAGGCAATATATGCGTTCGACACCATCGACCTGAACGAGCAGTGGCAGGTCAATATTGGCGCGCGCTTCGATAGTTTCGAAACTACGGCGAAGAACCACGGTGTAAGACCCGCTACCAAACTCAGCGACAAGTCGAGCTTCTGGAACTGGCAGGCAGGCTTGGTGTGGAAGCCTGTACCCAACGGCAGCATCTATGCGTCCTACGCCACTTCGGCTACGCCGCCGGGTAGCATGCTCGATAATGGGGATACCTCGAATGCTGTCGACGGGTTCGCCATCAGCAACAACCTTGAGCCGGAAGAAACCACGAACTACGAGCTTGGTACCAAGTGGGCTTTCTTCAACGAGCGGCTGGAGCTGAGTGCCGCGATCTTCCGCACCGACAAGGACAATACCCGCATCCTGGTCGCCAACCAGACCTACGACAACGCCGGACAAACCCGCGTCGACGGCGTGGAGTTGAGCGCCAGCGGCAAGCTGACCGAGAAGTGGAAGGTGTTCGCGGGCTACAGCTACCTGGACAGCGAGTTGGTCGATGCCGGTAAGGCTGGGCGTAACGGCAATGTGAACGCATCGGCGGCTTCCAACAACGGCAACGAGATGCCAAATACGCCGAAGAACAGCTTCAGTCTCTGGACCACCTATGACATCTTCCCGAAGACCACCATCGGCGGCGGGGCTTTCTATGTCGACAAGGTCTATGGCGACGTTGGCAATACCGTCTATGTCCCCGATTACTGGCGCTATGACGCAATGGCCAGCTACAAACTGAGCAAGAACGTCGATTTCCAGTTGAACGTGCAGAATGTGTTCGACAAGAAGTACTTCGACAAAGCCTATGCGGCGCACTATGCGTCCCAGGCCGCTGGAAGGACGATACTGTTCAGCACCAACTTCCACTTCTGACAGCCGCTCTCGCTCCCCACGAAAGCCCCATTCCCTCTACGGGATGGGGCTTTCCCCCATCCAGGTGGGTAAATAGAGCGTAAAGAACGTTAATTCGGCTTTATCGCAACTGATTATCAAATAGAATTGCCCGCCGACGTCCTCGTGTCGTCTGGCCGGCGCTTGGCGTCGGCGTAGTCCCGTTGTTGCCGCGCGGCGGCCGTGAAGGTGATCCTGTGAAGAAAGTCTGGTTCCAGTTGCATTGGTTCTTCGGTATCAGCGCCGGCCTGGTGCTGGCGCTGATGGGCGTCACCGGAGCGACCCTGTCGTTCCAGGACGAGCTGATGCGCGCGCTCAACCCTGACGTGCTGGTGGTGCAGAAGCGCTCCGAGGGTGTGCTGCCGCTGGACGAACTGGTGCGCCGTATCGAAGGTGCCGAGCCGGGGCGGAAAGTGGCCTTCGTCTGGGTCGAGATGGCCAGCGACAAGGCCGGGCGGATCTTCTATACCCCGCCGCCGGGACAGCGCCGCGGCGAGTCGCGCTGGATCGATCCCTACACCGGGGCTTTCGTCGGCGAGCCACGCGGCGAGGGTTTCTTCAACCTGATGATGCAACTGCACCGGTTCCTCGCCATGGGCGAGTACGGCAAGCAGGTCACCGCCGCCTGCACCCTGATCCTGATCTTCTTCTGCCTGTCCGGTCTCTACCTGCGCTGGCCGCGCAAGGTTTTCGACTGGCGCGCCTGGCTGACCCTCGACTGGTCGCGCAAGGGGCGCAGTTTCAACTGGGACCTGCATGCCGTGGCCGGCACCTGGTGCCTGGCGCTCTACCTGCTGGCTGCGCTGACCGGCCTGTACTGGTCCTACGAGTGGTACCGCAACGGCCTGTTCAAACTGCTCGACGACGCGCCCGCCGGCCAGCAGGCGCAGCGCGGCAAGCCGGGCGGACGTGGCGAGCGCCCGGCCGATGCGGCTCCACTGGTGGTCGACTACGCGGCGGTATGGAACAGCATCCGCCAGGCCGGCGGCGACCGCTTGCAGGCCTACAACCTGCGCCTGCCGCCGGCGGGCGGCCAGCCGGCGACAGTGTTCTATCGCCTGACCGACGCGCCGCACGAGCGTGCCTTCAACACCTTGATCCTGGACCCGGCCAACGGCCAGGTGAAAAGCGACCAGCGCTATAGCGACCGTTCTTTCGGCAGCCAGTTGCTGGCCAGCGTCTATGCATTGCACGTAGGCAGCTATTTCGGCATGGCCGGACGCATCCTGATGATGCTCGCCAGCCTGGCGATGCCGCTGTTCTTCATCACCGGCTGGCTGCTCTACCTCGACCGCCGGCGCAAGAAACGCGCGGTACGGGCGAGCCGCGCCGACCTGGGCGGCAGCGCCGGCGCCAGCGGCGAGCCCTGGTTGATCGGCTACGCCAGCCAGAGCGGTTTTGCCGAGCAACTGGCCTGGCAGAGCGCCGGCCAGTTGCAGGCGGCCGGGTTGCCGGTGCGGGTCGAATCGCTGGCGCGCCTGGATGCCGGGCAACTCGCCGAGGCGCGCAAGGCGCTGTTCGTGGTCAGCACCTTCGGCGACGGTGAGGCGCCGGACAGCGCCCGCGGCTTCGAACGCAAGGTGCTTGGCCAGGCCGCCAGCCTCGATGGCCTGAGCTACGCCCTGCTGGCCTTGGGAGATCGCCAGTACGAGCAGTTCTGCGGCTTCGCCCGGCGCATGCAGGGCTGGTTGCAGGGGCAGGGCGCGCGGAGCCTGTTCGCCCCGGTGGAGGTCGATGATGGCGACGCCGCGGCCCTGCGCCAATGGCAGGAAAGCCTGGCCGAGGTGACCGGCGGTGCCGCCCCGGCGGCCTGGGAAGCGCCGGCCTTCGAGGTCTGGTCGCTGGCGCGGCGGGAGTGCCTGAATCCTGGCAGCCAGGGCGAGTCGACCTGGCTGCTGGACCTGCGTGCGCCGACCGACAGCGCCATCCAATGGCGCGCCGGCGATCTGCTGGAGATCGTCCCGCACCAGGCGCCCGCGCGCATCCGCGAATGGCTGCAGCGGCATAACCTGGACGGCCAGGCGCGGGTGGCGGTCGAGGGCGTCGAGCAGAGCCTGGAGCAGGCCCTGGCTGGGCGCTTGCTGCCGGACTCTTTCGAACACCTGGTCGGCTTGCACCCGCAGGCGCTGCTGGATGCGCTGATTCCGCTTTCCGTGCGCCAGTACTCCATCGCGTCGCTGCAGAGCGATGGCGACCTGCAACTGATCGTACGCCAGGAGCAGCATGCCGACGGTAGCCTGGGCATCTGCTCCGGCTGGCTCACCGAGTACCTGCCGCTCGGCGCCGCGCTGACCCTGCGCCTGCGCCGCAACGCGGGCTTCCACCTGCCGGAGGATGACGTGCCGCTGATCCTCATCGGCAACGGCACCGGGCTCGCCGGCCTGCGCAGCCTGTTGCGCGCCAGCATTGCCGCCGGGCGCAAGCGCAACTGGCTGCTGTTCGGCGAACGCAATTTCGCCCACGACTACTACTGTCGTGCGGAGCTGGAGCAAGCCCTGGCCAGGGGTGAGCTGCAACGCCTGGACCTGGCCTTCTCCCGCGACCAGGCGGAGAAGATCTATGTCCAGGACCGCCTGCATGAAGCGGCGGATGAACTGCGGCGCTGGATTGACGAGGGTGCGGCCTTGTACGTCTGCGGCAGCCTGCAGGGCATGGCCGGCGGTGTCGACCGGGTGCTGCGCGAAGTGCTCGGTGAGGAGGCCTTGCAACGCCTGGCCGACGAAGGACGTTACCGACGCGACGTGTACTGAACGGATGAATGAAAAAGGCTCCCAAGGGAGCCTTTTCGTTGCCAACTGCCGGGACTGCTGGGCTTTGCGGGGTGTAGGGCGAATAACCGCAGAGCGGTTATCCGCCATTTCGGCGGGGTGTCGGCGGATGACGCCGTTGGCGTCATCCGCCCTACGGAGCTATCGGACTTCGCGCTGTCCGTGGCGTAGGGCGAACAACCGCAGAGCGGTTATCCGCCATTTCGGCGGGGTATCGGTGGATGACGCCGTTGGCGTCATGCGCCCTACGGAGCTATCGGGACTTCGCGTTGTCCGTGGCGTAGGGCGAATAACCGCAGAGCGGTTATCCGCCATTTCGGCTGGGTGTCGGCGGATGACGCCGTCATGCGCCCCACGGAGCTATCGGGGCCTTGCGTCGCCGGGCCTCAGATCCACAGGATGAAAGCCAGTACCAGGGCGAAGAAGCCCCATTTCTGCAGGTAGTAGAGCTTGCGGTTGCGCTTCTTCAAACGTTTGCCCTGCAGGCGGATCTTGTAGAGGCTGTCGAAGATCCGATTGAGTCCGCCGGTCCGGTCGCCTGCGTTGTTCGGGGCGGCCGCGGCAGCCATCACGTTGCGGCTGAACCAGCGGTTGAAGGCGGTGGCCCAGCCCTGGGTCAGCGGCCGCTCGATGTCGCAGAAGAGAATGATGCGGTTGTGTTCGGTGGCGTTTTCCGCGTAGTGGATGAAGGTTTCATCGAACACCACCGCCTCGCCGTCGCGCCAGTGGTAGCGCTCGCCGTCCACCTCGATGAAGCAGGCCGGGTCGTTGGGGGTGAACAGTCCCAGGTGGAAGCGCAGCGAGCCGGCGTAGGGATCGCGGTGTCGCACCAGCTTCGAGCCCGGCGGCAGTTCGGCGAACATCGCCGCCTTGACCGAGGGAATCTGCCGCAACAGGGCGGTGGTCTGCGGGCAGAGTTGTCCGGCGGAGGGATGGGCCTCGTCGTACCATTTCAGGTAGAAGCGCTTCCAGCCGCTCTTGAAGAACGAGTTGAAACCGATATCGTCGTACTGTTCGGAACGCTTGATGTTGCCGGCGTCGTGCAGGTGCAGCGCCTCGCTGCGGATGGCTTGCCAGTTGTCGACCAGAACCTGCAGTTCGGGGAAGGTTTGCGGTGCCAGGTAAGGGCGGTTCGGTACCTTCGAGAACAGGTACATCAGGCAGTTGATCGGAGCGAGGAAGCTGGAGTGGTCGCTCAATTGGCGCGACAGCTTGTGGCGTACCCGGCCGCGGAAATGGACATAGAGGATGCTCAGCGCATAGGCCGCCAGGATGAGAACTTTCATGAATGCAAGGTCGTCGGTGCAAAAGAGGAGAATTTACTCCTGTTCTCAGTGCCTGAGTATGCTACCTGACGCTAATTCGCCAGCACTGCGCTCATTTTTCCGTAATCCTGGCCTCGAAAGGAACGCACAATGAACGACACCGGCCGGCGTATCCTGCTCAACTGCGACATGGGCGAAAGCTTTGGCGCCTGGCGCATGGGCGACGATGTCCACAGCATGCCGCTGGTTGACCAGGCCAACCTGGCTTGCGGCTTCCACGCTGGCGACCCGCTCACCATGCTGCGCGCGGTGGAGCTGGCGGTACGCCATGGCGTGAGCATCGGCGCGCACCCGGCCTATCCCGACCTGAGCGGCTTCGGCCGGCGCTCGCTGGCCTGCTCTGCCGAAGAGGTGCATGCCATGGTGCTGTACCAGATCGGCGCGCTGGACGCTTTCTGCCGTTCCCTCGGTACCCAGGTGGCCTACGTCAAGCCGCATGGCGCGCTGTACAACGACCTGGTCGGCGACGATGAGCTGCTGCGCGCCGTGCTCGACGCCTGCGCCGCCTATCGCAAGGGCCTGCCGCTGATGGTGCTGGCCCTGGCCGACAACGGCCGCGAGCTGGAACTGGCCGACGAGGCCGACGTGCCGCTGCTGTTCGAGGCCTTCGCCGATCGCGCCTACCTGCCGGACGGTCGGCTGGCGCCGCGGCGGCTTGGCGGCGCGGTGCATCACGATCCGCAGCGGATCATCGAACAGGCCCTGGCCATCGCCCGCGGCGAAGCCTTCCCCGACTACGACGGCAACCCGCTGCGCCTGACCGCCGACAGTCTTTGCGTGCATGGCGATAACCCGCAGTCGCTGGCGGTCCTCCGGCGCCTGCGCGCGGCCCTGGACAGCCTGTGATCCGCATCGAACCCGCTGGTGCCGAAGCCCTGCTGCTGACGCTCGCCGAAGAGCCCGAAGTGGACCTGTCTGTGCGCCTGGCCGAGCTGGCCAGACGTCTGCGCGAGGGGCTCGGCGAAGGCGTCAGGGATCTGGTGCCGGGCTGGACCACCCTGATGCTGCATTACGACCCCTACCGCATCGCTCCGCAGGTACTGGAAGAACGCCTGGGTCCGCTGCTGGCGGAGTGGCATGCCTGGCGCCCCGCCGAGGATGCCGGGCGCCTGCACGAGATTCCCGTCTGGTACGCCGGCGAGGACCTCGCGACGGTAGCGGTTGCCTGCGGATTGACTGGCGAAGGGGTGATCGAACTGCACAGCGCGGCCGAATACCGGGTCGGCGCGATCGGTTTCGCTCCGGGATTCGCCTACCTCGGCGGCCTCGATCCGCGCCTGGTCCTGCCGCGGCGGGCCACCCCGCGGGCGCGCGTACCGGCCGGCAGCCTGGCCATTGCCGAGGCGCAGACGGCGATCTATCCGCAGGCCTCGCCCGGCGGCTGGCACCTGCTGGGACGCAGTCCGTGGCGTCCCTTCGATCCGGCCGCCACTCCTCCGTGCCCACTGGCGCTGGGCGACCGGGTGCGCTTCGTCGCCATCGGGCGCGAGGCTTTCCTCGACCTGGGCGGGCGCGAATGAATGGTTTGCGGGTCGTCAAGGCGGGTCCGCAGAGCCTGCTGCAGGACGACGGCCGGCGCGGCTGGCAGCACCTCGGCGTATCCCCGGGCGGCCCTCTGGACCGCCAGGCGGCAGCCTGGGCCAATCGTCTGCTCGGTAATCCCTGGGGGACGCCATTGCTGGAAATCGCTTTCGGCGGCTTGGTGCTGGAGTGCAGGGTGGAGGCGACCTGGCTGGCGTTGACCGGAGCGCGCCTGGCGCTGACGGTGGACGGTCGCGAATGCCTGCCCTGGAGTCGCTTCCGGGTCCGCCGCGGGCAACGCATCGAACTGGGCTTCGCCGAGGCCGGGCAGCGTGCCTACCTGGCCTGCGCCGGCGGTTTCCGGGCGAGGCCGGTACTGGGCAGCGTCGCCTGCCAGGTTCGCGACGGGCTCGGCGGTTTACAGGGCGATGGCCGGATCCTGGCGGAGGGCGATTGCCTGCCGTGTGCCGAAGCGGGAGCGGCGTGTCCGTGGGATGCCAGCGTGCCCTGGCGTTTCCAGCCGGACTACCGGCAGCAGCGGCCCTTGCGCGTGCTGCTCGGCGGCGATGCGGCGGCCTTCGACGCAGCCAGCCGGCAAGCCTTCTTCGCCAGCGCCTGGCGAATCAGCCCGCGGTCCGATCGCATGGGCGTCCGCCTGGCCGGCGAGCCACTGCGCGGGGCGCCGCGCGCCTGGTCGCAGGGCGTGGTGGAGGGCGCTATCCAGGTTCCGCCCGATGGCCAACCCATCGTGCTGATGGCCGACCGCCAGAGCATGGGCGGCTATCCGCTGCTGGGCTTCGTCCATCCACTGGACCTCTCGCGCCTGGCGCAAAGCCCCGCGCATAGCGAGGTAACCTTCGTCGAGAGCGACCTGGCGACGCAGCAGGCCGATCTGCTGCGCTTCTACCGCTTCTTCCGCGGCTGAGCGCTCAGCCGGCCAGGTGGCCGAGCGGCAGCGGCGAGGGCGCCTTGACCGTCTTGATCGCGAAGTTGCTGCGAATGTCGCTGACCCCGGGCAGGCGCAGCAGAGTCTCGCTGAGCAGGCGTTCGTAGGCGCGCAGGTCGGGGACCACCACTTGCAGGAGGAAGTCCGACTCGCCGGAGACGAGGTGCACCGAGATCACCTCCGGCAGGTCGACCACCGCACGGTGGAAGGCCTCGGCCTGCTCCTGGCGGTGGCGTTCCACCTTGATCCCGACGAACACCGTGAGGCCGAGGCCGACCTCGTCGCGGTCGATGCTGGCCTGGTAGCCGCGAATCACCCCGGCCTCTTCCAGCAGGCGCACGCGGCGCAGGCAGGGGGACGGGGAGAGGCCGATCTCCTCGGCCAACTGGACGTTGCTCAGGCGGCCGTCGCGCTGGAGGGCGGCGAGGATGCGGTGGTCATAGGCGTCGAGTTTCATCTTGGCATATCCGGATGGATAGTCTCCAGAGAGTGGAATTTACTGCCAAATAGAATGGATAGGCTGGTGGAAAACGCAAGCACCTGCCCTGCCTTGTGGGCATAGAATCGTTATCCGGGTCACCTTCCTGGAGCCGATACGATGGACACGAGCGCTTTCCTGATTGCCCTGGCGGTGGTTTACCTGGTGCCCGGACCAGACATGCTCCTGCTGTTCCAGACCGGCGCCCGCCAGGGCCGTCGCGCGGCGCTGGTCACCGCCCTCGGCCTGGCCCTGGCTCGGGCCTGCCATGTGCTGATGGCCGCGACTGGACTGGCGCTGCTGTTCCGTACCGCTCCCTGGACCTTCGACCTGGTGCGCCTGCTCGGCGCCGCCTACCTCGCCTGGCTTGGCCTGCAGATGCTGCGCGGTGGCGGACTGGCCTTGCCGACCAGCGACGCGGGTTCCGCGCCGGTGGTCCCTCACGCCGACCGCCGGGCCTTGCTGCGCGGACTCCTGACCAACCTGCTGAACCCCAAGGCCCTGCTGTTCTGTTCGGTGCTGCTGCCGCAGTTCGTCAGCCCCGAAGCCGGTTCGCTGGCCGTCCAGTTCGCCGCGCTCGGTACGGTCCTGGTTCTGGTTGGCCTGGCCTTCGACTGCGCCTATGCGCTGGCCGGTGGCCGCCTGGGCCGCTGGCTGGCGTCCCGGCCGCGGGCACAGCGCCTGCAGCAGTGGGGCTTCGGTGGGTTGTTGATAGGGTTCGGGGTAAGGCTGGCGCTGCTGCGCCAGCTCTGAAGGGCTGCGGGGCGGCGAGCGCCCCGTGGCGCTCAGCCGAGGAATTGCTCGGCGTGGTGGCAGGCCACCTGGCGCTGGTCGAGCAGGCGCAGCTCAGGCACCTCGCTGCGGCAGCGCTCGGTGGCGTAGGGGCAGCGCTTATGGAAGGCGCAACCCTCCGGCGGGTTCAGCGGGTTCGGCAGTTCGCCCTGGATGCGGATCTTCGGCTTCGTCGGGTTCGGGTGGATCGCCGGGGTCGCCGAGAGCAGCGCGCGGGTATAGGGATGCAGCGGGTTCTCGTAGAGCTTGTCCGCCGGCCCCATCTCCGCCGGTCGGCCGAGGTACATCACCAGGACGTCGTCGGCGACGTGGCGGACCACCGCCAGGTTGTGCGAGATGAACACGTAGGCGGTGCGGAACTGCTGCTGCAGGTCCATGAACAGGTTCAGTACCTGGGCCTGGATCGACACGTCGAGGGCCGAGGTCGGCTCGTCCGCCACCAGCACCTTGGGTTGCAGCATCATCGCCCGGGCCAGGGCGATGCGCTGGCGCTGGCCGCCGGAGAACATGTGCGGGTAGCGCTGGTAGTGCTCCGGCCGCAGGCCGACCTGGCGCATCATCTGCTGGACCTTTTCGCGGCGTTCCTCGCGCGACAGCGCGGTGTTGATCAGCAGCGGCTCGGCCAACTGGTCGCCGATCTTCTGTCGCGGATTGAGCGAGGCGTAGGGGTTCTGGAAGACCATCTGCACGTCGCGGCGCAACTGCCGGCGCTGGTCCTTGCTGGCGCCCTTGACCTCCTGCCCGGCGATTTTCAGCGAGCCGGAGGTGGGTTCCTCGATCAGGGTCAGGGCGCGCGCCAGGGTCGACTTGCCGCAGCCGGACTCGCCGACCACGGCGAGGGTCTTGCCGGCTTCCAGTTCGAACGATACGCCGTTCAGCGCGCGCACCTGGGCGTGGCCCTTGAACAGGCCGCGGGAGACTTCGTAGTGACGGGTCAGATCACGGGCGGTCAGAACGGTTTCCATCAGGCCACCTCGTTCAGCAGGTTCAACGGATAGAAGCAGCGCACCGCGCCGCGCTCGTGTGCCTCCAGGGCCGGCCGCTCCTGGCGGCAATGCTCCTGGGCATAGGGGCAGCGTGGCGACAGCAGGCAACCGCGCGGGCGGTCGTAGCGCCCCGGAACGATGCCGGGCAGGGTGGCCAGGCGGGCTTCGCCGGCACAGTGCTCGGGGATCGCCTTGATCAGCGCCTCGGTGTAGGGATGGGTCGGGCGGTCGAACAGCGCCGGCACGCCGCCGATCTCCACCGCTTCGCCGGCGTACATCACGCAGACGCGCTGGGCGGTCTCGGCGACCACGGCGAGATCGTGGGTGATCAGGATCAGCGCCATGTCCTGGTCGCGCTGCAGGTTCAGCAGCAGCTCCATGATCTGCGCCTGGATGGTCACGTCGAGGGCGGTGGTCGGCTCGTCGGCGATCAACAGCTTGGGCTCGGCAGCGATGGCCATGGCGATCGCCACGCGCTGGCTCATGCCGCCGGAGAGCTGGTGCGGGTAGGCGTCGAGACGGCTGGCGGCGGCCGGGATCTCGACCCGTTCGAGCAGTTCCAGGGCGCGCTGGCGCAGGGCCTTGCCGCGCAGGCCGAGATGCAGGCGGAGAACCTCCTCGATCTGGTAGCCGACGGTGTAGCTGGGGTTGAGGGCGGTCATCGGGTCCTGGAAGACCATCGCCATGTCCTTGCCGACGATGCGCCGGCGCTGGCGGCCCTTGAGGGTGAGCATGTCGTGGCCGTCGAAGCGCAGGTGATCGGCGGATACCCAGCCGGGGGCGTCGATCAGGCCCATCAGGGCCATCATGGTCACCGACTTGCCGGAGCCGGACTCGCCGACGATGGCCAGCACCTCGCCCTTGTCGACGCTCAGGTCGAGGCCGTCGACCACGGGCACGGCGGTGGTGTCGCCGAAGCGTACGCTGAGGTTCTTGATATCGAGGAGGCTCATGCGGCGGTCTCCTGTGGCGCGGATACGGATGCGCTGTTCATGGTTGTGCTCCTCATGCCGCGTTCTTCAGTTTCGGATCGAGGGCGTCGCGCAGGCCATCGCCCATCAGGTTGATCGCCAGTACGCTGAGCAGGATGGTCAGGCCGGGCAGGCTGACCACCCACCAGGCGCGCTCGATGTAGTCGCGGGCGGAGGCGAGCATGGTGCCCCACTCGGGGGTCGGCGGTTGCACGCCGAGGCCGAGGAAGCCGAGGGCGGCGGCGTCGAGGATCGCCGAAGAGAAGCTCAGGGTGGCCTGGACGATCAGCGGCGCCATGCAGTTCGGCAGCACGCAGACGAACATCAGTCGCAGGGTGCCGGCGCCGGCCAGGCGCGAGGCGGTGACGTAGTCGCGGTTTAGCTCGGTCATCACCGCGGCGCGGGTCAGGCGTACGTAGGCCGGCAGCGAGACGATGGCGATGGCGATCACGGTGTTGATCAGGCCCGGGCCGAGGATCGCCACGATGGCCACCGCCAGCAGCAGCGACGGCAGCGCCAGCATGATGTCCATCAGGCGCATGATCAGCGGCCCGGCACGGTTCGGCGAGAAGCCGGCGAGCAGGCCGAGGAGGATGCCGGGGATCAGCGAGATCACCACCGAGGACAGGCCGATCAGCAGCGACAGGCGGGCGCCGTGGATCAGCCGCGAGAGCAGGTCGCGGCCCAGCTCGTCGGTGCCGAGCAGGAAGCGCGCCTGGCCGCCTTCCAGCCAGGATGGCGGGGTCAGCAGGAAGTCCCGGAACTGCTCGCTCGGATCGTAGGGGGCGACCCAGGGGGCGAACAGCGCGCAGAACACGATCAGCAGCATGAACAGCAGGCCGCCGAGGGCGCCCTTGTTGTGCGCGAAGGCCTGCCAGAATTCCTTCAGCGGGGACGGGTAGACCAGGCTCGGGTCGCTGGCGGGAGCGTTGTGCATGGCGTTCATCGGCTGGCTCCTCAGCGTTGGTGGCGAATGCGCGGGTTGGCCAGGCCGTAGAGGATGTCCACGACGAAATTGACCAGGATGACCAGGGTGGCGACCAGCAGGATGCCGTTCTGCACCACCGGGTAGTCGCGACGGCTGATGGCGTCGATCAGCCACTTGCCGATGCCCGGCCAGGAGAAGATGGTTTCGGTCAGCACCGCGCCGGCGAGCAGCGTGCCGACCTGCAGGCCGAATACCGTCAGCACCGGAATCAGCGCGTTGCGCAGGGCGTGCACGAAGACCACCCGGGCCGGCGACAGGCCCTTGGCGCGGGCGGTGCGCACATAGTCTTCGCGCAACACCTCGAGCATCGCCGAGCGGGTCATGCGGGCAATCACCGCCAGCGGGATGGTGCCCAGCACGATGGCCGGCAGGATCAGGTGGCGCACGGCATCGAGGAACGAGCCCTGTTCGTCGGAAAGCAGGGTGTCGATCAGCATGAAGCCGGTCTTCGGCTCGATGTCGTAGAGCAGGTCGAGACGGCCGGACACCGGCGTCCAGCCCAGCGACACGGAGAACAGCATGATCAGGATCAGGCCCCACCAGAAGATCGGCATCGAATAGCCGGCGAGGGACACCGTCATCACCCCGTGGTCGAACAGCGAACCGCGTTTCAGGGCGGCGATCACCCCGGCCAGCAGACCGAAGGTGCCGGCGAAGAGCATGGCGGCCAGGGACAGTTCCAGGGTCGCCGGGAACAGGGTGAGGAATTCGTGCCAGACGCCTTCGCGGGTGGTCAGCGATTCGCCGAGATTGCCCTGTGCCAGGTTGCCCACGTAGTCCAGGTACTGCTGGTACAACGGCTTGTCCAGGCCCAGGCGGTGCAGGGCCTCGGCATGCATCTGCGGATCGACGCGACGTTCGCCCATCATCACCTCCACCGGGTCGCCGGGAATCAGGCGGATCAGCGCGAAGGTGAGCAGCGTCACGCCGAAGAAGGTGGGGATCAGCAACCCCAATCGTCGTGCAATGAAACTAAGCATGTTGGCGGGTAACTCCTCATCGCGGACCGTGCGCCCCGCTGGCGGCGGGGCTGTGGTCCTTGTTCTTCTACGGCTTCACCGAGGTGGTGGCGAAGTTGTTGTTGCTCAACGGATTGATCACGTAGCCCTGCACCGTGTTCCGCCGGACATTGAACAGCTTCGGGTAGGCCAGCGGTATCCATGGGGCCTGTTCGTGGAATACCACCTGGGCCTGCTCGTACAGTTTCGCCCGCTCGGCCGGATCGCTCACCTCGCGGGCCTTGCGCATCAGCGCCTCGAAGTCCTTGTCGCACCAGCGCGCCTGGTTTTCACCCGACTCGGCGGCGGCGCAGCTCAGGTTCGGGCTGAGGAAGTTGTCCGGGTCGCCGTTGTCGCCGGCCCAGCCAAGCAGCGACAGGTCGTGCTCGCCGGCCTTCGAACGCTTGAGCAGCTCGCCCCATTCCAGGGAACGGATGGTCAGCTGGATGCCGGCCTTGGCCAGGTCTGCCTGCAGCATCTGTGCCGCCAGGGCGGGGTTGGGGATGGTAGGCGAGGTGCCGTTGCGAATGAACAGGGTGATCCTGAGATTTTCCGCGCCGGCTTCCTTGAGCAGCGCCCTGGCGCGTTCGGGATCGTGCGGCCAGTCCTGGATCGAATGGTTGTAGCCGAGCAGGGTCGGGGGATAGGGACCGACCGCCGGACTGGCCGCGCCGGGGCCGAACACCGCGTCGAGCATGGCCTTCTTGTCCAGCGCGAGGTTGATCGCCTGGCGCACGCGCGGGTCGTCGAGCGGCTTGTGCTGGGTGTTGATGGCAATGTAGGTGGTCAGCAGGGCATCGATCTCGTCCACCGCCAGGTTCGGGTCCTGCTTCAGGCGCGGCACGTCCTCCGGTTTCGGGTACAGCGAGACCTGGCACTCGCCGGCACGGACCTTCTGCATGCGCACGTTGGGATCGAGGGTAATGGCGAACACCAGGTTGTCGATCGGCGGCTTGCCGGCGTAGTAGTCCGGGTTCGCCGTATAGCGGACCTGGGCGTCCTTGGCGTAGCGCTTGAAGACGAACGGCCCGGTGCCGATCGGCTGGTTGTTCAGCTGGCCCTGCTTGCCGGCGGCGAGCAACTGGTCGCCGTACTCGGCGGAATAGATGGACGCGAAGGGCATCGCCATATCGCGCAGGAACGGCGCTTCGGGACGGTTGAGGACGAAGCGCACGGTGAGCTCGTCGACCTTTTCCACCGACTTGATCAGCTCGCCCATGCCCATCGCGTCGAAGTAGGCGTAGCCGCGCAGCGCCGAGGCATGCCAGGGATGCTTCGGATCGAGGGCGCGCTGGAAGGTCCACAGCACATCATCGGCATTCAGGCTCCGGGTCGGCTTGAAGTAGTCGGTGGTATGGAATTTCACGCCGGGGCGCAGGTGGAAGGTATAGCTCAGTCCGTCGGCGCTGACGTCCCAGCGCTCGGCCAGCCCCGGGATCACCTCGGTGGTGCCGGGGCGGAAGGCGAGCAGGCGGTTGAACACGGTTTCCGCGGAGGCGTCGGCGGTCACCGCGCCGGTGTACTGGACGATGTCGAAGCCTTCCGGGCTGGCCTCGGTGCAGACCACCAGGTTCTTCGCCTGGGCCGCGCCGGCGGCGCATAGCGCCAGGGCCAGGGGCAGGTGTCGGAGCAACGGATGGAGCATGGGGTCCTCCTCGTGGGCCCCGTCGCCGGGGCCGCCGGTTGTCGCAGGTTTACAGCAGGTTGAAGGGGAAGGTGCTGACCAGGCGCAGTTCGTTGACGCTGCCGTCGACCTGGTTCTGGCTGGCCTTGTGCATCATGTAGGTGAGCTTGAAGGTGCTGTCCTTGATCGGCCCGTTCTGCACCTTGTAGGCCGCCATCAGGCCCAGCTCGTGGTGCTTCTCGCCGTCCTGGGCGCGCACCTCGGCGTAGTTGCCGTAGGCACCGTTGCGATCGCCGTCGTAGTGGGTGCCGTCGATGTCCCAGCCCTTCACGTACCACACGCCGGTGCTCAGGCCGGGGACCCCGTAGTAGCTCCAGTCGGTCTCGTAGCGGATCTGCGCGGACTTCTCGTTGGGGCTGTTGTAGTCGGCCAGCATCGAGTTGGCCAGGAAGATCGCCGAGGTCTCGTGCACGTAGTCGAAGTATTCGTTGCCGTCGACCTGCTGGTAGGCCAGGGTCAGGGCGTGGGCGCGATGGCCGAGAGTGAAGGCCAGGCTCCAGGTGTCGTTGTCGATGTAGCCGGCCTCGCGCGCGCCGGTGTCGCCGGTGTGGTAGCCGTTGAAGGCGGTGCGCAGGGCGATGCCGTTCTCGAGGTCGCCGATGTCGTGGGTCACGCCCAGGTAGTACTGGTTCCAGACGTCCTGGAAATGCGAGCCATAGAGGGAGATTTCCAGCCCGTCGAGCGGCTTGTAGTTGCCGCCCAGGTAGTTCAGGCGGTCGCCCTTGACCTGGCGGGTGCCGTACTCGGTGGTCATGTCCTCGTCGCCGGAACCGGTCCGCGGGCTGACCTTGCGGAAGCTGCCGGCCTGCAGGCTGAGGTTGTCCAGCTCCTCGCTGGTCACGGCGAAGCCGGTGAAGCTGGAGGGCAGGGCACGGTTGTCGATATAGCTGAACACTGGAGTGTTGACCAGGAAGCGACCGGCCTTGAATTCGGTATTCGAGGCGCGCAGGCGGATGTTGGCGACGCCCAGCTTGGACCACTCGCCGATCGCCTCGCCATCGCTGTTCGCCAGGGTCCGGTTGCCGCCGCCGCCGATGCGGCCCTTGCCGCGCTCCAGGGCGATCTCGTTGAAGGCTGCGACGTCGAAGCCGAAGCCGATGCTGCCCTGGGTGTAGCCCGAGCTGTACTTGAGCACCGTGCCCTGGACCCAGGCGTTGCGCTGGTGGATGCGCTGGGAGCCGCCGCCGGCCTTGGGAATGCGGAAGGTGAAGCTGTCCTTCATGTTTTCCCGCGAGTAGAAGTTGCGGGTGGTCAGGGTCAGGCTCTGCCCCTCGAACAGCCCGCTGGCGCCGGCCTGGCCCTTGATCGGTTTCTCCACGCTGGGGATGCTCTGCACCTGGGCGGCGTAGCTGGGATTGTCCGGGGTCGGCGGGGTTGCCTGCTCGTCCGCCGCCCAGCCTGGCGCGGCCGATGCCATCAAGGCCAGTCCCAGCGTCGCGCCGGTCACTCGTTGGTATCTCATCACCTGATTGCTCCCTTTATTGTTGTCATGGCACCTGTTTTACCCACCAGGTTTGCGCCGGTTTCGCCCGCGCCTGGGCGCGGCGGTCGAATACGGCGAGGCGAGCGCTCCTGGCGGAACGCGCGCAGCGCCGTTCTGGAACACGGGCAGGAAAAGCAAAGAAATGAAGTACGGGTCGTGCCGTTCTTCTGCACCCCGGTCGTTTCACGACCGGGGTGGCGTCGGCATCAGGGCTGGTTGGCTACGCCATAGAAGGCGTTCCGCGAGAAGGGGCTGATCTTGAAGTCATGCACCGACTTGTTCATCGGCTGGTACACGGTGGAGTGGGCGATCGGGGTGATCGGCACCTGCTCCTTGAGGATGTGCTGGGCCTGCTTGTACAGCTCGCTGCGTTTGTCCTGGTCGGAGACCCGCTTGGCAGCCTTGACCAGCTTGTCGTAGGCCGCGTCGCACCATTTCGATACGTTGTTGCCGTTGATCGAGTCGCAGCCGTAGAGGGTCGCCAGCCAGTTGTCCGGATCGCCGTTGTCGCCGGTCCAGCCGAACAGCATGGCGTCATGCTCGCCGGCATGGGCGCGCTTGATGTACTCGCCCCATTCGTAGCTGACGATCCTGGCCTTGATGCCGATCTTCGCCCAGTCGGCCTGGATCATCTCCGCCATCAGCTTGGCGTTGGGGTTGTAGGGACGCTGCACCGGCATCGCCCACAGGGTGATCTCGGTGCCCTCGGCGACGCCGGCCTTCTTCAGCAGTTCCCGGGCCTTGGCCGGATCGAACGGGGCGTCCTTGATGGTTTCGTCATAGGACCACTGGGTCGGCGGCATACCGTTCACCGCCAGTTGCCCGGCACCCTGGTAGACGGCGTCGATGATGGCCTGCTTGTTCACCGCCATGTCCAGCGCCTGGCGTACTTCGAGCTGGTCGAACGGCTTGTGGGTGACGTTGTAGGCGATGTAGCCGAGGTTGAAGCCTGGCTGCGAGGGCACCTTCAGGTTCGCCGCTTCCTGCAGGGCCTTGAGATCGGCGGGGCGTGGGTTGAGGGTGATCTGGCACTCGCCGGCCTTGAGCTTCTGCGCGCGCACCGCGGCGTCGGTGTTGATCGAGAAGATCAGGTTGTCGATCTTCACGTCTTCGGGTTTCCAGTAGTCCTTGTTGCCCTTGAAGCGGATCTGCGCATCCTTCTGGTAGCGGCTCAGGATGAAAGGCCCGGTGCCGATCGGCTTCTGGTTGATCTGCTGTGGCTTGCCGGCCTCGAGCAACTGCCCGGCGTACTCGGCGGACTGGATCGAGGCGACGTCCATCGCCAGGTTCTGGATGAAGGCGGCGTCGACCTCGTTGAGGGTGAACTTCACCCTGTGCTCGTCGAGCTTCTCGACCCTGGCGATGTTCTTGTCCAGGCCCATGTCGGTGAAGTAGGGAAACTCGGTGGGGTAGGCCTTGCGGAACGGATGATTCTTGTCGAGCATGCGCTGGAAGGTGAACAGCACATCGTCGGCGTTGAATTCGCGGGTCGGCTTGAAGTAGTCGGTGCTGTGGAACTTCACACCCTTGCGCAGGTGGAAGGTGTAGGTCTTGCCGTCGTCGCCGATGTCCCAGCTTTCCGCCAGGGCCGGGATCGCCCGGGTGCCGCCGCGCTCGAACTGGACGAGGCGGTTGAACAGGGTGACCGAGGTCGCGTCGTAGTCGGTGCCGGTGGTGTACTGGGCGGGATCGAAGCCGGCCGGGCTGCCCTCCGAGCAGAACACCAGGTTGCTGGCGGCGTGGGAGAACGGGGAGCCGAGGATCAGACCGGCTGCCAGCCAGGCCCGAAGGGGAAGGATCTTACGCATGCAAACCTCATTTTTTCTTTTTCTAAGGGCATCGTCTGAGGATCGGCCTTATGGGCCATGGCAACTCTCGCCTTTCCATGGATGGCGGGTGACAGCCATGGACCCTGTGCGGCGACAGCGATCGTCCGTTTGTTGTTGGTCGACGATTCGCTGATGCCGAAATTAAGTCATGCTGAAATTGTGGTCAACGAAAATTAAGCACGACTAACATTTCTCTTGCGAAAACGTTTGCCTGACAGGATGGGAAGGTGCGCTACGGACTGGCTCAGGGCGTCGGATGGTCGTCGAACAGGCCCATGGTGGTGATGGTCAGGACTTCCGCCACATCGCTGCCGACGTTGGCCAGGCAATGGGTCTTGGTCGCGTCGAAGTGCACCGAGTCGCCGGCGCCGAGGGGGTACTGGCGCCCCTCGATGGTGTAGACGATCTGCCCGGACAGGACGTAGGAGAACTCGGCGCCCTCATGGGAGATCAGCTCCGACTGGTAGCCCACCGGCATGTTCATCTTGACCGCATTGATCAGGTTGCCGGGGAAGGAGCTGGACAGGCGTTCGTAGGCCAGCGGCTGGCCCTCGATGGTGTAGCGTACCCGCTCGCCTTCGTGGGAGTCGGGCTGGGGTTGTGCCGGTTGGTCGAACAGGGCATTGAGCGGGATATTCAGCGACTTGGCGATGTTGGCCAGGGAAGAGATCGATACACCGGTGAGGTTGCGCTCCGCCTGGGAGAGGAAGCTCGCGGTGAGACCGGATTCGCTGGCGACTTGGTGCAGGGTCTTCTTGGCGGCGCGGCGATAGCGACGCAGGCGTTCGCCGATGCGGTCTACGGTCATTGGGGAGACTCTTGTTGAAAGGCGCAGTATACCCAGCGCGGGGCGTCAATAAAGTCTGACAGATGAACTACCCGAACCCCTATTTTTAAGTGTGACTGAAAATTTGTTTTGACCTGAATTTAAGCTCGACTTAAATTTCAGCCCGGTCCAGACGAGGAGAACAACAAATGACCGTGGGTGTTGGCGGGAGTACCCCTGCGCAGGCGCTGGAGCGTCTGCGGAACATGATGGACGGCGCGCAGCCGATCGGCCTGGCGTCTTACCGTGCGCGAATCGCCGCGGCCCAGGCGTGGATGGGCGAGCATGGCATCGCCGCGGCGTACCTGCATGCAGGCAGCAACCTGCGTTACTTCAGCGGCGTGCAATGGCACCCCAGTGAACGCCTGGTGGGTGCTCTACTGCCCGCCGAGGGCGCCCTCGAATACCTTGCGCCGGCCTTCGAGGAAGGTACGGTGCGCGACTTCCAGGTGGTCGATGGCGCCATCCACACCTGGGAGGAACACCAGGATCCCTATCGCCTGCTGCTCGATCGCCTGGAGGCGCTCGGCGTGGGCGAGCGCAGCACGGTCGCACTGTGTCCGAGCCTGCCGTTCGGCATGTTCGAGCGCTTGCGCCAACAGGCGCCGGGCAGGAACTTCGTCAGCGCCGCGCCGCTGATCGACCAGGGACGGATGCGCAAGTCGGCCGAGGAGCTGGCGCTGATGCAGCGGGCCAAGGACATGACCCTGGAAGTGCAGAAGGCCGCGGCGAGCATTCTCCGCGAAGGCATCAGCACCACCGAAGTCGCCGAGTTCATCCACCAGGCGCACCGCAAGGTGGGCGCGCCCGGTTCGACCTTCTGCATCGTCCTGTTCGGTGCCGCCAGTGCCTTCCCGCATGGGGTGAAGCATGCGCAGGTGCTGAAGGATGGCGACATGGTGCTGATCGATACCGGCTGCCAGGTCCACGGCTACCAGTCGGATATCACCCGCAGCTATGTGTTCGGCACGCCCAGCGCACGCCAGCGCGAATTCTGGGGGATGGAGCGCGACGCCCAACTGGCGGCCTTCGAGGCCGCGCGTCTGGGCCGGCCCTGCGAGGCGGTGGACGCCGCCGCGCGGCGTTCGCTGGAGGCCAACGGCCTGGGACCGGACTACCGCCTGCCTGGCCTGCCGCACCGCACCGGGCATGGCATCGGCATGGACGTCCACGAAGGCCCGTACCTGGTGCGTGGCGATCGCACGCCGCTGGATGTCGGCATGTGCTTCAGCAACGAACCGATGATCTGCGTGCCCGGCGAGTTCGGCATTCGCCTGGAGGATCACTTCTACATGACGAAGGAAGGACCGCGCTGGTTCACCCAACCGAGCCCGTCCATCGACGATCCCTTCGGCCTCGGCGGCTGATCCGGCCGAACGATAACGCCGCACGCGGGAAGGCAAGGACCAGGGCTTCCCGCGTGCGGCGCAGCGATCAGTCCAGCTTCACCCGCGAAAAGTCCCGCGCCGACATCGGGCTCATGCGGTAGCCGCTGACGTTCTTGCGTTGCGCGTCGAACATCAAAGGATGCGCCAGCGGCAACCAGGGCATCTGCTCGTGGAAGATCCGCTGCGCTTCCTTGTACAGCGCTACCCGTTGGCTCTCGTCGTTGCTCATGCGCGCCTTGCGGATGGCTTCGTCGAAGCCCTTGTCGCACCAGCGCGCGCGATTTTCCCCGGACTCCACCGAGGCGCAGCCGAGGTTGTGGGTGAGGAAGTTGTCCGGGTCGCCGTTATCGCCGATCCAGCTGTAGAGCATCATGTCGTGTTCGCCGGCCTTGGTGCGCTTGACCATCTCGCCCCACTCGAACTGGCGGATGTTCACCCGGATGCCGATGGCGGCCAGGTCGGACTGGATCAGTTGCGCCACTCGCGCCGGGTTGCCGCCGGGGCCGCTGCCGGTGCTGATGTAGAGGTTCAGGGGTGTGTCCGGGGTGACGCCGGCTTCCTTCAGCAGGGCCTTGGCCCGTTCGGGGTCGTAGGGCCAGTCGCGGATGCTGTCGTCGTAGCCGAGCAGCATCGGCGGGTAGGGGCCGATGGCCAGGCGGGCCTGGTCGCCGAAGACGATCTTCAGGTAGGACGACTTGTTGAAGCCCATGGCGATCGCCCGGCGCACGCGCGGGTCGTCGAACGGTTCGTGCCGGGTGTTGATCGCGGCGTGGGAGGTGATCATCGCCGCTTCTTCCAGCACCGTCAGTTGCGGGTCCTGGCGCAACGCGGCGACGTCTTCCGGCTTGGGCGTCAGGGCGATCTGGCATTCGTTGCGGCGCAGGCGCTGCACGCGCACGTTGGGATCGAGGGTGATCGCCAGCACCAGGTGGTCGATGGCCGGCTTACCCTTCCAGTAGTCGGGGTTGGCCGCGTAGCGCACCTGGGCATCCTTGCGGTAGCGGGTGAAGACGAACGGGCCGGTGCCGATCGGCTTGCTGTTGAGTTCGTCGCCCTTGCCCCTGGCGATCAGTTGGCCGGCATATTCGGCGGAGAGGATCGAGCCGAACGGCATGGCCAGGTCGGCGAGGAACGGCGCCTCCGGGTGCTTGAGGACGAAGCGCACCTGGTGCTCGTCGATCTTCTCGATGCGCTCGATGATGTCGCGCAGTTGCATGGCGTCGGCGTAGGGGTAGCCGCTGGGCGAAAGGTCGTGGGCGGGGTGCTGCGGATCGAGCATGCGCTGGAAGCTGAACAGCACGTCGTCGGCGTCGAATTCGCGGGTTGGCTTGAAGTAGTCGGTGCTGTGGAATTTCACGCCCTGGCGCAGGCGGAAGGTGTAGACGAGGCCGTCAGCGGAGACGTCCCAGCTTTCCGCCAGGGCCGGGATCACCGTGGCGCTGCCCGGAGCGAACGCGGCCAGCGCGTTGTACAGCGGATGGGCTGAGGCGTCGAAGGTGTAGCCGGAGGTATAGCGGGCCGGATCGAACCCTTCCGGCGCCGCTTCGGTGCACACCGCCAGGGTCTTCGGCTGGGCCTGGATGGCGGCGCTGGCGGCGAAGGCGAGCAGCAGCAGGCTGTAGCGCAGGGCAGAGCGTGGTCGCATGGATGACTCCTCTGGAGCGGGACGGCCGGGTCGGCCGCCCCGGGGAGAGGCGCCGCCTCGCTCGTGGCGGGGCGGCGCGGCTGGCAGGCGAAGCTACTTGCCGACGCTGACCTCGTAGAACGAGTTCAGGCCGAAGGGACTGATCCTGAAGTCGTGTACCGTCTTGCGCATCGGCTGGTACACGGTGGAGTGGGCGATCGGGGTGATCGGCACCTGTTCCTTGAGGATGTGCTGGGCCTGCTTGTACAGCTCGGTGCGCTTGCCCTGGTCGGTGGTGCGCTTGGCATCCTTGACCAGCTTGTCGTAGCCGGCGTCGCACCATTTGGAGAAGTTGTTGCCGTCCACCGCGTCGCAGCCGTAGAGGGTGCCGAGCCAGTTGTCCGGGTCGCCGTTGTCGCCGCTCCAGCCGATCAGCATGGCGTCATGCTCGCCGCCCTTGGCGCGCTTGATGTATTCGCCCCATTCGTAGGTGACGATCTTCGCCTTGATACCGATCTTCGCCCAATCGTTCTGCAGCATTTCCGCCATCAGCTTGGCGTTGGGGTTGTAGGGGCGTTGTACCGGCATGGCCCACAGGGTGATCTCGGTGCCTTCGGCGACGCCGGCCTTCTTCAGCAGCTCCCTGGCCTTGGCCGGATCGTAGGGCGCGTCCTTGATGGTCTCGTCGTAGGACCACTGGGTCGGTGGCATGCCGTTGCTCGCCAACTGGCCGGCGCCCTGGTAGACGGCGTCGATGATGGCCTTCTTGTTCACCGCCATGTCCAGCGCCTGGCGTACTTCCAGCTTGTCGAACGGCTTGTGGGTGACGTTGTAGGCGATGTAGCCGAGGTTGAAGCCGGCCTGCGACGGCAGGTTCAGGTTCGGGTCCTTCTTCAGCGCGTCGAGGTCGGCGGGGCGCGGGTTGAGGGTGATCTGGCACTCGCCGGCCTTGAGCTTCTGCGCGCGCACCGAGGCGTCGGTGTTGATGGCGAAGATCAGGTTGTCGACCTTCACCTCGTCCGGCTTCCAGTAGTCCTTGTTGCCCTTGAAGCGGATCTGCGCATCCTTCTGGTAGCGGCTGAACACGAACGGGCCGGTGCCGATCGGCTTCTGGTTGATGTCGCTGGCCTTGCCCTGCTTGAGCAGTTGCGCGGCGTATTCGGCGGACTGGATCGATGGGAAGGGCATCGCCAGGTTCTGGATGAAGGCCGCGTCGACCTCGTTGAGGGTGAACTTCACCGTATGCTCGTCGAGCTTCTCGACCCTGGCGATGTTCTTGTCCAGGCCCATGTCGGTGAAGTAGGGAAACTCGGTGGGGTAGGCCTTGCGGAACGGATGATCCTTGTCGAGCATGCGTTCGAAGGTGAACAGCACGTCGTCGGCATTGAATTCGCGGGTCGGCTTGAAGTAGTCGGTACTGTGGAACTTCACGCCCTTGCGCAGGTGGAAGGTATAGGTCTTGCCGTCGTCGCTGACGTCCCAGCTTTCCGCGAGGCCGGGAAGGACCTTGGTGCCGCCGCGCTCGAACTGGGTCAGGCGGTTGAAGACGGTTTCCGCCGCGGCGTCGAAATCGGTACCGGTGGTGTACTGGGCGGGATCGAAGCCGGCCGGGCTGCCTTCCGAGCAGAAGATCAGGTTGCTGGCGAAGGCCTGGGGAACGGCGGCGACCAGCGCTGCGCCGAGCAGCGAGGGCATGATCGCGGAGCGGATGACGGCGTTTCTACGCATGGAGTGACCTCTGGTTATTTTGATTGTCTGCGAGGGACAGCCTCGTGAGCTGTCTTGCGCGAAGCTATGCAGGGCGTGTGCCGGCCGCAAGCGTCGAGGTCGCTTCAGTGTAGATGTTGTTATCCGATTGAAAGGGAATGTCGCATTTTCGAATTTGCGCAAACGCGACGCAGGCCGCGTTTGCTGCGCGAGAGACAGTGGAAACGCAAGAGGCAGCCCGGAGGCTGCCTCTTGTGGTGCGCGCCGGCCGGATCAGGGCATCTGCACCTCGATCACACCGTCGGCGTTGACCGTGACCTGGCTGGTCCCGGCCTCGATATCCGGCGCCTGGGCGCCACCGAAGCTGGCGTCGGCCTTCATCGCCGCCATCCGCATCACCGGGTACGGGCGCGGTGCGCCGGCGCTGTTCACGCTCAGGCTGACCAGCTTGTAGCCCTTGCCGCCGAGCGCCTCGGTGAGCAACTGGGCGCGCTCCTTGAACGCGTCCACGGCGCCTTTCATCAATTGGTCCTCGTTCTTCTTGCGGGTCGCATCGGCGATGCTGAAGTCCATGCCGCCCATCTTCAGCTTGCCCAGCAGGTCGGCGGAAAGCTGGCCGAGGGCGGCGAAGTCGGAGCTTTCCAGGCGCAGCTCGGCGCGCTCGCGCCAGCCGGTGATCTTCTGGCCCTTGTCGTCGTAGACCGGATAGCTGTTGCGACTGCCCAGGCTGATGGTCACGCCCTTGACCTTGCGCGCGTCGGCGACGGCGGCGTTGAGGACGCTGGTGGTCTCGGCGGCGAGCTTGGCCGGATCGCTGCCCTGGTTTTCGCTGTAGAGGGTGACCTGCATCAGGTCGTGGGCCACCTGCTGGCTGACTTCGGCGTGCAGCGAGACCTGGTTGTAGCGCGGCGCTTCCTCGGCGACGGCCGAGAGGCTGGCGGCGCAGAGGGTGACGGCGGCGGCCAGGCGGGAAATCGCAGACATTGGGCAACTCCTTGTACTAAGGCTGAATTCACACTGTAGAGCATCGTTCCGGCAGGCGCGGCAAACATGCCTATACGCCAGTCTTGGACCATGAGACGAAGGCTTTTCCCGGAACGGGTTAGGCGATTTCGGAAAAAACGTGAAATTTACTGATCTGAGCCCTGACAGCGCTCGGCGAAACAGGGCAGGATGGCGACCTGCGAGGTTTCTGAGTCACTTTGCCGCAGAGTTGCCGACAGCGTCTTGGCTATACTCGCGCTTATTCCGGAAGAAAACATGCGCGCACCGGTTTTCCTGCTCTCCGCCAGTCGCCAGAACCTTGGCCGTCTGCTCCTCATCCGTATTCTCGTGCTGGCCGCGCAGGCCGGCTCGGTGGGTTTCGCCTGGCTCTCCGACCTGTTGCCGCTGCCGTGGCTGGCGCTCGGCCTGACCCTTGGCCTGTCCGCCTGCCTGATCCTGTTCACCGCGCTGCGCCTGCGCGCGCCGTGGCCGGTGACCGACCAGGAGTACGCGGTACAACTGGCCTGCGACCTGATCATCCACAGCACCTTGCTGTATTACTCGGGCGGCTCGACCAACCCCTTCGTTTCCTATTACCTGGTACCGCTGACCATCGCCGCTGCGACCCTGCCCTGGATCTACTCCATGGTGCTCTCCGGCCTGGCCCTGACCGGCTACACCCTGCTGCTGATCTGGTACCACCCGCTGCACCTGCAGGCGGTTCAGCACGAGGCGATGCTGATCAACCTGCACCTGTTCGGCATGTGGCTGAACTTCGCCCTGTCGGCGGCCTTCATCACCTTCTTCGTGGTGAAGATGTCCGAGGCCCTGCGCTGGCAGGCGCACATGCAGGCCGAGCGGCGCGAGGAAAGCATGCGCGACCAGCAGTTGCTCGCGGTGGCCACCCAGGCGGCCGGTGCCGCGCACGAACTGGGTACGCCGCTGGCGACCATGAGCGTGCTGCTCAACGAGCTGCGCCAGGAGCGCCCGCAGGACCCGACCCTGCAGGAAGACCTGGCATTGCTCCAGGAACAGGTCAAGCAGTGCAAGCACACCCTCCAGCAACTGGTACGGGCGGCCGAGGCCGACCGCCGTCAGGCTATCGAGGAGCAAAGCGCCGCGGAATGGCTGGAATCGGTGCTGCGCCGCTGGCACCTGATGCGTCCGGAGGCTTCCTACCGCTACCAGTGCCTGGGCCTCGGCTCCGCGCCGCGCCTGACCCCGCCGACCGACCTCAGCCAGGCTCTGCTGAACCTGCTGAACAATGCGGCGGACGCCTGTCCCGACGACCTCGACATCCGCCTGGACTGGGACAGCAGCAGTATCTGCCTGAGTATCCGCGACCACGGCGTCGGGGTGCCCCTGGCGATCGCCGAACAGATCGGCAAACCGTTCTTCACCACCAAGGGCAAGGGCTTCGGCCTCGGCCTGTTTCTCAGTCAGGCCAGCGTGACCCGCGCTGGTGGAACGGTGAAGTTGTATAACCACGAAGATGGCGGCACTCTGACCGAACTGCGCTTGCCGCGCAGCTACGGAATGGCTTGAGTGATCCGTCTGAGAGGCCCTGCCTATGTCTGAAGAGCTGCTCTTCGAAGGGGAAGAACAACCCCATCTCCTGCTGGTGGACGACGATCCCACCTTTACCCGGGTCCTGGCGCGGGCCATGAGCCGTCGCGGCCTGCGGGTCAGCACCGCCGGCTCCGCCGAGGAAGGCCTGGCGCTGGCCCAGCAGGACACGCCGGACTATGCCGTGCTCGACCTGAAGATGGAAGGCGACTCCGGCCTGGTGCTGCTGCCGAAGCTGCTGGAGCTGCACGCGGACATGCGGGTGGTGATCCTCACCGGCTATTCCAGCATCGCCACCGCGGTGGAGGCGATCAAGCGCGGCGCCTGCAACTACCTGTGCAAGCCGGCGGATGCCGATGACGTGTTGGCCGCGCTGCTCTCCGAGCACGCCGACCTGGACACCCTGGTGCCGGAAAACCCGATGTCGGTGGATCGCCTGCAATGGGAGCACATCCAGCGCGTGCTCGCCGAGCACGAGGGCAACATCTCCGCCACCGCCCGCGCCCTGGGCATGCATCGACGGACCTTGCAGCGCAAGCTGCAGAAGCGGCCGGTACGGCGCTGAAGCGTAAATGACAACGGGGGCGCCGCATGGCGCCCCCTATACTTTCCGCTTTCCGTCGAATCGCGGTGGATTTCGCACATTCCGCCGGTCGCCGGGGATATCCAGCGGACAGCGCAATCGTTAAGATGCAACTTTCATGAATCGCACGACCAGGGATTGATCATGCGTATCTTCGGTTCGAGTGCCGGCTGCCTGTCGGTGCTGTTCGGACTGGCCTTCGGGCTGCCTGCACTAGCCGAGCCTTCGGTGGACCTGGATGGTCCGACGGCAGGCTGGCGCTATTCCGGCCTGCTCGAACAGCCCGATGCCCCGCGTGTCGCCTATCCGACTCCGCCCATCGATCGCGGCGGCCAGCGCGGCCGCAGCCTGATCGAAGGACACCTGCGCGAACTGGTCGGCACCGAGCGCGCCCAGCGCCTGGTGGTCAACGGCAATCCTCTCCCTCTCTATACCGACGGCGCCGGGCGCTTCGTCCGCCCCTATGCGTTCGGCCACGGCTCCAACGGCGTCCAGGTCGGCAGCGCCGACGGCAAGATCCTCAAGCGCGTACAGTTCTACGAGGCCAATCGCTCCCAACTGCCGCCGCGCGTGCGCGTGGTGCTGGGTTGGGACGATCCGAAGGCCGAGCTTGACCTGCATATCGTCACCCCCGATGGCCAGCACGCCTACTGGGCGCATCCGCGCCTGAGCAACAGCGGCGGCCTCGATCCGGACGGCGTCGACGGGCCCGGCCCGGAGATGTTCACCATGGGCGCGCCGCTGCACGGCACCTACCTGATCTACGTGAACTACTGGGGCAACCTCAACAACCAGGGCTACAACTTCCAGGCCGGCAGCAACGTACAGGACGTGATCACCGCGCAGGTCAACCTGGTGTTCAACGAAAACAGCGTCGACGAGAAGCACGAGACCTTCGTCGTGCCCCTGCGCACCATCGGCGACCTGGTGCTGGTCAAGACCTTTACCTACTGAAGCATCCCCTCGTACGGATGACACGGGATTAGCGAACCATGAGCGAGAACAACACCCCCAGCCCTGCCAACGGAACCCCTGCGCCCGCCGCTGCGCGCACCCGAAGCGCCCTGTGGCCGGTGCTGGGGATCGTCGCCGCGCTGGCCGCCGGCGGTGTGCTGGCCTGGCAGATGGGCTGGCTGGAGCGGCTCGGCGGAGGGCGCCCGGCCGAAGAGGACCTCGGCCAGCCGATCGGCGCCCAGGCACCCGCGGACGCCGACGCGCCACGTGCCTACCGTGACCTGCGCAAGCCCGACGCGCTGATCGAGAGCGTGTCGCTGAGCCGCCTGCCGAAGGAAATCCTCGAGGTGCCGTTGCTGCGCGATACCCTGACCGAGGACTTCGTCTTCTATTACGAGAACAATGGCGACCGCCTCGGCCTGACCGGTACGTTGCGGCGGATCATCTACGAGCACGACCTGACCCTGAAGGACAGCCTGGTCGAGGAACTGCTCGACCAACCGGCCCAGGTCGCCCTCTGGCGCGGCGCCGACGGCCGCCTGCGCGACTTCGTGGTGGTGCTCAAGCGCGGCGGCCTGGCGCGGGTGCTCGAGCCGCTGGCCCATATCGCCGCCGACGACCAGCAGTTGCGCAAGGTCGGCGAGCTGGCGGGAACCTCGGTCTATCGCCTGCGCTACGGCAACGACAAGGCGATGCTGTTCCTGTCCAAGGGCGACCGGCTGTTGTTGCTGTCGAACCCACGGATGCTCTTCGACGATGGTGGCGAAAGCGACGACAGCCCGCTGAACGCTCCGGCCAGCGAAGACCTGGAGGCACTGCTCGACGGCGACGAACTGTTCCCCGAGCGCTTCGGCCTGCCGGGCCGCGGCGAGCTGCGCCAGCGCATCACCCTCAATGCCAGCGTCCTGGCCATGGGCTACCAGCGCTTCATCCCGAGCTTCGCCGGGGTGCGCTTCGAGAAGGGCGAGCAGGGCTGGAGCAGCTACCTGGCGCTGAACGAGGTGGAACGCCAGCCGCCGCTGGACTTCGCCCCGGTCTGGCAGGCCATGCCGATGGGCGCCAGCGCCTGCGTGGCGCTGCCGGTCACCCCTGGCCTGTACGGGGTGATGCTGGAGCGTCTGGGGGCCGAGCAGAAGATGGCCCAGGCCTTCTCCGAGCATCTCAGCGGCGCTGCCGGTCTCTGCTGGTACGCCAGTTCGCGGCTGCATTCGCCGCTGCTGGTGGGCCAGTTGAGCGCGCCGGCCAGTGCCGAACTCGACGACGAGCTGGGCAAGCTGTTCGGTCGCGTGATCGGCGCGAAGGAAGCCAAGGTCGAGGGTGGCAGCTTCCCGGTGGAAGACCGGGTGGATGGCCAGACCCGCCGCTGGACCCGCCAGGTCAGCTCGAACTTCGGCGCCTATCCGGCCAGCCAGGCGGACAACCCGGAGAGCATCAGCGGCCGCGCGTTCTTCCGCATCGGCATGGCGCGCCATGGCCAGACCCTGCTGTTCTCCCTCGACGACCAGTTGCTCGGCAAGGCCCTGGACACCCTCGACAAACGCTATCCGCCGCTCGCCGAGGTGTTGCCGAAGGATGCGCTGGTACCGGCCTACCTGGCGCCGCAGCCGCTCTCCGAACTGCTGCAACGGGAAACCCTCGACAGCCTGCCGCAGGACATGGAGCCGGTATTCCGCAATGCCGCCGACACCTACCTGATGCCGCGCCTGAAAACCCTCGCCGGCAAGGGCAGCTACGCCCTCGGGCTGCCTGCCGGAAGCCAGGCCAACGCACCGTGGCAATGGCTGCCGCTGGAATGGCGGTCGCTGTGAGACGCCTGACTGCCTTCGGCCTGGCGCTGCTCCTGCTGGCCAGCGGCGTTGCCCGCGGCGAGCCCGCGGTAACGCTCGACCCGCAGCAATCGCAGGTATTCCGCGCCTGGTTCGTGCGCATCGCCCAGGAACAGTTGCGCCAAGGGCCGAGTCCGCGCTGGCACCAGCAGGACTGCGCCGGCCTGGTGCGCTTCGCCGCCAACGAGGCGCTGAAAGTCCACGATGGCAAGTGGCTGCGCGCCAACGGCCTGTCCAACCGCTACCTGCCCCCGGAGCTGGCGCTCAGTCCCGAGCAACGGCGCCTGGCGCAGAACTGGCAGCAGGGTGGCGGCCAGGTCGGGCCCTACGTGAATGCGATCAAGCTGGTGCAGTTCAACAGCCGGCTGGTCGGTCGCGACCTCAACCAGGCGCGCCCCGGCGACCTGATGTTCTACGACCAGGGCGACGACCAGCACCTGATGATCTGGATGGGCCGCTCCATCGCCTATCACACCGGCAGCAGCACCCCGACCGATAACGGCATGCGCTCGGTCAGCCTGCAACAACTCATGACATGGAAGGACACCCGATGGATCCCCGACGAATCCAATCCCAACTTTATCGGCATCTATCGGCTGGCTTTCCTCTCTCAATGAATCGCGTCCCAGTGAAGACCACAGCAATGAGCAACCTGCGCCGTTTCAGCCGTAGCCTGGCGGTCGCCGCCCTGGTCCTGCTGCCGTTCGCCGCCGTCCAGGCGGAAGACACGGTGGAACCGAGCGGCTACACGCCGATGGCCGGCGAATCCTTCTTCCTGCTCGCCGACAGCAGCTTCGCCACCGACGAGGAAGCGCGGGTCCGTCTCGAAGCGCCCGGCCGCGACTACCGGCGCTACCGCATGGAGCCCTATGGCGGGGTCGACGTGCGCCTGTACCGGATCGAACAGCCGCTGGAGTTCCTCAAGCGGCAGAAGAACCTGCACCGGGTCCTGGCAGAGGGGCAGTTCAAGGGCGAAGGCCTGTCGAACACCCTGGCCTATCTCTGGGACAACTGGTATCGCAAGTCGCGCCGGGTGATGCAGCGCGCCTTCTCCTACGAGTCGCGGCAACAGGTCACCGAGGCGGTGCCCGAGCTGAAGATGGGCAACGCCATGACCGCGCCGACGCCCTACGACGCGCAGCCGCAATACGCGCCGATTCCCGGCCTGCCGCTGGTCAGCCAGTTCCGCTATCCGCTGTGGGACGCCAAGCCCATCGAGCCGCCGCAGGACGTAAAGCTGGCCGGTTCCTCCAGCGAGTTCATCAACGTCGTGCCGGGCAATGTCTACATCCCGCTGGGCAAGCTGAAGCCGGGCCTGTACCTGGTCGAGGCGCTTGTCGGCAAGTACCGCGCCACCACCGTGGTGTTCGTCTCCAACAGCGTGGCGGTGAGCAAGGTCGCCGGCGACGAGCTGCTGGTCTGGACCGCACGCAAGCACGAAGGCACCCCGGTGCCCGACACCAAGGTGCTGTGGACCGACGGCCTGGGCGTGATGAGCAGCGGCAATACCGACGCCGACGGCCTGCTGCGGCTCAAGCACGCCAGTCCGGAGCGCTCCTACGTGATCGGCGAGGACCGCGAGGGCGGGGTCTTCGTCTCCGAGAACTTCTATTACGACAGCGAGATCTACGACACCAAGATATACGCCTTCACCGACCGCCCGCTGTACCGGCCGGGCGACTGGGTCTCGTTGAAGATGGTCGGCCGCGAGTTCAAGGACGCCCGGCAATCCCAGGCCGCCGCCAGCGCGCCGGTGCGCCTGAGCGTGATCGACGCCAGCGGCACGGTATTGCAAAGCCTGGACCTCCGCTTCGACGCGAAGAGCGGCGCCAATGGCCGCTTCCAACTGCCGGAGAACGCCGTCGCCGGCGGCTACGAGTTGCGCTTCGACTACCGCGGGCAGACCTACAGCAGCGCCTTCCGCGTCGCCGAATACATCAAGCCGCACTTCGAAGTCGCCCTCGACCTGGCCAAGCCGGACTTCAAGACCGCCGAGCCGGTGAAGGGCGAGATCGTCCTGCTCTATCCGGACGGCAAGCCGGTGGCCAACGCGCGCCTGCAACTGAGCCTGCGCGCCCAGCAGTTGTCGATGGTGGACAACGAACTGCAGTATCTCGGCCAGTTCCCGGTGGAACTGAGCAGCACCGAACTGACCACCGACGGCAAGGGCCGCGCCGCCATCGAATTGCCGCCGGCCGAGAAACCCAGTCGCTACATGCTGACCATCTTCGCCAGCGACGGCGCCGCCTACCGGGTCAAGACCAGCAAGGAGATCCTCATCGAGCGCGGCGCCGCGCGCTACCGCCTGAGCGCGCCGCAGCGCTTCAGCGCCGCCGGCGAGAAGGTCGAGTTCAGCTATGCCAGCGAACAGCCGACCCCGCTCAAGCCGAGCAGCTACCAGTGGATCCGCCTGGAGGACCGCGCCACCGATAGCGGTCCGGTCGCCGACGGCCGCTTCGCGCTGACCTTAGAGCGCCCCGGTACCTATTCCGTGGAGCTGCGCGACGACAAGGGCCAGCTCCTTGGCGCCACCGGCCACTCGGTGAGCGGCGAGGGCGTGAAGTCGGTGCCGGGCACCGTCGAGGTGGTGTTCGACAAGCCCGAGTACCGCACCGGCGAGGAAGCCTCCGCACTGATCACCTTCCCCGAGCCGGTGGAGGATGCGCTGTTGTCCCTGGAGCGCGACAAGGTCGAGGCCACCGCCCTGCTGTCCAAGGGCGCCGACTGGCTGCGCCTGGAAAAGCTCAATCCGACCCAGTACCGCGTGTGGATCCCGGTGCGCGAGGAGTTCTCGCCGAACCTGACCTTCTCGGTGCTCTACACCAAGGGCGGCGACTACAGCTTCCAGAACGCCGGGATCAAGGTCGGCATGCCCCAGGTAGAGATCGACATCGCCACCGACAAGGAGCGCTACGAACCGGGCGAGACGGTGACCGTGACCCTGGCCACGCGCTTCGCCGGCAAACCGGTTTCCAGCCACCTGACCGTCAGCGTGGTGGATGAGATGGTCTATGCCCTGCAGGCGGAGATCGCCCCCGGCATCGACCAGTTCTTCTACCATCCGCGGCGCAACAACGTGCGCACCAGCGCCAGCCTGGCCTTCATCAGCTACGACGTGGCGTTGCCCGGCAGCACCAGCGCACCCGGACGGGCGAACCGCAGCGAGCGCGGCGTCAAGGTACTGGAGCGGCCGCGCCGCGAGGACGTCGACACCGCCGCCTGGCAGCCGGAGCTGGTCACCGACGCCCAGGGCAAGGCCAGCTTCAGCTTCCGCATGCCCGACTCGCTGACCCGCTGGCGGATCACCGCGCGGGCCATCGACGACAACGGCCAGGTCGGCCAGAAGAAGCAGTTCCTTCGCTCGGAGAAGCCGCTGTACCTGAAGTGGAGCGGGCCGACTCGCTTCCGCCAGGGTGACCAGCCCGACCTCGGCCTGTTCGTCTTCAACCAAGGCGAACAGCCGGTCAAGGCCGAGCTGCTCAGCGGGCCGCCTGGCAGCCAGCGCAGCCAGACCCTGGAGCTGGCCAAGGGAGTCAACTACATTCCGCTGGCGCAACAGCCGCTCAGCGATGGCGACTGGAGCGCCGAGCTGCGCCAGGACGGGCAGGTCCGCGACCGCCTGGCGGTGCGCTTCAACCTGCTGGCCGACGGCTGGCAGGTGGAGCAGGTGCAGAACCTCAGCCTGGCGGCGGCGAGCAACCCGCTGCAACTGCCGGCGGACGCGCGCGACGTACGCCTGCGCCTGGCCGATGGCCCGGCCGCTGCCTACCTGGGCAATCTCGATGATCTGCTGGAGTATCCCTACGGCGGCGTCGAGCAGACCGCCAGCCAACTGCTGCCGCTGAGCATCGCCTATCCGGCGCTGGCCGGCGGCGAGCCGCGGATTCGCGACCGCCTGCGCCTGATCATGCAGAACAGTCGCCTGCGCCTGGTGCAGATGGCCGGCCCGGACGCCTGGTTCGCCTGGTGGGGTGGCGACGTCGATGGCGACGCTTTCCTCACCGCCTACGCCTACTACGCCGACTGGTACGCCAGCCGCGCACTGGAGATCCAACTGCCGGCCGAACACTGGCAGCGCATCCTCGAGCCCTACGCCAAGCAGGCGACGCAGACCCCGCTGCTGCAGCGTGCGCTGATCCTGGCTTTCGCCCGCGACATGCAGTTGCCGGTGAACACCCTGCTCGGCGGCCTGCTCAACGATCTGGCCAACGCCGGCGAAGGGCAGGCGCGCGCGGAGCCGCTGGAGGCCGACGACGGCCTGGTGCTGGGCGACCCGGACTCGGCCGTCGGCCTGGCCGCGGCGCGAGTACTGGCGGTGGACCTGGCACGGCAACTGCGGGTCGCGGTGCCCGCTCCGCTGGCCGCCCAGGCCGAGACGGCGACGCAGCGCCTGCGTGAGGCCGGCTTGCCGTTCACCGATGCCTTGCTGGCCTCTCACTCGGCCGTGGATGGCCAGCAGGCCAGCGCTTTGCTGCAACGCCTGGCGCCGGCGCAATCGACCCTGGAACGCGCCCTGGCCCTGACCTGGCTGCAGGGCGCCCTGGCCCAGGCGCCGCAGGGCAAGCTGCCGCAGCCGCCGAAGGACTGGCAGGCGCAGCGCGGCGCCAGCGGCGAAACCTACTGGCAATGGCGCGGCCGCGGCATTCCGAGCTGGGTCGACCTGGACGAGGCGCCGGCCCGGCCGTTGCCGGTTGCGCTCAGCTACCGCAGCGCCCAGGCGCCGAGCGGGCAACTGCCGGTGCAGATCAGCCGTCGTCTGCTGCGCCTGGTGCCCGGTGAGGGGGCGTTCGAGTTCAAGGTCGAGGAGGTTGGCGACAAGCCGCTTTCCAGCGACGAACTGTATCTCGACGAAGTGACCCTGAACGTTCCGGAAGACACCGCTCTACGCTACGGCATGCTGGAACTGCCGCTGCCGCCCGGCGCGGATGTCGAGCGCACCACCTGGGGCATCAAGATCAGCGGCCTGGCCGGCGACGAAGCGACCACCCTGGAGCGCGCGCGCAACGAACCGGGCGAGTTGTTCTACGGGGTGCCGGTGGACAGCCTGAGTGGCGAGCAGCGTTTCCGTCACCTGGTGCGTTTCTCCCAGAAAGGCAGCTTCAACCTGCCACCGGCCCGCTACCTGCGTCTCTACGCGCCGGAACAGCAGGCCCTGGAAGCCAAGCCGGCGCTGGCCAAGGTCAAGGTCGAGTGATTGCGTTGCGCGCCTGGCTGGTCCTGCTGTGCGCCGTGCCGTTGCTGCTTCGCGCAGCGGAGGCGCCGGTCCAGCTGGCCTGGCGCACGACCCAGGGCTACGAACTGGTGAGCCTGGATCGCCAGCGGGTACTCGAGCGCCGGCCGTTGCCGGCCGATTTGCAGGCTCCGCTGGGCAGCCTGTGGAAACTGTTCGTCTTCGCCTGGCTGAGCGACACCGGCCAGGCCGAGCCGCCCTATACCTGCCAGGGGCGCAGCCGCGAGGAGGTCTACTGCTGCGAGAATGGCCAGACGATCGGTCGTGACCGCGCCCTGGTGCGCTCCTGCGGGCTGTATTTCGAGCCGCAGCGCCTCGCCTTGCGGCCGGAGGCCTGGCGCGGCTACTGGCAGGCGCGCCAGGCACCGGCCTGGTTGCTCGATCTGGAACGGCTGCAACCGCAGACGCGGGTGCCGGTTAAGGAGCTTCTGGAGCAGTTGCAGCAACTGCCGGCCCAGGGCGAGGCGCGGCGGGTACTGCTCGACGTGGCGTTGCAGGCCGGCGACGGCCATGCCGTGGCCAGCCTTGGCGGCCGCCTGCGGGTGAAGACCTGGAGCTGGCTCGACGACCATGACCCGCAGGCGCGCCAGGGCGGTTTCGCTGGCTGGCTGGTCGATGGAACGCCGCTCTGGCTCGGCGGCCCGGGAACCAGCAAGATGATTCTGGACCGCTACGCCGAGGTGCTCGGGCGCTTCCTGCCGAGTCCGTGGCCGGCCGATCCGGGCCGTTGCGTGGAAGTGAACCTGTTCAGCCGCTATCCGCTGCGCTCGGTCAGCGATCCCTCCGGCCACCCGGCCGCCGAAGGCCTGCTGCATGGTCCGCAGCAAGTGCTCTTCGCCAACGGCAATCGACTGGACATCGCCAGCGCCGGCGACCTCTTCCTGCAACGGGTGGATGGCGTGCCGCGCCTGGTCGCGCGGGTTTCGCGCGAAGAGTACGTGGCGCGGGTGCTGGAGCGCGAAGCCTCGGCGCAGCCGAAGGAAGCCGCTCGCGCGCTGGCGGTGACCATTCGCACCTATCTATTGCAAAACGCCGCGCCGCGCGGCGAATGCCTGGCCATCGATGACAGCAGCCAGCGCCAGCGCGTGGCGCCGCGCCCGGCCAGCGCGCCGACGCGGCGGATCGCTGCCTGGAGCGCCGACCTGGTGCTGGCCGGGGCGACCGTCAACTATCACTCCGACCAGCCTGGTCCGGCGCGCCTGTCCTGGAAGCACGCGGTGGAGCAAGCCGGGCAGGGACTGGGCTACGACAGCATCCTCGCCCAGGCTTTCCCGCGCAGCAGCCTGAGCCGCTGGGACAACCCGGTGGCCGCCTGCCAGCCGTTGCCGGCTGCCGAAGACTGGCTGCGCAAGCAGCGCCGGCAGTGGCGCGAGCGTCTCGACCGAGAGCCCGGCTACGAGGAGATTCCGAGTTTTTCCGTGTGCCGCCTGGCTTCCGGGCGGCCCTATGTCGATCGCGAGCGCGAACGCATCTTCGTCCGCGGCCTGTATTCCCTACAGGAACGCTTGGACCTCACCCACGAATACCTGCACCTGGCCTTCCGCGCCCATCCCAGCGGCCAGGACGAAAACTATGTCGAAAGCCTGGCCCGGCGCCTGCTACTGGAATGACTCCATGAACCGAATGTCCCTTGCCGCCCTGCTCAGTTGCCTTCCCCTCGTCGCCTGGGCGGACAACCCCGTGAAACTGGATACGCCGGTCTCCGGCTGGCGTGCCGGCGACGGTTCCGCCGCCAATTACCGGCAGGTGGTGAACTACCCGGCGTCCTCGGTCAACGTCGCCGCCGACCAGGCGACCACCGCGCGCATTCGCGGCGCGATCGAGAGCCAGCCCAAGGACCGCCCGGCGACGCTGGTGGTGAACGGTGTGAGCATGCCACTGAAGGTGGACGCCGATGGCAGCTTCGACCGCCCGTTCGCCTTCCCGTCCGGCAGCAACAGCGTCGAGGTGCGCAACGCCGCCGGGCAGTCGCGACGGGTCCAGTTCTATCACGGTGGCGGCGGCGGGGAAGTGCCGGCCAAGCTGCGCGTGCTGCTGTCCTGGGACAGCGACAACACCGACCTCGACCTGCACCTGGTGACCCCGGACGGCGACCATGTCTGGTATGGCAATCGTTCGCTGGCCAACGGCGCGACCCTGGATGTCGACGTCACCACCGGCTACGGCCCGGAAATCATCGCCACGCCGACGCCGCAGAAGGGGCCCTACCTGGTCTACGTCAACTACTTCGGCGGTGGCTACGGCAGCAGCGAGGATGGCGCCGAACAGGCCGCCCAGGACCTGACCACGGCGCGCATCACCCTGGTCACCGAAGAGGGCACGCCGAACGAGAAACAGGAAACCTTCCTGGTGCCGATGCGCAAGCCTGGCGAGCTGACGCTGGTGAAGCGCTTCAGTTATCCGTAGGCGCCTGCGCTCGGTCCCATAGGGCGGATAACGCCCCTGGCGTTATTCGCCGTCGCTCAGGCATCGGTGTTATCAACCCGTGGCCTGACGGCGGCGCTCATGCCGCTGCGAATGGCTCCTGGGCTCAGGCGGGCTGTTCGCCCTGCCAGGTATCGATCGCTTCCTGCGCCGCACGGAACGCATCGATCGCCGCCGGCACCCCGGCATAGACCGCGCAGTGCAGCAGTGCCTCGCGGATTTCCTCCACCGTGCAGCCGTTGTTCAGCGCACCGCGCACGTGCCCCTTGAGTTCCTGCGGGCACTTCAGGGCGGTCAGGGCGGCCAGGGTGATCAGGCTGCGGGTCTTGCGCGGCAGCGCCTCGCGGGCCCAGACCGAGCCCCAGGCATGCTCGTTGACGAAGTCCTGCAATGGCTGGGTGAAGGCGGTGGCGTTGCCCATGGCGCGCTCGACGAAGGCGTCGCCCATGACTTCACGTCGGATCTCCAGGCCGGTCTTGCCTTGTTCGCTCATCGGAAGGTTCCTGTCGTGGGTAGAAGGTGGCTCAATCCAGCGACTCTATCCGAACCGGCGCCACGCCGCTGCGGATCATACCCAGGCCTTCGGCGGCCTTGCGCGATACATCGATGATCCGCCCGCGGCGGAACGGCCCGCGATCGTTGATCCGCACCACCACGCTGCGGCGGTTGTCGAGGTTGGTTACCCGCACGCGGGTACCGAACGGCAACGTGCGGTGGGCAGCGGTCATTGCGTTGGGGTTGTAGCGCTCGCCGCTAGCGGTACGCAGGCCTGCGTGGCGGCTGCCATAGTAGGAGGCTTCGCCGGTATCCGCGGAACCGCTGCCGGCGAGGCTGGAGCAGCCGGCGAGGAACAGGGGCAGGGCGGCGAGGGCGAGGCGCGCGGCGGCGGATGGGGTGGGCATGGACAACAGGCTCCTGGCGGACAAGAAGACGCCGGGCGAACCCGGCGTCTGGCTTTGACTCACGCTTCGAGCTTTTTCTTCAGCAACTCGTTCACCTGCTGCGGGTTGGCCTTGCCTTTCGAGGCCTTCATCGCCTGGCCGACGAAGAAGCCGAACATCTTGCCGCGCTTGGCCTCGTCGGCGGCGCGGTACTGCTCGACCTGCTCGGCGTTGGCCGCCAGCACCTCGTCGAGCATCTTCTCGATGGCGCCACTGTCGGTGACCTGCTTCAGGCCCTTGGCCTCGATGATCTGGTCGGCGGAACCCTCGCCGTTGGCCATGGCTTCGAAGACCATCTTGGCGAGCTTGCCGGAGATGGTGTTGTCCTTGATGCGCAGGATCATGCCGCCCAGTTGCTCGGCGGACACCGGGGACTGCTCGATCTCCAGGCCGTCCTTGTTGAGCAGGCTGCCCAGCTCGACCATCACCCAGTTGGCCGCCAGCTTGGCGTCGCCGCAGATGTCCTGGACCTTCTCGAAGTAGTCGGCCATCTCGCGGCTGGCGGACAGCACGCTGGCATCGTAGGCGGACAGGCCGTACTGGCTCTCGAAGCGTTCGCGCTTCTGCACCGGCAGTTCCGGCAGTTGCTCGCGCAGCTTCGCCAGGTACTCGGGCTCGATGACCACCGGCAGCAGGTCGGGACAGGGGAAGTAACGGTAGTCGTTGGCTTCTTCCTTGCCGCGCATGGAGCGGGTCTCGTCCTTGTTCGGGTCGTACAGGCGGGTTTCCTGGACTACCTTGCCGCCGTCCTCGATCAGCTCGATCTGGCGCTGGATCTCGTGGTTGATCGCCTTCTCGATGAAGCGGAAGGAGTTGACGTTCTTGATCTCGGCGCGGGTGCCGAATTCGGCCTGGCCCTTCGGTCGTACCGAGACGTTGCAGTCGCAGCGCAGCGAGCCCTCGGCCATGTTGCCGTCGCAGATGCCCAGGTAGCGCACCAGGGCGTGGATCGCCTTGACGTAGGCCACGGCTTCCTTGGCGCTGCGGATGTCCGGCTCGGAAACGATCTCCAGCAACGGCGTGCCGGCGCGGTTCAGGTCGATGCCGCTCATGCCCTGGAAGTCTTCGTGCAGGCTCTTGCCGGCGTCCTCCTCCAGGTGCGCGCGGGTGATGCCGATGCGCTTGGTGGTGCCGTCTTCCAGGGTGATGTCGAGATGGCCCTTGCCGACGATGGGATGGTCCATCTGGCTGGTCTGGTAGCCCTTCGGCAGGTCGGGGTAGAAGTAGTTCTTGCGGGCGAACACGTTCTGCCGGTCGATCCGTGCGTCGATCGCCAGGCCGAACAGGCAGGCCATGCGTACGGCCTCCTCGTTGAGCACCGGCAGGGTGCCCGGCATGGCCAGGTCGACCAGGCTGGCTTGGGTATTCGGCGCGGCGCCGAAGGCGGTCGAGCTGCCGGAGAAGATCTTCGATTGGGTGGCGAGCTGTGCGTGGATTTCCAGCCCGATCACGGTTTCCCATTGCATGTGGTGTTCCTCAATCCTTCTGTGCCTGCGCAGTCCCGCTGCCGACCCTGCGGGTCGCCCTCTCCGCGCCGGGAGAGGGGAGGGGACTGCGTGGCGTTGCCATGGCTTAGAAGCCGGCCGGGGTGCGGGTGTGCCAGTCGCTGACCTGCTGGTACTGGTGCGCGACGTTGAGCAGGCGGCCTTCCTGGAAGTAGGGCGCGAGCAACTGGACACCCACCGGCAGGCCGTCGACGAAGCCGGCGGGCATGGACAGCCCCGGCAGGCCGGCGAGGTTGGCGGTGATGGTGTAGATGTCTTCCAGGTACTGGGAAACCGGGTCGTCGTTCTTCTCGCCGATCTTCCAGGCCGGGTTCGGCGTGGTCGGGCCGAGGATCACGTCCACTTCGGCAAAGGCGCTGACGAAGTCGTTCTTGATCAGCCGGCGAATCTTCTGAGCCTGCAGGTAATAGGCATCGTAGTAGCCGGCCGACAGTGCGTAGGTGCCGACCATGATGCGGTTCTTCACTTCGCTGCCGAAGCCTTCCGCGCGCGAGCGCTTGTACAGGTCTTCCAGGTTCTGCGGGGCGTCGCAACGATAGCCATAGCGCACGCCGTCGAAGCGCGACAGGTTGGAGGACGCCTCGGCCGGCGCGATCACGTAGTAGGCCGGGATGGCGTGCTGCATGTTCGGCAGGGAAATGTCCTTCACCGTGGCGCCGAGCGTCTTCAGCTCCTCGACCACGGCCAGCACCGCGTCGGCGATGCGGCTGTCGAGGCCGGCGCCGAAGTATTCCCGCGGCAGGCCGATGCGCAGGCCGCTAAGCGGCTTCTGCAGGGCGGCCAGGTAGTCGTCCACCGGCTGTTCGACGCTGGTCGAGTCCTTCGGGTCGAATCCGGCCATCACCCCCAGCATCAGCGCGCAGTCCTCGGCGGTGCGCGCCAGCGGGCCGCCCTGGTCGAGGCTGGAGGCGTAGGCGATCATGCCCCAGCGGGAAACCCGGCCGTAGGTTGGCTTGATCCCGGTGAGGTTGGTCAGCGCCGCCGGTTGGCGGATCGAGCCGCCAGTATCGGTGCCGGTGGCGGCCGGCAGCAGGCGCGCGGCGACTGCCGCGGCGGAACCGCCGGAGGAGCCGCCCGGCACGCGGTCGAGGCTCCAGGGGTTCTTCACCGCGCCGTAGTGGCTGGACTGGTTCGACGAGCCCATGGCGAATTCATCCATGTTCAGCTTGCCGAGGGTAACGGCGCCGGCGGCGGTGAGCTTCTCGACCACGGTGGCGTCGTAGGGCGAGACGAAGTTGTCGAGCATCTTCGAACCGCAGCTGGTGCGTACGCCCTGGGTGCAGAACAGGTCCTTGTGGGCGATCGGCGCGCCGAGCAGGGCGCCGTTCTCGCCGTTGGCGCGCCGTTCGTCGGCTGCCTTGGCCTGGGCGATGGCCAGGTCGTCGGTGATGCTGATGAAACTGTTGAGCTGGGGATCCAGCTGCCGGATGCGACCGAGCAGGGTGCGGGTCAGCTCTTCGGCGGAAAATTGCTTGTCGGCGAGGGCGCGGGCGATCTCGGCGAGGGTCAATTGATGCAGCATGTGTCCGCGTCCTTATGACTCGATGACTTTCGGAACCAGGTACAGACCTTCTTCCACGGCGGGGGCGATGGTCTGGTAGGCGTCGCGGTGATCGGTCTCGGTGACCGCGTCCGGGCGCAGGCGCTGGGTGGCTTCCAGCGGATGGGCGAGCGGTTCGACGCCGCTGGTGTCGACCGCCTGCATCTGGTCGATCAGGCCGAGGATGTTGTTCAGGGTCTCGGTGGTGCGCGGAAGATCGGCCTCGCTCAGGCCCAGGCGGGCGAGATGGGCGATTTTTTCCACGTCGGAGCGTTCAAGCGCCATCGGGAGTCTCCAGCAAAAGCGGCCTTGGAAGGGCGGCGGGGCGCCATGCGTTATATAAGGCAGGGAACGGATGCCGCGGTCGGCGGTCTAATTCCGCCTGGACGGGCCTTGTGGGGCCGGGAAAAGCCTGCAATTTAGCATATTGCCCGCCTTGCCCAAAATCCCCGTCGTTGTTAGAGTTTGCCGCACTTTTTTACCCGCGTATTTTTCACCCACGCTTCGCCTAGGGTTTCTTTCCCATGTTCAAAAAATTGCGTGGCATGTTTTCCAGCGATCTGTCGATCGACCTGGGTACTGCCAATACCCTTATTTATGTGCGCGAGCGCGGCATCGTCCTGAACGAACCGTCCGTGGTCGCCATTCGCAGCCATGGCAGCCAGAAGAGCGTCGTCGCCGTGGGCACCGAGGCCAAGCGCATGCTCGGCCGTACCCCGGGCAACATCGCCGCCATCCGTCCGATGAAAGACGGCGTGATCGCGGATTTCAGCGTCTGCGAGAAGATGCTGCAGTACTTCATCAACAAGGTCCACGAGAACAGCTTCCTGCAGCCCAGCCCACGCGTGCTGATCTGCGTGCCGTGCAAGTCCACCCAGGTTGAGCGCCGGGCCATCCGCGAATCCGCCCTGGGCGCCGGCGCCCGCGAGGTGTTCCTGATCGAAGAGCCGATGGCTGCCGCCATCGGCGCCGGCCTGCCGGTCGAGGAGGCCCGCGGCTCGATGGTCGTAGACATCGGCGGCGGCACTACCGAGATCGCCCTGATTTCCCTCAACGGTGTTGTCTACGCCGAATCCGTCCGCGTCGGCGGCGACCGCTTCGACGAAGCCATCGTCACCTACGTGCGCCGCAACTACGGCAGCCTGATCGGCGAATCCACCGCCGAGCGCATCAAGCAGGAGATCGGCACCGCCTTCCCGGGCGGCGACGTTCGCGAAGTCGACGTCCGCGGCCGCAACCTGGCCGAAGGCGTACCGCGCAGCTTCACCCTGAACTCCAACGAGGTCCTCGAGGCCCTGCAGGAGTCCCTGGCGACCATCGTCCAGGCGGTCAAGAGCGCCCTCGAGCAATCGCCGCCGGAGCTGGCCTCGGATATCGCCGAGCGCGGCCTGGTGTTGACCGGCGGTGGCGCGCTGCTGCGCGACCTGGACAAGCTGCTGGCACAGGAAACCGGCCTGCCGGTGATCGTCGCCGAGGAGCCGCTGACCTGCGTGGCTCGCGGCGGTGGCCGTGCGCTGGAGATGATGGACCGCCACTCCATGGACCTGCTCTCCACCGAGTAAGGTGGCGAGCATCGTCGCCTAGGAGCGGATCATCAAACCGCTATTCTCCAAAGGCCCGTCGCTGGGCGTTCGCCTGTTGGTGCTGGCCGTGCTGTCGGTCAGCCTGATGGTGGTGGACGCCCGGTTCGACTATCTGGAGCCCGTCCGTAGCAAGCTGGGGATGGTGCTCACGCCTTTCTACGGCCTGGCGGAAATGCCGGTGCGCGCCTGGGAAGGCGTGCGCGACCAGTTCAGCAGCCGTAGCGAGCTGATCGCCGAGAACGAACGCCTCAAGGCCGAGTCCCTGCTGATGCAGCGCCGGGTGCAGAAACTCGCCGCGCTCACCGAGCAGAACGTGCGCCTGCGCGAGCTGCTCAATTCCGCCGCGCTGGTCGACGACAAGGTACTGGTCAGCGAGCTGATCGGCGTCGATCCGAACCCCTTCACCCAACGCATCATGATCGACAAGGGCGAGAACGACGGCGTCTTCGTCGGCCAGCCGGTGCTCGATGCCAGCGGCCTGATGGGCCAGGTGGTCGAGGTGATGCCCTATACCGCGCGGGTCCTGCTGCTCACCGACACCACCCACAGTATCCCGGTGCAGGTCAATCGCAACGGCCTGCGCGCCATCGCCGTCGGCACCGGCAATCCCGAGCGCCTGGAATTGCGCTACGTCGCCGACACCGCCGACATCAAGGAAGGCGACCTACTGGTCAGCTCCGGCCTGGGGCAACGCTTCCCCGCCGGCTATCCGGTGGCCACGGTCAAGGAAGTGATCCACGATTCCGGCCAGCCGTTCGCCGTGGTGCGCGCGGTGCCGACCGCGAAGATGAACCGTAGCCGCTACGTGCTGCTGGTGTTCAGCGACAGCCGCACCCCGGAACAGCGCGCCAACGACGCCGCCGAGGCCCAGGAAGAGGCGGACAAGAAAGCCGCCGCCGGCGCCCAGGCGCCCCAGCCTGCCGCGCAACCGGCCGCCGCGCCGTCGCCGGCCACCCCGGCAGCCCAGGGCGCTGCGCAGCAGCCCGCCGCCGCGCCCGCGGCAGCTCCCACGCAGCCTGCCGCTCCGGCGGCCAACGGGGGGCGCCGCTGATGGCTCGCGCGACCCAGGGTTCGAACAATGTCTGGGTGATCTGGCTGAGCCTGCTGGTCGGGCTGGTGCTGGCCGTAGCGCCGATGCCTACCTTCACCGAGATCGGCCGCCCGCTGTGGCTGGCGATGCTGCTGACCTACTGGGTGTTGCTGCTGCCCGAGCGCGTCGGGATGGTCACCGCCTGGCTGCTCGGCCTGGCCCAGGATGTGCTCTACGGCAACCTGCTCGGGCAGAACGCGCTGATCCTCGGCCTGATCACCTTCCTCGTGCTGTCCCTGCACCAGCGCCTGCGCATGTTCCCGGCCTGGCAGCAGTGCCTGGTGCTGGTGGTGGTCTACGGCCTGGCGCAGCTGCTCCAGCTCTGGCTCAACGCCCTGACCGGCAATCGCCCGCCGACCCTGACCTTCCTGCTTCCGGCCCTGGTCAGCGCGCTGCTCTGGCCCTGGGTGTACGCCCTGCTGCAGTTCGTCCGTCTGCGTCTCAACGTGAGGTAGGTCCGCTTCGCAGCTATGCTGCGGCGGATACGTCATTCTTCGAAACGGGTGATCGGCGCATCGCCCGACGCGTTTCCCGGGAGCCTCCATGCCGTCGCTGTATCTCGCCTCCGCCTCGCCCCGTCGCCGTGAACTGCTGACCCAGATCGGCGTTCCGCTGTCCGTGCTCGCCACCGCTATCGACGAGTCCCCCTTGCCGAACGAAGCGCCCGCCGCCTACGTCGAGCGCCTGGCGCGCGGCAAGGCGGCCGCCGGGCTGGCTATGCTGGAAGGGCGCGGCGAGGACGGTTATGTCCTGGGCGCGGATACCTCGGTGGTGATCGACGGGCGAATTCTCGGCAAGCCCGTGGACCAGGCCGAGGGGCTGGCCATGCTGGCTGCGCTGTCCGGGCGCGAACACCAGGTTCTCACCGCCGTGGCCCTGGCCGCCGCTGGCGGCGTCGAGGCGCGGGTAGTGGAGTGCCGGGTGCGCTTCCGCCAGGTCGCCCCGGAAGAAGCGCTGCGCTACTGGCAGAGCGGCGAGCCGGCGGACAAGGCGGGCGGATATGCGATCCAGGGCCTCGGAGCGATATTCGTCAGCCGCATCGAAGGCAGTTACAGTGCGGTGGTCGGGCTGCCTTTGTGTGAAACTGCGGAACTGTTGAGGGAATTCGGCATCCCTTGCTGGCAGCCCGTGGGTGGCAACCCGCCGTAACGCCTAACGCGCCGAAATAAGGACAGTGGACGCATGAGCGAAGAGATCCTGATCAATATCACGCCGATGGAGTCGCGCGTGGCGGTGGTGGAAAACGGCGTCCTGCAGGAAGTGCATGTCGAACGCACCCAGCGGCGCGGCATCGTCGGCAATATCTACAAGGGGCGGGTGGTACGGGTACTGCCGGGGATGCAGGCGGCGTTCGTCGACATCGGCCTGGAACGTGCGGCGTTCATCCATGCCGCCGAGATATCCAATCGCGAAGGCAGTGCCGTGGAAAGCATCAGTGCCCTGGTCCATGAGGGGCAGGCGCTGGTGGTGCAGGTGACCAAGGATCCGATCGGCACCAAGGGCGCACGGCTGACCACCCACCTGTCGATTCCTTCGCGCTATCTGGTGTACATGCCGCGCACCAGCCATGTCGGGATATCCCTGCGGATCGAGGACGAAGTCGAGCGCGAGCGCCTGAAGAAGGTGGTGGCCGACTGCGTGGCGGCGGAAGGCATCGAGGGGCAGGGCGGCTTCATTCTGCGCACCGCTGCGGAAGGTGCGGGCGAGGACGAGATTCTCGCCGACATCCGCTACCTTCGCCGGCTATGGGACCAGATCGCCGCGCAGATCCAGACCGTCGGCGCGCCTTCGGTGATTTACGAAGACCTGTCCCTGGCGATCCGTACCCTGCGCGACCTGGTGAACCCGCGTATCGAGAAGATCCGCATCGACTCGCGAGAGAACTTCCAGAAGATCACTTCCTTCGTCGAAGAATTGATGCCGGAGATTTCCGATCGCCTCGAACACTACCCGGGCGAGCGACCGATCTTCGATCTCTACGGCGTCGAGGACGAAATCCAGAAAGCCCTGGAGCGCAAGGTACTGCTGAAGTCCGGCGGCTACCTGATCGTCGATCCGACCGAGGCGATGACCACCATCGACGTGAACACCGGCGCCTTCGTCGGCCATCGCAACCTCGAGGAAACCATCTTCAAGACCAACCTCGAGGCGGCCACCGCGATCGCCCGCCAGCTGCGCCTGCGCAACCTGGGCGGGATCATCATCATCGACTTCATCGACATGGAGGACGAGGAGCATCGCCGGCAGGTCCTGCGCACCCTGGAGAAGCAACTGGAGCGCGACCACGCGAAGACCAACATCATCGGCATCACCGAGTTGGGCCTGGTGCAGATGACCCGCAAGCGCACCCGCGAAAGCCTGGTGCAGATCCTCTGCGAGCCGTGCCCCTGCTGCCAGGGACGCGGCATGCTGAAGACTGCGGAAACCACCTGCTACGAGATTTTCCGTGAGATCCTCCGCGAGGCGCGTGCCTACCAGGCCGACTCCTACCTGGTGCTGGCCAACCAGAAGGTGGTGGACCGGCTGCTCGACGAGGAGTCGGGTAACGTCGCCGATCTCGAGGCGTTCATCGGCCGCACCATCAAGTTCCAGGTCGAGGCGATGTACTCGCAGGAGCAATATGACGTGGTCCTGCTCTGAGGCGTATGGCTGAAATGGCGGATGTGGGAAGCCTCGGAACGCGACTGCTACGGATCGTCCTGGGTCTGTGCGCCCTGGTACTGGTGCTGCTGGCGCTGTACGTCAGCCTTGGCCGGCAACTGGTGCCGCTGGTGGCCGAATACCGCCAGCAGCTGGAGGACGAAGCTGGCAAGCAACTCGGCATACCGGTGCGGATTGCCGAACTGACGGGCTCCTGGCGCGGCTTCGAGCCTCTGGTGGTAGCGCGCGACATTCAGGTCGGCGACGGCGAACAGAGTCTGCGCCTGGCGCGGGTGCGGCTGGCGCCAGACCTGCTCGGCAGCCTGCTGGCGCGCCAGGTGCGGATCGGCAGCCTGGAGCTGGAGGGACTCAAGCTGACCCTGCGCGAAGGCGAGGATGGCCAGTGGAGCCTGGATGGCCTGCCGCACAGTGACAAGCCCAGCGATCCCCGGAAACTCCTGCAATTCCTGCTGCAGACCCAACGCATCTCGCTGCTGGACAGTCAACTGGAGGTGGCGCCGCGGGGAAGCGCAGCGTTGTCGCTCAGCGCGGTCGGCGCGACCCTGCGCAGTTCATCGGTTGGTGGGCAGAGTCTCGATGCCCGCCTACAACTGCCGGATGGCCAACCCCTGGCGCTGCACGCCGAAGGGCGGATCGACAGTGAGGACTGGCCGCGCAGCAGCGCCAGGTTCTATCTCAGCCTGCCGCAGAGCGACTGGGCGCAATGGTTGCCGGCCGGTCTGACCCAGGAATGGACGATCGTCCGGGCCAAGGCCGGCGGCGACTTCTGGTTCGACTGGCGCGACGGCAAGGCGCAACGGCTGGTGGCACGGCTGCTGGCGCCGCAGTTGAAGGCGTCGTATGCCGCGCGCAAGCCGGTGGAAATCAACGACCTGGGCATGAACCTGTTCTTCGATCGCGAAGCGCAGGGCTGGAAGGTTCGGGTCGGCGACCTGGCGGCGAATTTCGGCGAGCAGCGCTGGGGCGAGGTGGAGTTGCTGTTGCGTCGCGTCCAGCAGAACAACGAGCCACACTGGAAGCTGCAGGCCGACCGCGTCGACCTGACGCCCCTGGTGCCGGCGATAGAAGCGCTGGCGCCGCTGCCGGACGCGGCGGCGGAGTGGGTGGCGGGCCTGAAGCCGAAGGGCATCCTGCACAACCTGAACGCCGATTTCTGGCCGCAGCGAGAGGTGCCCGAGCGGGTCAGCTACGCGACCAACCTGGAAAAGGTCGGTATCTCGGCGTTCCATGAGGTTCCGGCAGTGGAAAATGTCAGCGGCACCTTGACCGGCACCCTGGCTGGAGGCCAGCTCGACGCATCGGCGCAGGATTTCATGCTGCACCTGGCCAAGGTGTTTCCCGAGCCGTGGCGCTACCGCGAGGCTCGCACGCGGATGTTCTGGAGCCTGGACGACCGCGCCTTCACCCTCGGCAGCCACCTGATGCGGGTCGAGGGCGAGGAGGGCCGCCTGGCCGGCGACATGCTGATCCGCCTGATGCGCGATCCCGGCGCTGAAGACTACATGGACCTGCAGGTCGGCCTCAGCGACGGCGACGCGCGCTTCACCGCCAAGTACCTGCCGACCCAGTTGCCGGGAATGAACAAAAGCCTGGCGAACTGGTTGAAGACGGCGATCCGCAGTGGCCATGTCGAGCAGGGCTACTTCCAGTGGCAGGGCTCGCTGAACCGCGGCGCGGCGGCCGAAGCCCACGTCATGAACCTCTACTTCAAGGTCCGCGACGGCGAGCTGGCCTACCAGCCCGGCTGGCCCGTCCTGAGCAAAACGGTCGGCGAGGTGTTCGTCGAGGATTCCGGAGTCCGCGTGCTGGCCTCCAGCGGGAATCTGTTGAATTCCCGGGTCAGCGACGTCAAGGTCGACATTCCCCTCGGCCGTCCGGGACAGACGCCGCACCTGTATGTGGATGGGGCCGTCGACAGTAACCTGAAGGACGGCATCAAGCTGCTCCAGGAAGCGCCGATCCCGACCCGCAAGATCTTCGCCGGCTGGGAGGGCGATGGGCCCTTGCAGGGCCACCTGAAGCTGGATATTCCGCTGGACCACGACGAGGCCGGCAAGACCGGGGTGGTCGTGGATTTCTCCACCGTGGGCGCGACCCTGAAGATGCCCAGTCCGAAGCTGGATATGAGCGAAGTGAAGGGCGACTTCCGGTTCGACCTGGCCAAGGGCCTGAGCGCCCCGGCGGTGCAGGCCCGGGTGCTGGGCAACGAGGTACGCGGGCGGATCGTCGCCGAGGGGCGCGGCGATGCGCGCACGCGCTTGCTGCTCAACGGCCAGGTGGCGGTCAAGTCGCTGAGCGACTGGCTCGGCGCTGGCCAGCGTCCGTTGCCGGTCTCGGGACGCCTGCCGTTCCAGCTCAACCTGCTGCTGGATGGCAAGGACAGCCAGTTGCAGATCGATTCGGATCTCAAGGGCGCCGTCGTCGACCTGCCGGCGCCGTTCGGCAAGACGGCCGCCCAGGCGCGGCCGACCCAATGGCGGATGACCCTGGATGGCGCCGAACGGCGTTACTGGGCGCGTTACGACGGCCTCGCCAGCCTGGCCTATGCGGCCCCGGCGGACAAGCCGCTGAACGGACGCGGCGCCCTGCGCCTGGGCGGTGACCCGGCGTTGCTGCCCTCGGCACAGGGGCTGCGGGTGCGCGGGCGTTTGGCGGAACTGGACTGGGACGCCTGGCAGGCCACCCTGAAGCGCTACGGCAACGGCGACCAGGCCGCCAGTAGCGCTGCGGGCCTGCTGCGCGGCGCCGACCTGCGCATCGACAGCTTCAAGGGCTTCGGTCAGGAGCTGAAGAACCTGACCGTCGACCTGGCCCGCCAGGAGCGGGCCTGGCAACTGGTGCTGGTCAGCGACCTCGCATCGGGGCGCCTGGTCCTGCCGGATGCCAGGGGCGCGCCGATCGTGGTCGATCTGGACCGCCTGAACCTGCCGAAGTCGACCCTTCCCGACGAGAACAAGGTGGAGGATTCGGACCCGCTGGCCGCCGTCGATCCGCGCAGCCTGCCGGCGGTAGACGTGAAGATCGGCCAGGTCGCCCTCGGCGGCCAGCCGCTGGGCGCCTGGAGCCTGAAGGTACGGCCGGGCAGCAACGGCGTGGCGTTCAACGACCTGGACCTCGACCTGCGTGGCCTGCACGTCAACGGCAGCCTGCGTTGGGACGGCAGTCCGGGCAATACCCGCAGCACCTATCAGGGCCGGATCGAGGGCAAGAACCTGGCGGATGTGCTCAAGGCCTGGAATTTCGCGCCGAGTGCCACCAGCGAACGTTTCCGCATGGATATCAACGGCCAGTGGCCGGGATCGCCGGCCTACATGGCCCTGAAGCGCTTCAGCGGCAGCATGGATGCATCGCTGCGCAAGGGGCAGTTCGTCGAGGTCGAAGGCAGCGCCCAGGCGCTGCGAGTGTTTGGCCTGCTCAATTTCAACGCGATCAACCGCCGGCTGCGCCTGGATTTCTCGGACATCCTCGGCAAGGGACTGAGCTATGACCGGGTGAAGGGGGTTCTCTCCGCCACCGACGGCGTCTACGTCACCCGCGAGCCGCTGAAGCTGGAAGGACCGTCGAGCAACCTGGAGTTGAACGGTACCCTGGACCTGGCTCACGATCGGATCGACGCCAAGCTGCTGGTGACCTTGCCATTGACCAACAACCTGACCCTGGCGGCACTGATAGTTGGCGGTCCGGCGGTCGGCGGCGCGGTCTTCGTCGTCGACAAGTTGCTCGGCGACCGGGTCTCGCGCTTCGCCAGCGTGCAATACAGCGTCAAGGGCCCCTGGCAGGATCCGAAGATCAGCTTCGACAAGCCATTCGAGAAGCCCCGCTGAGCGGCGCCCGGTGCCGCGACGCGGCGCTTTCGTCCGCAAGGAGGAAACCATGTCCATTGCCGTGATCCAGATGGTCAGCCAGGACGACGTGACGGCCAACCTGGCCGCCGCCCGTCGCCTGCTGGAACAGGCCGCCGAGGGCGGGGCGCGGCTCGCCGTGCTACCGGAAAACTTCGCCGCCATGGGCCGGCGCGACCTGGCCGAACTGGGGCGCGCCGAGGCGCGGGGGAACGGGCCTATCCTGCCGTGGTTGAATTCCGCCGCTCGCGACCTCAGGTTGTGGATAGTCGCCGGAACGTTGCCGCTGCCGCCGGATGGGCAACCCGAGGCGAAGGCGAATGCCTGTTCGCTGCTGATCGACGAGCACGGAGAGCGGGTCGCCCGCTACGACAAGCTGCACCTGTTCGATGTGGATGTAGCCGATGCGCGGGGCCGCTATCGTGAATCCGACGACTATGCTTTCGGTCAGAAGATCGTGGTGGCGGATACGCCGGTCGGCCGCCTCGGCCTGACGGTCTGCTACGACCTGCGTTTTCCGGAGCTCTATACCGCCCTGCGCGAGGCCGGCGCGGAGCTGATCACGGCGCCGTCGGCGTTCACCGCGGTGACCGGCGCGGCGCACTGGCAGGTACTGGTCCGCGCCCGCGCCATCGAGACCCAGTGCTACCTGCTGGCGGCCGGACAGGGTGGCGTCCACCCACGGGGCCGGGAGACGTTCGGCCATTCGGCCATCGTCGATCCCTGGGGCCGGGTCCTGGCCGAGCGGCCGCAGGGCGAAGCGGTGCTGCTGGCGGTGCGCGACGCCGCAGAACAGGCGGATATCCGCCGGCGCATGCCGGTGGTGGCGCACAGACGATTTTTCCCGCCGGCCGAACCGCGGCCGGCGCGTACGGAGTGAATATGAGCGAGTTGTTGTCATCCGTCAGCCAGCAATTGCTGGCCCCCGGTGGTCTGGAACTGGACAGCCTGCCCGGCATTCTTCATGAACTGAACGGCCCGGGCATCGATGCCGCCGACCTGTATTTCCAGAGTCAGGTCTCCGAGTCGTGGATGCTCGAGGACGGCATCGTCAAGGAAGGCAGCTTCAATCTCGACCAGGGTGTCGGGGTACGCGCGCAGTCGGGCGAGAAGACCGGCTTCGCCTATAGCAATGCGATCACCGCCGAGGCGTTGAAACAGGCCGCGGTGGCGGCCCGTTCGATTTCCCGTGCGGGACAGAACGGCAGCGTGCAGGCGTTCAAGGCCGTGGTGCCGGCTCGCCTGTACGCCGGCGAGAACCCGTTGGACGTGCTCAGCCGTGCCGAGAAGGTCGAGTTGCTGAAGCAGATCGACGCCGCTACCCGTGCGCTCGATCCCCGCATCCAGCAGGTCACGGTGAGCATGGCCGGCGTCTGGGAGCAGATCCTGGTAGCGGCCAGCGACGGTTCTCTGGCCGCCGACATTCGTCCGCTGGTGCGTTTCAACGTCAGCGTGATCGTCGAACAGAACGGCCGACGCGAACGCGGCGGCCACGGCGGCGGCGGTCGCACCGACTATCGCTATTTCCTCCAGGAGGATCGCGCCATGGGCTACGCCCGCGAGGCCCTGCGCCAGGCACTGGTCAACCTCGAGGCGATTCCCGCGCCGGCCGGCACCCTGCCGGTGGTGATGGGCGCGGGTTGGTCCGGGGTCCTGCTCCACGAAGCGGTCGGCCACGGCCTGGAGGGCGACTTCAACCGCAAGGGCAGCTCCGCCTACAGCGGCCGGGTCGGCGAAAAGGTCGCCTCGAGCCTGTGCACCATCGTCGACGACGGCACCCTGGCCGGGCGTCGCGGCTCGCTGAGCGTGGATGACGAAGGCACGCCGAGCAACTGCAACGTGCTGATCGAGAACGGCGTGCTCAAGGGCTACATGCAGGACAAGCTCAACGCCCGCCTGATGGGCGTGGCGCGCACCGGTAACGGCCGCCGCGAGTCCTACGCGCACCTGCCGATGCCACGCATGACCAACACCTACATGCTGGCCGGCGAGAGCGATCCGCAGGAAATCATCGCCTCGGTGGAGAAGGGTATCTACTGCGCCAACCTCGGCGGTGGCCAGGTCGATATCACCAGCGGCAAGTTCGTGTTCTCCACCAGCGAGGCCTACCTGATCGAGAACGGCAGGATCACCACCCCGGTGAAAGGCGCCACCCTGATCGGCAACGGTCCGGAAGCGATGAGCCGGGTGTCCATGGTCGGCAACGACCTGGCCCTGGACAGTGGCGTGGGAACCTGCGGGAAGGACGGTCAGTCGGTGCCGGTCGGCGTCGGCCAGCCGACCCTGAAGATCGATGCGATCACCGTCGGCGGCACCGGCGCCTGAGGCATGGCCCGGGCGCCGGCGCGGCGAAACCTAGCGCAGGCCGCGCTTGGTTTCGTCCAGCTCGCGGATGTACTTGAACACTTTGCGTGCGGCGGCCGGCGGTTTGTTGTGCGCGGCCTCGTGCTGGGCGTGGCGGACCAGGCCGCGCAGGTGCTGGCGATCGCACTCGGGGAACTCCCCGACGAAGGCGTCGAGCGCTGCGTCGCCGCCGGCGATCAACTGGTCGCGCCAACGTTCGAGGGCATGGAAACGTTCGTTGTACTGGCGGGTGGAGGAGTCCACCTGGTCGATGAGGGCGACGATGGCGTCCACGTCCTGGTCGCGCATCAGTTTGCCGATGTACTGGATATGCCGTTTGCGGGCGATGTGCGCCTTGTGCTTCGGCGCCTCGAGCAGCGCCTTGCGTAGCGGGTCGGTGAGCGGCAGGCGCTCCAGCAACTGCGGTTGCAGGGTGGTCAGGCGCTCGCCGAGGTCCTGCAGGGCATGCAGCTCGCGTTTGATCTGCGACTTGCTCTTCTCTTCGAATTGCGAGTCGTCGTCGTGAAATTCAGCCATGGTGGTGGTCCAGTGGAAAACGCCGCCATGATAACGAGTCAGGGGCCGCTTGTCCGGCCCGGCCGCGTGGGCGGCCACGTCAACAGGAGAGTCAACAGATGAGTCTACATGCCGCGGCAGTCGGTCCCTCCGTGCTTCCGGACCTTCGCGAGCAGGTCGAGCAGATCATCGCCGAGGCCCGCCGCCAGGGCGCCAGTGCCTGCGAAGTGGCGGTGTCGCTGGAGCAGGGCCTGTCCACCAGCGTGCGCCAGGGCGAGGTGGAAACCGTCGAGTTCAACCGTGACCAAGGTTTCGGCATCACCCTCTACGCAGGCCAGCGCAAGGGCTCGGCGAGCACCTCGGCGACCGGCGAGGCGGCCATCCGCGAGACGGTGGCGGCGGCGCTGGCGATCGCCCGCCATACCTCCGAGGACGAATGCGCCGGTCTCGCCGATGCCGCGTTGATGGCCCGCGAGTTGCCCGAGCTGGACCTCTATCATCCATGGAGCCTGAGTCCCGAGCAGGCCGTGGAACGTGCCCTGGCTTGCGAGGCAGCGGCGTTCGCCGCCGACAAGCGGGTGACCAAGGCCGACGGCACCACCCTGAATACCCACCAGGGCTGCCGGGTATACGGTAACAGCCACGGTTTCATCGGTGGTTACGCCAGCACCCGGCACAGCCTCAGCTGCGTGATGATCGCCGAGGGCGAAGGACAGATGCAGCGTGACTATTGGTATGACGTCAACCGCCGTGGTGAGGCCTTGGCCAGCGCCGAGTCGATCGGCCGGCGCGCCGCCGAGCGCGCCGCCAGCCGACTGGGCGCGCGGCCGGTGCAGACCGCCGAAGTGCCGGTGCTGTTCGCTCCGGAAATCGCTGTTGGCCTGTTCGGCCATTTCCTCGGGGCGATCTCAGGCGGCAGCCTGTATCGCAAGTCATCCTTCCTCGAAGGCGCGCTGGGCCAGCGCCTGTTTCCCGAGTGGCTGAGCATCGACGAGCGGCCGCACTTGGTCGGCGCGCTCGGCAGCGCCAGCTTCGATAGCGACGGCCTGGCGACCTATGCCAAGCCATTCGTCGAGAACGGCGAGCTGGTGTCCTATGTCCTGGGCACCTATTCCGGGCGCAAGCTCGGCCTGCCGAGCACGGCCAACGCCGGCGGCGTGCATAACCTGTTCGTCAGCCATGGCGACGAGGACCAGGCCGCTCTCATACGCAGGATGGGGCGTGGCCTGCTGGTCACCGAGTTGATGGGGCAGGGCGTCAACCTGGTGACCGGCGATTATTCCCGCGGCGCCGCCGGCTACTGGGTCGAGAACGGCGAGATCCAGTTCCCGGTCCAGGAAGTCACCATCGCCGCCAACCTGCGCGACCTGTTCCGCCGTATCGTCGCGGTCGGCAAGGACATCGAACGGCGCGGCAACCTGCATACCGGTTCTGTACTGGTCGAGTCGATGATGGTGGCCGGGCGCTGAGGCCGGGTTTCCCTCTATAAAACGCCAGCGCTCGTCGCTGGCGTTTTCGTTTCCGCCTGTTCAATTGTCCGCCTCTATGGGGACCATGCTTGTCTTTTGCCAAGAAGAAAACAATAATCAATCTCATTATCGTCTGGTGAGGTTGCCATGTCCTTCGAGGCGCACGACCCGCAAGCATTGGATCACTGGTACTGGCTGGGCACGCAGATCCGCTGCGCGCTCGATCCCGACGAACCGCGCCTGCTCGACCAGTACCTCGGCGAGGCGCGCTATCTCGCCGGTTGGGAAGGTGTGGCCGCCTGGCCGCTGTTCGAGAAAGCCTACAACCTCCTGCTCGATACCGGTCGCGATCCGATATTGCCCTGGCACTGGCGCAGCCTCTGCCTCGACTACGCCTACCGGCCCCTCTGCGAACTTCAGCGACTGACCACCAACGGCAGCCAGCGACGCCGGCTGCGCCAGCTCTCCGTACGAATGGCCAGGCAGGACCTGGCGCCGTCGATGAGCTTCGATCACCCGCAACAAGGAAACCAAGATGACTGACACCCGCATCGAACGCGACAGCATGGGCGAACTGGCGGTCCCGGCGACCGCCCTCTATGGCGCCCAGACCCAGCGCGCGGTGAACAACTTCCCGGTCAGCGGCCAACGCATGCCCCAGGCCTTCGTCCGCGCCCTGCTGCTGGCCAAGGCCGCGGCGGCGCGGGCGAACGTCTCCCTGCAGCAACTGGATGCACCGATGGGCGAGGCGATCGCCGAGACCTGCCTGCAACTGCTGCAGGAGGACTTCATGCAGCATTTCCCGGTGGATGTGTTCCAGACCGGCTCCGGCACCAGTTCCAACATGAACGCCAACGAAGTGGTGGCGACCCTGGCCAGTCGTCGCCTGGGCGGCAAGGTCAATCCGAACGACCATGTGAACTGCGGGCAGAGCAGCAACGACATCATTCCCTCGACCATCCACATCAGTGCCGCCCTCGAGATCAGCGAACGCCTGCTGCCGGCGCTGCGCCACCTGGAGCAGACTATCCAGAGCAAGGCCGGCGAAGTGCATGCCTATGTGAAGACCGGCCGCACCCACCTGATGGATGCGATGCCGGTACGCATGAGCCAGGTGCTCGGTGGCTGGGCGCAGCAGGTGCGACAGGCCGGCGTGCACATCGAGAGCGTACTTCCTGCCTTGCAGCAGTTGGCACAGGGCGGCACCGCGGTGGGCACCGGGATCAACGCCCATCCGCGGTTCGCCGAACGTTTCAGCCAGGAGCTGAACGACCTGACCGGGTTGGCGTTCCGCCCCGGCGACGACTTCTTCGCCCTGATCGGTTCGCAGGACACCGCGGTCGCTGCGTCCGGCCAGTTGAAGACCCTGGCGGTGACCCTGATGAAGCTGGCCAACGACCTGCGCTGGATGAACTCCGGGCCGCTTGCCGGGCTCGGCGAGATCGAGCTGGAAGCGCTGCAACCAGGCTCCTCGATCATGCCCGGCAAGGTCAACCCGGTGATCCCGGAGGCCACCGCGATGGTCGCCGCCCAGGTGATCGGCAATGACGCCGCCATTGCCGTCGCTGGCCAATCGGGCAACTTCGAACTGAACGTGATGCTGCCGCTGGTGGCGGACAACCTGTTGCACAGCATCCAGTTGCTGGCCAACGTCAGCCGGCTGCTGGCGGACAAGGCCATCGCCAGCTTCAAGGTCAACCAGGGCAAGCTCAGCGAGGCGTTGGCGCGCAACCCGATCCTGGTCACTGCGCTGAACCCGATCATCGGCTACCAGAAGGCTGCGGAAATCGCCAAGCAGGCCTATCGCGAGGGACGGCCGATCATCGATGTGGCGCTGGAAAACACCGATCTGGACCGTGCGCGCCTGGAGGTGTTGCTGGATCCGGAAAAACTCACGGCTGGCGGCCTCTGAGGCCGCCCCACCACTGGAGGTACCGCCATGCGTCATTGGCAACGAACGATCGAACAGGGCAACCGCTGTTTCGTCACCGGCGCATTGATCGATGCGCGTGAGCACTACCTCCATGCCCTGGCCCTGGCCCAGGTGCTGCTGGAACGCTGGGGCGACGCCGACGAGGCGGTGATGGCGTTCGTGATTTCCCATCACAACCTGGCCGACTTGCACCTGCAACTGGAGCAACCGGAGGAGACCGCAGAATACCTGTGCGCCTGCCACGAGCGCCTGTTGCGGGTCAGCGCCGACCAGAAGCTGCCGCTGGCCCTGCGCCAGGCGGCCCAGCATCACAGCCGGCGCACCTATGTCGAACTGCTGTCGTTCATCGGCGAACACGGTGCCTATCCGCGCACCGAGCGCCTGCTCAAGGGACCGCCGAACGCGGAGGTCCGACCCGAGTTCCTCGCTCCGCCCCCCTCACTTCGCTATCACTGACGGAGAGTTTCCATGCCCCACGCCTTGCCGCCCTTGCCTTACGCCTACGATGCCCTGGAACCGCACATCGATGCGCTGACCATGGAGATCCACCACAGCAAGCACCACCAGACCTATGTGAACAACCTGAACGCCGCGCTGGAAGGCACGCCCTATGCCGAGCAGCCGGTGGAAAGTCTGCTGCGGCAACTGGCTGGTCTGCCGGAGAAGCTGCGCACCCCGGTTGTCAACAATGGCGGTGGGCATGCCAACCACTCGCTGTTCTGGACCGTGATGTCGCCCCAGGGCGGTGGCCGTCCCGATGGCGACCTGGGGCGGGCCATCGATGAGCAGCTCGGGGGCTTCGAGGCGTTCAAGGATGCGTTCACCAAGGCTGCGCTGACCCGCTTCGGCAGCGGCTGGGCCTGGCTCAGCGTGACTCCCCAGGGCAGCTTGCTGGTGGAGAGCAGCGGCAACCAGGACAGCCCGCTGATGAACGGCAATACGCCGATCCTCGGCCTGGACGTATGGGAGCATGCCTATTACCTGAAGTACCAGAACCGCCGCCCGGAATACATCGGCGCTTTCTACAACGTGATCGACTGGCGGGAGGTCGCGCGTCGCTATGCGCAAGCCCTGGCCTAGTGTTACCCGTGATGCGAGATGGCTGGCCGGCAGCCTGGCGGTGCGGCGATGAAGGCGTTGCTCCATGGCATCGCCGAAGGTAACGGGCGGACGCTGCGCAACCTGCTGGGCCTGCTGATCTTCATCGGCGGCGGCTACCTGCTCGGCCGCCACGCGCTGTTGCTGGCCGAACTCAACCTGCCGGCGCCCATCGTGCTGGCATTGAAAGGCGGCCTGCTCTGTGCCTTCGGTACCGCTCTCGGGGCGATGCCGGTGCTGGTGGTGAAGACCATGCCGGCGCGCCTGTCGGATGCGCTGCTGGGCTTCGGTGCCGGCGTGATGCTCTCGGCGACGGCCTTCTCGCTGATCATGCCGGCGCTATCCGCGGCCGGCGACCTCGGCTACTCGAAGTTCGGCGCGGGGTTCCTGGTCAGCTTCGGCCTGGCGGTCGGCGTGATGGGGCTGTTCATCCTCGGCCGGCTGATGCCGGACGTCCATCCCGGTTGCGAGGGCGCGCCACTGTCCGGTGGCATTCCCCCGCGCATCCTGCTGTTCGTCACGGCCATCGTCCTGCACAACATCCCCGAAGGCATGGCGGTTGGCGTGTCGGCCGGTGCCGGCCTGGACGAGGCGAACGGCCTCGCCCTGGGCATCGCTCTGCAGGATGTGCCGGAAGGTCTGGTGGTGGCGCTGGTGCTGGCCGGAGTCGGTATGTCGCGTTTCAAGGCGATGCTGGTCGGTGCCGCGTCGGGCCTGGTCGAGCCGCTGTTCGCGGTGCTCTGCGCCTGGCTGGTCGGCCTCTCCGCGCTGCTCCTGCCCTGGGGGCTGGCCGCCGCGGGGGGAGCGATGCTCTTCGTGGTCACCCACGAGATCATTCCCGAGTCCCACCGCCAGGGACATGCCGCCGAGGCTACGCTGGGCCTGGTGTTCGGTTTCTGCCTGATGATGGTGCTGGATACCGCGCTGGGCTAGGGGATTCATCCGACCCGAGCTGAATTGACGCCGGCCGCAATCGCCGGAAAGGAAAAGCCGCCAGTTGGCGGCTTTTTCGTTGTCGCTGGGAAGAGCCTACTCGCCCTCGTCGAACCTGTTGTTGATCAGTTCGACCAGCGCGTTCAACGCCTCGTCTTCCTGTTCGCCTTCGGTATGCAGGTGCAGGTTGGTGCCCTTGCCGGCAGCCAGCATCATCACGGCCATGATGCTCTTGCCGTCGACGCAGCTTTCAGGATTGCGGCCGACCCGGACCTGGCAAGGGTAGCGCCCCGCGACGCCGACGAACTTGGCCGCCGCGCGGGCGTGCAGACCGAGCTTGTTGATGATGGTGATCTCGAGGGCGGGCATCTTGGGGAGTCTGTCCTTCTTGTTATGGGCTAGCTGCTGAGATCGCGGTGGCGAATCTGCACGTTCTTCAGGGAATCCCTGAGTGCAGCGCCAATCCGCTCGGCGAGGTAGACCGAACGATGGTGCCCGCCGGTACAGCCTATCGCAACTGTTACATATGAGCGGTTACTGGCGGCGAAGCGCGGCAGCCATTTGTTCAGGTAGCCGACGATGTCCTGGTACATTTCCTCGACGTCCGGCTGGGCGGCCAGATACTCGCGGACTTCCGGCTCCAGCCCCGAATGATCGCGCAACTCGGGCTTCCAGTAGGGGTTCGGCAGGCAGCGCACATCGAACACCAGGTCGGCGTCGACTGGCATGCCGCGCTTGAAGCCAAAGGATTCGACGAGGAACGCGGTGCCGGGCTCCGGCTTGTTCAACAGGCGCAGTTTGATGGTGTCGCGCAGCTGATAGAGGTTGAGGCTGGTGGTGTCCAGCTTCAGGTCGGCGAGGTCGGCGATCGGTCCGAGCAATTGGCTCTCGTCGCCAATCGCCTCCGCCAGCGAACGGGTGTCGGTAGTCAGCGGGTGGCGCCGGCGGGTTTCCGAGAATCGTTTGAGCAGCGTCTCGTCGTCGGCGTCGAGATACAGCACATCGCAGTTGATGTGGTTGTCCCGCACTTCCTGCAACAGTTCGGGGAAGCGCTGCAACTGGCTGGGCAGGTTGCGGGCGTCGATCGACACCGCCACCTGTGGCTGCAGTAGCTCCGTGTGCAACAGGGCGCGCTGCGCCAGGTCGGGAAGCAGGCTGGCGGGAAGGTTGTCGATGCAATAGAAGCCGTTGTCTTCGAGGACGTTCAGGGCGGTGCTCTTGCCCGAGCCCGAGCGGCCACTGACGATGATCAGGCGCATGTCATTGCCCGTTCTGTACGTCTACCACGATCTGATAAAGCGCTTCGGCGGTGGGAGCGCTGCGCAGGCGGTCGCGTACGTCGGCACGGTCGAGCATGGCGGCGATCTGCCGGAGCAGTTCGAGATGTTCTTCGGTCGCGGCCTCCGGTACCAGCAGGACGAAGAGCAGGTCGACCGGCGCGCCGTCCAGCGCGTCGAAGTCCACGGGAGCATCCAGGTGCAGCACGGCGCTGATGGGGCTCTGGCAGCCAGACAGGCGGCAGTGCGGAATGGCGATGCCATTGCCGAAGCCGGTGGAACCGAGTTTTTCCCGGGCCACCAGGTTTTCGAAGATGGTCTGGGCGTCGAACTCCGGCAGCTCCCTGGCTACCAGGTTGGCGATTTGTTCGAGTACGCGTTTCTTGCTGCCGCCCGGCACGTTCACGAGGGAACGGCCGGGGGTCAGGATTTGCTCAAGTCGGATCATAGGGGAGGGGAGATCAGCGGGCGCCTACGCCTTGCTGCCGTTCGAGATACTTCTCTTTGTGTTTGATCAGTTGACGGTCGAGTTTGTCGATCAGCAGGTCGATGGCCGCGTACATGTCCTCATGTTCCGCATTGGCTACGATCTCGCCACCGGCGATGCGCAGGGTGGCTTCGATCTTCTGCTTCAGTTTCTCGACCTCCATGATCACCTGAACATTGGTGATCTTGTCGAAATGGCGCTCCAGACGGCTCAGTTTCTCGCCGACATAGTCGCGCAGGGCGTCGGTCACATCCAGTTGATGGCCACTGATGTTGACTTGCATACCGCGTTCTCCTTGTTGCCCGTGTGTAAGTGGCAGGTTAGCAACCTGCCTCCGGAACACCTTGGCGTGGATCAACGTCACACCAGTCGCTTGCGCTCGCTCGAAGGGGCTATGCCCAGGGATTCGCGGTATTTGGCGACGGTGCGGCGAGCCACTTGAATGCCCTGTGCCTCCAGTAAACCAGCGATCTTGCTGTCGCTCAATGGCTTTTTCGCATTTTCCGCGGCCACCAGTTTCTTGATGATCGCGCGGATCGCGGTGGACGAGCATTCCCCGCCTTCGGCGGTACTGACGTGACTTGAAAAGAAATATTTCAGCTCGAAAATGCCGCGCGGCGTATGCATGTATTTCTGCGTGGTGACCCGCGAAATGGTCGATTCGTGCATGCCCACCGCTTCGGCGATGTCGTGCAGGACCAGCGGCTTCATGGCTTCTTCGCCGTAGTCGAGGAAACCGCGCTGGTGCTCGACGATCTGGGTGGCGACCTTCATCAGCGTTTCGTTGCGGCTCTGCAGGCTCTTGATGAACCAGCGGGCTTCCTGCAACTGGTTGCGCATGAAGGTATTGTCGGCGCTGCTGTCGGCGCGGCGGACCATGCCGGCGTAGGTGGCGTTGACGCGCAGGCGTGGCATCGCCTCCTGGTTCAGCTCGACCAGCCAGCGCTCGTTGTCCTTGCGCACGATGACGTCGGGGACGATGTATTCGGCTTCGCTCGATTCGATCTGCGAACCGGGCCGGGGATGCAGGCACTGGATCAGCTCGATGACCTGGCGCAGTTCGTCTTCCTTGAGCTTCATGCGCCGCATCAATTGGCTGTAGTCGCGGCCGCCGAGCAGGTCGAGGTAGTCGGATACCAGGCGCAGCGCTTCGTTCAGCCAGGGCGTGGTGGACGGCAACTGGCGCAGTTGCAGCAGCAGGCACTCGCGCAGGTTGCGGGCGCCGATGCCGGCGGGTTCCAGTTGCTGGATGCGGCGCAGCACGACTTCCACTTCGTCGAGCTCGACGTCCAGTTCCGGATCGATGGCGGCGAGGATTTCTTCGAGGGACTCTTCGAGGTAGCCATCGTTGTTGATGCTATCGATGATGGTCACCGCGATCATCCGATCGGTGTCCGACATCGGTGCCAGGTTGACCTGCCAGAGCAGGTGGCTGTGCAGGCTCTCGCCGCTGCTGGTGCGCGCGGTGAAGTCCCATTCGTCATCGTCGTTGCTGGGCAGGCTGCTGGCGCTGGTCTGGTAGATGTCTTCCCAGGCGGTATCCACCGGCAACTCGCTGGGTATGCGTTCGCTCCACTGGTCGTCGTCGAGGCTTTCGACGCTGGGCGTGGCGCTTTCCTGGAGAGGGCTCTCCTGGGGCGCGCTGGCCGCCTGTTCGGCGCCATCGGCGAGAGGGTCGCTGTTGTCGAAATCGTCGCCGTCTTCCTGGCGTTCGAGCATGGGATTGGATTCCAGCGCTTCCTGGATTTCCTGCTGGAGGTCCAGGGTGGATAGCTGGAGGAGGCGTATGGCCTGTTGCAGCTGCGGCGTCATCGTCAGCTGCTGGCCCATCTTGAGGACTAGCGATGGTTTCATGGCTGAGGGCTTAGTACCTTATTCGCTGGTACCGGATGGCACCATCCACTACTACGGGTGCCGAGGTGGCGGCACCGCCAGGAAGCAAATTATATGCCTGAATTTTCGTACTTTGCCTAGGGTTGCTCTGAATAAATCATCCGCTCCAGGCGGCACTCGTGGTTGCGAAACCGCGGGCGAGCGGAACCGCTCCGGCGAGGCCGGAGGGCGCGCTAGGAGATTTCTTCAGAGGCGGAACTCGTGCCCCAGGTAGACTTCCTTGACCAGGTCGTTGGCGAGGATGCTCTCGGCATCCCCTTCCGCGATCAACTGCCCATCATTGACGATATACGCCGTTTCACAGATGTCCAGGGTCTCGCGGACGTTGTGGTCGGTGATGAGGATGCCGATACCCTTCGCCTTGAGGTGATGGATGATCTGCTTGATGTCGCCGACCGAGATCGGGTCCACGCCGGCGAAGGGCTCGTCGAGGAGGATGAATTTCGGCGCGCTGGCCAGGGCGCGGGCGATTTCCACCCGGCGTCGTTCGCCGCCGGACAGGCTCATGCCGAGGTTGTCGCGGATGTGGTGGATGTGGAATTCCTGCAGCAGGCCTTCCAGGGCTTCCTTGCGACCGTTGCGATCGAGGTCGCTGCGGGTCTCGAGGATCGCCATGATGTTGTCGGATACCGACAGCTTGCGGAAGATCGAGGCTTCCTGCGGCAGGTAGCCGATGCCGGCCCGGGCGCGCCCGTGCATCGGCAGGTGGGTGACGTTCTGCTCGTCGATGCGGACCACGCCCTGGTCGGCCTGGACCAGGCCGACGATCATGTAGAAGCAGGTGGTCTTGCCGGCACCGTTCGGACCGAGCAGGCCGACGATCTGCCCGCTATCGATGGACATGCTGACGTCGCGGACGACTTGCCGGCCTTTATAGCTTTTGGCCAGGTGCTGGGCTTTGAGCGTTGCCATTACTGGGCCTTTTTCTTCGGCTGGATGACCATGTCGATGCGCGGGCGCGGGCTGGTCACCTGGGAGCCGGTGGCACGACCCGCGTTGACGATCTGGCGCTGGGTGTCGTAGACGATCTTCTCGCCTTCGAAGGTGTTGCCTTCCTGGATCACCTTGGCCTGGTCGATCAGCACGACCCGGTTCTGCGTGACGAAGTACTGGATGGTCAGGCCATAGGCCTTGGTCACGTCCTTGTCCGGAGCGGGTTTCTGCTCGTAGTAGGCAGGCTTGCCGACCGAGGTCACGACCTCGATGTCGCCGTTCTTGTCCTGCTTCAGGGTCACGGTGTTGCCGGTCAGCTTGGTGCTGCCCTGGGTCACCACGACGTCGCCGCGGTAGACCGCGACGCCCTGCTTGTCGTCCAGTTCGGCGCTGTCGGCCTGGACGCGGATCGGTTGTTCGCGGTCCGAAGGCAGGGCCAAGGCCATGGAGCTGCCGAGGGCGGCAGTCAGACCGAAAATAAGGGGGAGGGTATTAACGAACCTCATGCTGACCTCTTACGTTGGACAGCAGGTGCATCCGGCTGTCTTTCAGATACGCTTTCATTCCAACAGCCGTCGTCACTCCATTGGCCGCGTCGATTTTAACGGCTTGCTCGGTCTGTGCATAATTCTTGTCGGGGAATACGGTCAGCCGAGTGGTGGTCAGGATGCTTGGTTGGCCCTTGGCATCGGTACGTGCGACGCGCACGTCGTCGATGAGTTCGACCTCCTTGCCTTTCGGTCCGACTTCGGCGCGGGCGCTCTGGATGTGCCAGGGTTGCACGTTGCCACGGAAGAGCAGCAGGTCGGGGGTGGTGACGAAAGTGATGTCCGTGGCTTTCTGGTGCTCCAGCTTCACCGCGGTCATCTCGTAGTCGAGGCTGCCGTCCTCCTGGTACTGGAGGCTATGGGCATTCTCGGCATAGTAGTCGATGGTGTTGTCCTGGCCGGGGCGGGTCGGCTGTTCGTTGAACAGCTCGAGCCCGACGTTCCAGTAGTAGCCCGCGACGATCAGCAACAGGGCGATCAGGGCGAGCAGCAGTTTCTGGCGTAGTGTCTTCGGCATGGTCGGCTCTACAGATAGGCGCCCTGGGCGGCTTCGAGCGTACCCTGGGCGCGCATGATCAGTTCGCAGAACTCGCGGGCGGCGCCTTCGCCGCCGCGGGCCGCGGTGACGCCATGGGCATGCTGGCGCACGAACGGGTCGGCACTGGCTACCGCCATGCCCAGGCCGACGCGGCGGATCACCGGCAGATCGGGCAGGTCGTCGCCAAGGTAGGCGACTTGCTCATAGCCTAGTCCGAGTTCGCCGAGAAGTTCGTCGAGGACGGCGAGCTTGTCTTCCCGGCCCTGATAGAGGTGCTGGATGCCCAGGTTGCGCGCGCGCCGTTCGACCACCGGAGTGTCGCGGCCGGTGATGATGGCGGTGCGCACGCCGGAGGCGATGAGCATCTTGATGCCATGTCCGTCCAGGGTGTTGAAGGTCTTGAGCTCGCTGCCGTCGACGAGGAAATACAGCTTGCCGTCGGTCAGCACGCCGTCGACGTCGAAGATCGCCAGGCGTATCCGGCGGGCCCGGACCGGGAGTTCCGCGGCCGAATGGGTATCGCTCATTACATCACTCCTGCGCGCAACAGGTCGTGCATGTTCAGGGCGCCGACCGGACGGTCGTCCGCGTCGACCACCACCAGTGCGCCGATCTTGTTGTCTTCCATGATCTTCAGGGCTTCCGCGGCGAGAATTTCGGCGCGGACGGTCTTGCCGTGGACGGTCATCACCTGGTCGATGGTGACCTGGCGGACGTCGATGCCCCGATCCAGGGCGCGACGCAGGTCGCCATCGGTGAAAATGCCGGCAAGCTTGCCGTGTTCGTCGAGCACTACGGTCATGCCCAGGCCCTTGCGGGTCATTTCCATCAGCGCGCCGGTCAGCGAGGTGCCGAGCAGCACCTGCGGCAGCCCTTCGCCCACGTGCATGACGTCTTCCACCTTCAGCAGCAGTCGGCGGCCCAGCGCACCGCCCGGGTGCGAGAAGGCGAAGTCTTCCGCGGTAAAGCCGCGAGCTTCGAGCAGGGCGATCGCCAGGGCGTCGCCGAGGACCAGGGTTACGGTGGTGGAGGAGGTCGGGGCCAGGTTCAGTGGACAGGCTTCCTGGCCGACACTGGCGTCCAGGTTCACTTCCGCAGCCTTGGCCAGGGGCGACTCGGGGTTGCCGGTCATGCTGATCAGGGTGATGCCCAGGCGCTTGATCAGAGGCAACAGGGTGACGATTTCGGCAGTCGAGCCGGAGTTGGACAGGGCGAGGACCACGTCGTCCTTGGTGATCATGCCCATGTCGCCGTGGCTGGCCTCGGCCGGATGCACGAAGAAGGAGGGGGTGCCGGTGCTGGCCAGGGTAGCGGCGATCTTCTTGCCGATGTGACCGGACTTGCCCATGCCGACGACGACGACCCGGCCCTTGCCGGCCAGCAGCAGCTCGCAGGCCTTGACGAAATCGTCGCCAATCCGCGCCAGCAGGCTGTCTACCGCGTCGCGCTCGAGGCCGATGGTGCGCTGGGCGGAATGGATGAAATCGAGGTTCTGGCTCATGTTCAACGAATGTGGCGCCTGGATTAAAGGCGGGATTATAACGGGAAAGCGTGTCCCGCTTACACCAGCCATGCTGTGAAGTCGGTCCGCATCCCCCGCGGCGCAATGTTGTATGGACTGCAATGCTCTGTTACGCCGCCGTTATCTGCACTCCGCGCTATGACTGCATAAATGTCGATATATTCGACGTCGACGCGATTTTTTTCTGTCCGTAGTGAACCTGAAGTGTGCGATATGTCCTAAAGGGCTGAGAGAACGCTCCGAACAAGCTGAATCCAAGCTGAACGGCACGGTGCCAGGCCTTGGGCCAGAACCCGCCGCAGTGCTATAGTCCGCGCCCATTCGACCCCTCCGGGATGCGTGCCTTTGCAACGGGGCAAGGCGTCCAGCATGGACGGGTCGCATCGCAAGGAGTCCTGATGAGCACCGATAGTGCCTACGCGGTCGAGTTGAAGGGCCTGACCTTCAAGCGCGGATCGCGGGCGATTTTCGACAACATCGATGTGCGTATCCCGCGCGGAAAGGTGACCGGCATCATGGGCCCGTCCGGTTGCGGCAAGACCACGTTGCTGCGGCTGATCGCCTCCCAGTTGCGTCCTTCGAAGGGGGAGGTCTGGGTCAACGGGCAGAACCTGCCGCAGCTTTCGCGCGGCGACCTGTTCGACATGCGCAAGCAGTTCGGCGTGCTGTTCCAGAGCGGGGCGCTGTTCACCGATCTCGACGTCTTCGAGAACGTCGCGTTTCCGCTGCGCGTGCATACCCAGCTGCCGGAAGAGATGATCCGCGACATCGTCCTGATGAAGCTTCAGGCCGTCGGCCTGCGCGGCGCCGTGGAACTGATGCCGGACGAGCTTTCCGGCGGCATGAAGCGCCGCGTCGCCCTGGCCCGGGCGATCGCCCTGGACCCGCAGATCCTGCTCTACGACGAGCCGTTCGTGGGGCAGGATCCGATCGCCATGGGCGTCCTGGTGCGCCTGATCCGCCTGCTCAATGATGCCCTCGGCATCACCAGCATCGTGGTTTCCCATGACCTGGCCGAGACCGCCAGCATCGCCGACTACATCTATATCGTCGGCGACGGCCGGGTACTTGGCCACGGGACGCCGGACGTCCTCAAGGAAACCGACGATCCTCGTATCCGCCAGTTCGTCAAGGGAATCCCGGATGGTCCCGTTCCGTTCCATTATCCGGCCCGCGACTACCGGGCCGACCTGCTGGGAGAGCGCTGATGCGTAGAGTCTCTCCCCTCGAACGTATCCGGCTGTTCGGCCGCGCCGGCCTGGACGTGGTCGCCGCGCTCGGCCGCTCGACCCTGTTCCTCGGCCACGCCCTGCTCGGCCGGCGCACGCCAGGCACCGGTTTGCACCTGCTGGTGAAGCAACTCTACTCGGTAGGCGTGCTGTCGCTGGCGATCATCGTCGTCTCGGGCCTGTTCATTGGCATGGTGCTGGCCCTGCAGGGCTACAACATCCTGATTTCCTATGGTTCCGAGCAGGCGGTCGGGCAGATGGTGGCCCTGACCCTGCTGCGCGAACTGGGGCCGGTGGTGACCGGCCTGCTGTTCGCCGGCCGTGCCGGCTCTGCGCTTACCGCGGAAATCGGCAACATGAAGGCCACCGAACAGCTTTCCAGCCTGGAAATGATCGGTGTCGACCCGCTCAAGTACATCGTCGCGCCGCGCCTGTGGGCCGGTTTCATCTCCATGCCGCTGCTCGCCGCGATCTTCAGCGTGGTCGGCATCTGGGGTGGGGCGATGGTCGCGGTCGACTGGCTGGGCGTATACGAGGGGTCGTTCTGGGCGAACATGCAGAACAGCGTGCAGTTCACCGAGGATGTGCTCAACGGCGTGATCAAAAGTATCGTATTCGCCTTCGTGGTGACCTGGATCGCGGTCTACCAAGGCTACGACTGCGAGCCGACCTCGGAAGGAATCAGCCGGGCGACGACCCGGACCGTGGTCTATGCCTCCCTGGCGGTGCTGGGGCTCGACTTCATTCTGACTGCTTTGATGTTTGGAGATTTCTGAATGCAAACCCGCACCCTGGAAATCGGTGTCGGCCTGTTCCTCCTGGCCGGCCTGCTGGCCCTGTTGCTGCTGGCCCTGCGGGTCAGCGGCCTGAGCGTGGGCAACGCCGGTGATACCTACAAGGTCTACGCCTACTTCGACAACATCGCCGGTGTTACCGTGCGCGGCAAGGTCACCCTGGCCGGCGTGACGATCGGCAAGGTGACGGCGGTCGACCTGGATCGCGACAGCTACACTGGTCGCGTGACCATGGAGATCAACCAGAACGTGAACAACCTGCCGGTCGATTCCACGGCGTCGATCCTGACCGCCGGCCTGCTGGGCGAGAAATACATCGGCATCAGCGTCGGCGGCGACGAGGACGTTCTGAAGGACGGCAGCACCATCCACGACACCCAGTCGGCGCTGGTGCTGGAAGACCTGATCGGCAAGTTCCTGCTGAACTCGGTTAACAAAGACGAAGCCAAAAAGTGAGGTTTTCTTCCATGCTGACTCTTCTGCGTCGCGGCCTGCTGGTGTTCCTGGCGGCTTTCCCGCTGCTTTCCATGGCGGCGCCGACCCCGCAACAGGTGGTGCAGGGCACGGTCGACGAACTGCTTTCCGACATCAAGGCCAACAAGGCCGCCTACAAGGCCGATCCGCAAAAGCTCTACGCCACTCTCGATCGTATCCTTGGGCCGGTGGTCGATGCCGAAGGCATCGCCAAGAGCGTGATGACCGTCAAGTACTCGCGCCAGGCCTCACCCGAGCAAATCAAGCGCTTCGAGGAAGTGTTCAAGAACAGCCTGATGCAGTTCTACGGCAACGCGCTGCTCGAATACGACAACCAGGACATCCGCGTGCTGCCTAGTTCGGCCAAGCCGAGCGACGATCGCGCCAGCGTCAACATGGAGATCCGTGACAGCAAGGGCACGGTCTATCCGGTCTCCTACACCATGACCAACCTGGCCGGTGGCTGGAAGGTCCGCAACGTGATCATCAACGGCATCAACATCGGCAAGCTGTTCCGCGACCAGTTCGCCGACACCATGCAGAAGAACCGCAACGACCTCGAGAAGACCATCGCCGGCTGGGGCGAGGTGGTCGCCAAGGCCAAGGAAACCGCGAAAGCGGAAGAGGCCGGGGCGAAATGAGCCAGGCCAGCCTGCGCGAAGGCGCGGCCGGCGAACTGCAGCTCGCCGGCGTGCTCGACTACAGCAGCGGGCCGGCGTTGCGCGAGCAGGGCGGTCGGCTGATTCGCGCCAGCCAGGCGGCGGAACTGGTCGTCGACTGCTCGGCGGTGGAGCGCTCCAGCAGCGTGGGCATTTCCCTGTTGCTGGCCTTCATGCGCGACGCACGCAAGGCCGGCAAGGTCCTGAGCGTCAGGGCGTTGCCGGACGACATGCGGGAGATTGCCAAGGTCAGCAGCCTTCTGGAGATCCTGCCTTTGCAGGAATGACCGGCCGGCGGAACGAGCGGCCCTCCGTCTGCGCGTCCCTTCCTGGGGTTCGCAGGCGGAGGGCTTTTTTGTATGATGGCCGACCGTGCGCGTAGGGCGCCCGATTGAGGTTGAGCATGCAGGCCGAAGACGTTAAGAGCCTTCTCCAGGAAAAACTCCCCGGCACCCAGGTGGAAGTCGAGGGCGAAGGGTGCAATTTCCAACTGAATCTGATCAGCGACGAACTGGCCGGCCAGAGCCCGGTCAAGCGTCAGCAGCAGGTCTACGCCCATTTGAACGCCTGGATCGCCGATGGCAGCATCCATGCCGTCACCATGAAATTCTTCAGCCGCGCCGCCTGGGCCGAGCGTTCCTGAGCCCACGGGGGATCATTGCAATGGATAAACTGATTATTACCGGCGGTAACCGCCTCGATGGCGAAATCCGCATTTCCGGCGCGAAGAACTCGGCGCTGCCGATCCTGGCCGCGACCCTGCTGGCCGATACTCCGGTCACCGTCTGCAACCTGCCGCACCTGCACGACATTACCACCATGATCGAACTGTTCGGCCGCATGGGCGTGCAGCCGATCATCGACGAGAAGCTCAACGTCGAAGTCGATGCCAGCAGCATCAAGACCCTGGTCGCGCCGTATGAACTGGTGAAGACCATGCGTGCCTCGATCCTGGTGCTGGGCCCGATGCTGGCGCGCTTCGGCGAGGCCGAAGTGGCCCTGCCGGGCGGTTGCGCGATCGGTTCGCGTCCGGTCGACCTGCATATCCGCGGTCTCGAGGCCATGGGCGCGCAGATCGAGGTCGAAGGCGGCTACATCAAGGCCAAGGCGCCGGCCGGCGGCCTGCGTGGCGGTCACTTCTTCTTCGATACCGTCAGCGTGACCGGCACCGAGAACCTGATGATGGCCGCCGCGCTGGCCAACGGCCGTACCGTGCTGCAGAACGCCGCTCGCGAGCCGGAGGTGGTCGACCTGGCCAACTGCCTGAACGCCATGGGCGCCAACGTCCAGGGCGCTGGCTCCGATACCATCGTCATCGAAGGCGTGAAGCGCCTCGGCGGTGCTCGCTACGACGTACTGCCCGACCGTATCGAGACCGGCACCTACCTGGTGGCCGCGGCCGCGACCGGTGGCCGGGTGAAGCTGAAGGATACCGACCCGACCATCCTCGAGGCGGTCCTGCAGAAGCTGGAAGAGGCCGGTGCCCACATCAGCACCGGCAGCAACTGGATCGAGCTGGACATGAAGGGCAACCGGCCGAAGGCGGTCAACGTGCGTACCGCGCCGTACCCGGCGTTCCCCACCGACATGCAGGCCCAGTTCATCTCCATGAACGCGGTAGCCGAAGGCACCGGCGCGGTCATCGAGACGGTCTTCGAGAACCGCTTCATGCATGTTTACGAAATGAACCGCATGGGCGCGCAAATCCTCGTCGAAGGCAACACCGCCATCGTCACCGGCGTACCCAAGCTCAAGGGCGCTCCGGTCATGGCGACCGACCTGCGCGCATCCGCGAGCCTGGTGATCGCCGGCCTGGTGGCCGAAGGCGACACCCTGATCGATCGCATCTACCACATCGACCGTGGCTACGAGTGCATCGAAGAGAAACTCCAGCTGCTCGGCGCCAAGATCCGCCGCGTACCGGGCTAGCGGAGGCTGTCGCGCAAATGCTGACCATCGCCTTGTCCAAGGGCCGGATTCTCGACGATACCCTGCCGCTGCTCGCAGCGGCGGGCATCGTACCGTCGGAGAACCCGGACAAGAGCCGCAAGCTGATCATCCCGACGTCCCTGTCCGATGTGCGCCTGCTCATCGTGCGCGCCACCGACGTGCCGACCTATGTCGAGCATGGCGCCGCCGATCTCGGCGTGGCCGGCAAGGACGTGCTGATGGAGTACGGCGGCCAGGGACTCTACGAACCGCTGGACCTGCGTATCGCCAACTGCAAGCTGATGACCGCCGGCGCCATTGGCGCGCCTGAACCCAAGGGACGCCTGCGGGTGGCCACCAAGTTCGTCAATGTCGCCAAGCGCTACTACGCCGAGCAGGGCCGCCAGGTCGACGTGATCAAGCTGTACGGCTCGATGGAGCTGGCGCCGCTGGTCGGTCTCGCCGACAAGATCATTGACGTCGTGGATACCGGCAATACCCTGCGCGCCAACGGCCTGGAGCCCCAGGAACTGATCGCCACGATCAGCTCGCGCCTGGTGGTCAACAAGGCCTCGATGAAGATGCAGCACGGTCGCATCCAGTCGCTGATCGATACCCTGCGCGACGCCGTCGAGGCGCGACACCGTCACTGATACCCGTGCGGCTCCGCGCCGCACCTGCCTATCCGTGTCATAGCCAAATTTTCTCGGGTGCCCGCACGGTGGGCTTGGTAGTCTAGCGGCGCCCGAGACAACGCCATCCATAAAAGAGGCTCGCTATGACCGCTCCCTTCGCTATCCGTCGACTCAATGCCGCTGATCCGGACTTCGGGCGTCATCTGGATCATCTGCTGAGCTGGGAAAGTGTCTCCGACGATTCGGTCAACCAGCGCGTCCTCGACATCATCGCCGCCGTACGCAGCCGTGGCGACGCCGCCGTGGTCGAGTTCACCCAGCGCTTCGACGGTCTCCAGGCCGCCTCGATGGCCGACCTGATCCTGCCGCGCGAGCGCCTGGAGCTGGCTCTCACACGTATCACCGTAGCCCAGCGCGAAGCCCTGGAAGTCGCCGCCGAGCGCGTGCGCAGCTACCACGAGAAGCAGAAGCAGGGTTCCTGGCGCTACACCGAGGCCGACGGCACGGTGCTCGGCCAGCAGGTCACCCCGCTGGACCGCGCCGGGCTCTATGTGCCGGGCGGCAAGGCGTCCTACCCGTCCTCGGTGCTGATGAATGCGATCCCGGCCAAGGTCGCCGGGGTGTCCGAAGTGGTCATGGTCGTACCGACCCCGCGCGGCGAGATCAACGAGATCGTCCTCGCCGCCGCCTGCATCGCCGGCGTCGACCGTGTCTTCACCATCGGCGGGGCACAGGCCGTGGCCGCGTTGGCCTACGGCACCGAAAGCGTGCCGCGGGTGGACAAGATCGTCGGCCCCGGCAACATCTACGTGGCCACCGCCAAGCGTCACGTGTTCGGCCAGGTCGGCATCGACATGATCGCCGGTCCCTCGGAAATCCTCGTGGTCTGCGACGGCCAGACCGATCCCGACTGGATCGCCATGGACCTGTTCTCCCAGGCCGAACACGACGAAGACGCCCAGTCGATCCTGGTCAGTCCGGACGCGGCGTTCCTGGACCGCGTCGCGGACAGCATCGCTCGCCTGCTGCCGACCATGGAGCGCGCCGAGATCATCCGCACCTCCCTGGAGGGGCGCGGCGCGCTGATCCAGGTCGCCGACCAGGCCCAGGCCTGTGCGGTCGCCAACCGCATCGCCCCGGAACACCTGGAGCTGTCGGTGGCCGATCCGGAAAGCTGGCTGCCGGAGATCCGCCATGCCGGCGCGATCTTCATGGGCCGCTACACTGCCGAGGCCCTGGGCGACTATTGCGCCGGCCCGAACCACGTGCTGCCGACCTCCGGTACCGCGCGTTTCTCTTCGCCGCTGGGGGTATATGACTTCCAGAAGCGTTCGTCGATCATCAACTGCTCGGCCGAGGGCGCTTCGGTCCTCGGTCGTACCGCCTCGGTGCTGGCTCGCGGCGAGTCGTTGACCGCCCACGCGCGTAGTGCCGAATACCGCATCCTCGACGAGAAGGAGGCCTGAGCATGAGCAAATTCTGGAGTCCCTTCGTCAAGGACCTGGTGCCTTATGTGCCGGGCGAGCAGCCGAAGCTGTCGCGGCTGGTCAAGCTGAACACCAACGAGAATCCCTACGGTCCGTCGCCACAGGCGCTCGCCGCGATGCAGGCGGAACTCAACGACGACCTGCGCCTGTATCCCGATCCCAACGGCGAGCGGTTGAAGCAGGCGGTCGCCGCGCACTACGGCGTACAGGCCAACCAGGTGTTCGTCGGCAACGGCTCCGACGAGGTGCTCGCGCACATTTTCCATGGCCTCTTCCAACACGACCTGCCGCTGCTGTTTCCGGACGTGACCTACAGCTTCTATCCGGTCTATTGCGGCCTGTACGGGATCGCGCACGAGAAGATCGCGCTGGATGAAAGGTTCCGCATCCGCGTCGAAGACTACGCGCGGCCCAACGGCGGAATCATCTTCCCCAATCCGAACGCGCCGACCGGCTGCCTGCTGCCGCTGGACGCCATCGAAGCGATGCTGAAGGCGTCGCCGGATTCGGTGGTGGTAGTCGACGAGGCCTATGTCGACTTCGGCGGCGAGAGCGCCATCGCCCTGGTCGATCGCTACCCGAACCTGCTGGTCACCCAGACGCTGTCCAAGTCGCGCTCCCTGGCCGGCCTGCGGGTCGGCCTGGCGGTCGGCCATGCCGATCTGGTCGAGGCGCTGGAGCGGATCAAGAACAGCTTCAATTCCTACCCGCTGGATCGCCTGGCGATCGCCGGCGCGGCGGCGGCTTTCGAGGACGACGCTTATTTCCGTCGGACCTGCCAGGCAGTGATCGATAGCCGCGAGGCGTTGAGCGCCTCTTTGCAGGCGCTGGGCTTCGAGGTACTACCGTCGGCCGCCAACTTCGTCTTCGCCCGTCATCCGCGGCACGATGCCGGGCAGATTGCCTCGACCCTGCGCGAGCAGGGAGTGATCGTCCGCCATTTCAAGCAGGCGCGGATCGACCAGTTCCTGCGTATCACCATCGGCAGTCCGGAGCAGAACCAGGCGCTACTGGACGCCCTGCACTTCCTCAAGTGATACGAAAACGGCGCCCGAGGGCGCCGTTTTCAATGGCGGGGATCACTCGCCGCCGTCCTGTTTCTGCTGTGGAGCCGGTGCCGGCGGCGGACGCAGGCCGACCTCGGCGGTCAGGTTGACCTTCTGTCCGTTGCGCAGCACCACGATGCTGATCTTCTGTCCCGGACGGGTGCGCGCCACCTGGTTCATCGAGCGGCGGCCGTCGCTGGCTTCCTGCTTGTCGATGGTCAGGATCACGTCGCCCGGCAGCAGGCCGCCGCGCGCCGCCGGGCCGTCGCGATAGACGCCGGCGACGACGATCCCGGCGGTTTCGCCGAGGCCCAGCGACTCCGCCAGTTCCGGGGTCAGCGCCTTGACCTCGACGCCGAGCCAGCCGCGGATCACCTGGCCGTGCTCGATGATCGACTGCATGACCTCCAGGGCCAGCTTGGTCGGGATGGCGAAGCCGATACCCTGGGAGCCGCCGGACTTGGAGAAGATCGCCGTGTTGATGCCGATCAGGTTGCCGGCAGCGTCCACCAGCGCGCCGCCGGAGTTGCCGGGGTTGATCGCCGCGTCGGTCTGGATGAAGTCTTCGTAGGTGTTCAGGCCGAGCTGGTTGCGTCCGGTGGCGCTGATGATGCCCATGGTCACGGTCTGGCCGACGCCGAACGGGTTGCCGATGGCGAGGCAGACGTCGCCGGTGCGAATGCCGTCGGAGCGGCCGAGGGTCATCGCCGGCAGGTTCTTAAGGTCGATCTTCAGCACGGCCAGGTCGGTTTCCGGGTCGCTGCCGACCAACTGGGCGATGGTTTCGCGGCCGTCGCGCAAGGCCACGATGATCTGGTCGGCGCCAGCGGTCACGTGGTTGTTGGTCAGCAGGTAGCCTTCCGCGCTCATGATCACCGCCGAGCCGAGGCTCGACTCCATGCGCTTCTGTTGCGGCAGGTTGTCGCCGAAGAAGCGGCGGAACATCGGGTCGTCGAACAGGGGGTGGGAGGGCTTGCTGACCATCTTGGTGGTGTACAGGTTGGCCACTGCCGGAGCCGCTCGACTCACCGCGTTGGCATAGGACACCGGGCCTTCCTGCAGGCGGCTGAGCAGAGGCGCCTGCTCGACGTGCACCTCCTGGCGTGGCAGGCCGACCAGCTCGGGGTTGTGCTGGATGATCAGCAGGGCCAGCAGCACGCCGACCAGCACGGGCCAGCCGAGGAAACGCAGGGCCTTGGGCATCGGGAAAATCCTTGGGGTTGCGAGGCCGAAAAGCGGCCGATAAGGTGGCGCCCATTATAGGGGGAAGCCGTCCATTAGAGGAGCGGCGCGCCCTGCCTGAATGAAGAGGAATTTGCATGGCTATCGCCCTGAGCACCCTGGTCGAAGAGGCCGACCGTTATCTGGATGCCGCGCGCATCCAGGACTACTGCCCGAACGGCCTGCAGGTCGAAGGCCGGCCGCAGGTGCGGCGGATCGTCAGCGGGGTCACTGCCAGCCAGGCGCTGCTGGATGCCGCCGTGGAGGCCGACGCCGACGTGGTGCTGGTGCATCACGGTTACTTCTGGAAGGGTGAGAACCCCTGCGTGGTCGGCATGAAGCAACGGCGCCTGAAGACCCTGCTGAACAACGATATCAGTCTGCTCGCTTACCACCTGCCGCTGGATCTGCATCCGGAGGTGGGCAACAACGTGCAGCTCGCCCGGCAGCTCGGCTTCGAAGTGGAAGGGCCGTTGGAGCCGGGCAACCCGCGTTCCATCGTCCTCCTCGGTTCGCTTGCCGAGCCGATGCAGCCTGCCGATTTCGCTCGGCATGTGCGCGATGCGCTGGGGCGTGAGCCGCTGCTGGTCGATGCCGGTCAGCCGATCCGGCGCATCGCCTGGTGCACCGGCGGCGCCCAGGGCTATATCGACCAGGCGATCGCCGCTGGCGTCGATGCCTACCTGACCGGCGAGGTTTCCGAGCAGACCGTGCACAGCGCGCGGGAGAACGGCATCAGCTTCATCGCCGCCGGACACCATGCCACCGAGCGCTACGGGGTACAGGCGCTGGGCGACTACCTGGGCAAGCGCTTCGCCATCGAGCACTTGTTCATCGACTGTCCTAATCCTGCCTGACGACGGAGCGGTGACGCACCCGGTCGACTTCCTTGCCCAGTTCCCAGACGGCCATCGCGTAGTGGGTGCTGTGGTTATAGCGGGTGATCACGTAGAAGTTCGGCAGGCCGTACCAGTACTGGTAGTTCCTGCCCATGTCCAGGCGCAGCAGGCTGGCTTGCCGGTGGCCGCCGAGCGGACCCTGCGGGCGTAATCCGGCGGAAGCGAGCACGTCCAGCGGGTACAGCGTCTTGAAGCCATCTTCCAGCGAGGGAGCCCGGCCACTGGCGGGAACCGCCACGCGATCGCCGCTGACCCAGCCGTGCTGCTTGAAATAGTTGGCGACGCTGCCGATGGCGTCACGCGGATTCCACAGGTCGATATGCCCATCGCCATCGAAGTCCACCGCGTACTTGGTGAATGAAGACGGCATGAACTGGCCGTAGCCCATGGCGCCGGCATAGGAACCGCGCAGGGCCAGCGGGTCGGTGCCTTCCTTGCGCGCCTGGAGGAGGAATTGCTCCAGTTCGCCGCTGAAGAATTCCGCGCGGCGAGGGTAGGAGAAGGACAGGGTGGACAGCGCATCGATGATCCGCGTCTTGCCCATCACACGCCCCCAGCGGGTTTCCACGCCGATGATGCCGACGATGATCTCCGGCGGCACGCCGTAGACGCGCGATGCCCGTTGCAGGTCGGTTTCGTATTGGTCCCAGAACAGCACGCCGTTCTGTACGTTGCCTGGCGTGACGAACTTCTTCCGGTAGCGCAGCCAGGCGCCGTTCGGTCCGCTGGGTGGGGTATAGGTCGGGGCTTGCCGGTCCATCAGGCGGATCACCCAGTCCAGGCGCTGGGTCTGGGCGAACAGATCGTGCAGTTGCTGGCGGTTGAAGCCGTGCTGGCTGACCATCCTGTCGATGAAGCGCTGTGCCGCCGGATTGTTCGCGTAATCGCCGCGCAGCGGCAGTATCGGTTGCACCGACTGGCGTACGGGGCGGGGTGAAATGACGGTGCGAGCCTGGGGTTTGGCGGCGGGTTTCGGTGGTGGCGTCGGTTCGCTGCTGCATGCTGAGACCAGAAGGAACAGGGGCAGGGCGAGGGCGGTACGGCGCATCTGGGGGCTTCTTGGCGGAATGACGATGCCCGCTATGCTAGCGCAGTGCCGCCGGCGTACAAGTCGAGCCGCCGAAAGGGGGCGGACCGTCTGCTCGCTGTCGCGGCGACGGCTTTGTCCGGTCCGGGACGATGCCGTCTCAGCTTTGTCCGCCCGGTCTGCGAAACGCCCCTGGAAAACCTCTCGACGCCAGTGTTTTCGCCGGCTGCGAGGCTGAGCGCTGATGGCTATATGGGTATATTTTTTCGGTATAAATGGCGAATCTTTTAGAGCCTTGCGCTGTGATAGAGTGCGCGTTCGTCTACGGCCCGACGGCCGTCCATAAGCAATTCCGTGAGTAGCCATGGTCGACAAACTGACGCACCTGAAACAGCTGGAGGCGGAAAGCATCCACATCATCCGCGAGGTGGCCGCCGAGTTCGATAACCCGGTGATGCTGTACTCGATCGGCAAGGATTCCGCGGTCATGCTGCACCTGGCCCGCAAGGCCTTCTTCCCCGGCAAGCTGCCCTTCCCGGTGATGCACGTGGACACCCGCTGGAAATTCCAGGAGATGTACAGGTTCCGCGATCGGATGGTCGAGGAAATGGGCCTGGACCTGATCACCCACGTCAACCCGGACGGCGTCGCCCAGGGCATCAACCCGTTCACCCACGGCAGCGCCAAGCACACCGACGTGATGAAGACCGAGGGACTCAAGCAGGCCCTGGACAAGTACGGTTTCGACGCTGCCTTCGGCGGCGCGCGCCGCGACGAGGAGAAGTCGCGGGCCAAGGAACGGGTCTATTCGTTCCGCGACAGCAAGCACCGCTGGGACCCGAAGAACCAGCGTCCCGAGTTGTGGAACATCTACAACGGCAAGGTGAAGAAGGGCGAGTCGATCCGCGTCTTCCCGCTGTCCAACTGGACCGAGCTGGACATCTGGCAATACATCTACCTGGAAGGCATCCCGATCGTCCCGCTGTACTTCGCCGCCGAGCGCGAGGTCATCGAGAAGAACGGCACGCTGATCATGATCGACGACGAGCGCATCCTCGAGCATCTCTCTGACGAAGAGAAAGCCCGCATCGAGAAGCGCATGGTGCGCTTCCGTACCCTCGGCTGCTACCCGCTCACCGGCGCGGTCGAGTCCAGCGCCACCACGCTGCCGGAAATCATCCAGGAAATGCTCCTGACGCGTACTTCCGAACGCCAGGGTCGGGTCATCGACCATGACCAGGCCGGTTCGATGGAAGAAAAGAAACGTCAGGGCTATTTCTGAGGATACGCAGCATGTCTCATCAATCCGATCTGATCAGCGAGGACATCCTCGCCTACCTGGGGCAGCACGAACGCAAGGAACTGCTGCGCTTCCTTACCTGCGGCAACGTCGATGACGGCAAGAGCACCCTGATCGGGCGCCTGCTGCACGACTCCAAGATGATCTACGAGGATCACCTGGAGGCCATCACCCGCGACTCGAAGAAAGTCGGCACCACGGGCGACGACGTCGACCTGGCGCTGCTGGTCGATGGCCTGCAGGCCGAGCGCGAGCAGGGCATCACTATCGATGTGGCGTACCGCTACTTCAGCACCGCCAAGCGCAAGTTCATCATCGCCGACACGCCCGGCCATGAGCAGTACACCCGCAACATGGCTACCGGTGCCTCGACCTGCGACCTGGCGATCATCCTGATCGATGCCCGCTACGGTGTGCAGACCCAAACCCGCCGGCACAGTTTCATCGCGTCCCTGCTGGGTATCCGGCATATCGTGGTCGCCATCAACAAGATGGACCTGAAGGACTTCGACCAGGGTGTCTTCGAACAGATCAAGGCCGACTACCTGGCCTTTGCCGAGAAGATCGGTCTGAAGACCAGTTCGCTGCACTTCGTGCCGATGTCGGCGCTCAAGGGCGACAACGTGGTCAACAAGTCCGAGCGTTCGCCCTGGTACGCCGGCCAGTCGCTGATGGAAATCCTCGAAACCGTCGAGATCGCCGCCGACCGCAACCTCGATGACATGCGCTTCCCGGTGCAGTACGTGAACCGGCCGAACCTGAACTTCCGCGGTTTCGCCGGCACCCTGGCCAGCGGCGTGGTGCGCAAGGGCGACGAAGTGGTGGCATTGCCGTCGGGCAAGGGCAGCAAGGTGAAATCCATCGTCACCTTCGAGGGCGAACTGGAGCAGGCCGGTCCCGGCCAGGCCGTCACCCTGACCCTGGAAGACGAGATCGACGTTTCCCGCGGCGACATGCTGGTGCATGCCGACAATCGCCCGCTGGTCACCGACGGCTTCGATGCCATGCTGGTGTGGATGGCCGAGGAGCCGATGCTTCCGGGCAAGAAGTACGATATCAAGCGCGCTACCAGCTATGTGCCGGGTTCGATTCCGAGCATCGTCCACAAGGTGGACGTGAATACTCTGGAGCGGACCCCGGGCAGCGAGCTGAAGCTGAACGAGATCGCCAGGGTCAAGGTCAGCCTGGACGCGCCCATCGCGCTCGATGGCTATGAGCAGAACCGCACCACCGGCGCCTTCATCGTCATCGATCGCCTGACCAACGGCACCGTTAGCGCCGGCATGATCATCTCCGCTCCGTCGGCGGCCCATGGCAGCAGCGCTCATCACAGTTCGAATGCCCATGTGACGCGCGAGGAGCGTGCCGGCCGCTTCGGCCAGCAGCCGGCGACCATACTGTTCAGCGGCCTCTCCGGCGCCGGCAAGAGCACCCTGGCCTACGCCGTGGAGCGCAAGCTGTTCGATATGGGCCGCGCGGTCTACGTGCTGGACGGGCAGAACCTGCGCCACGACCTGAACAAGGGGTTGCCGCAGGACCGCGCCGGACGCACCGAGAACTGGCTGCGCACCGCCCATGTCGCCAAGCAGTTCAACGAGGCCGGGTTGATCAGCCTCTGCGCCTTCGTCGCGCCGAGCGCGGAAGGGCGCGAGCAGGCCAGGGCGCTGATCGGCGCCGAGCGCCTGATCACCGTCTATGTGCAGGCGTCGCCGCAGGTTTGCCGCGAACGCGATCCACAGGGGCTGTATGCGGCGGGCGAGGACAATATCCCCGGCGAGTCCTTCCCCTACGACGTGCCGCTGGATGCCGACCTGGTGATCGATACCCAGGCGCTGAGCGTCGAGGACGGCGTGAAGCAGGTGCTCGACCTGTTGCGCGAGCGCCAGGCGATCTGATCGTCTCGCAGCCATGAAAAAGCCCCGCGGATGCGGGGCTTTTTCATGGGCGTCGGCAGGTTCGCGCAGCGCGTCAGTACTTGCCTTTCAGGCCGTAGGTGGCGTCGAGGGTGCCGGGGCTGTCCGGGCTTTTCGGCGCATAGTCCTTCGGCACTTCGCCGGAGGCCGGCGGAGTCAGGCGCTCGCGGCGCTCGGCCGGATAGGCCTCGTCGGCATGCAGCGCAGCCAGCAGGCGCTGGCGGGTCTGTTCGTCCAGGGCCAGGCGCTGGGCGCCGTCGGAGAGGTGCTCCTGCACGTCCTGGTAGCTCTGGGTCAGCTTCTTCACGAGGCTGGCGGTGGTGTTGAAATGGGTCACGACTTCGCGCTGATAGCTGTCGAAGCGGTCCTGCAGGTCGTCCATCTGGCGTTGCACCTTGTTCGGCGCGGCGTTGGGCAGCAGGCGGGCGATCAGAAAACCGATGGCGACCCCGGCGACCAGGGCGAGGGCCGGCAGCAGCCAGGCGGTGAGCGACTGTTCCACGCGAATCCTTCCTCTATAGACGGCTTTGCTTTACGTTAACGGCTTGAGTCCGAGCTGTATACCACGGCACGCGAGTAAGTGCCTGTGTCGCTTGGAGTAATCTGCTAGACGAGTCGACCCGAGCCGGGGTCACGGAGTTCCTGTTTGTCTACCCGCGAAATCCCTGTATCCATCGATGGCCCCTGCGGGCCGCTGGAAGCCCTGCACCTCGATCTGCCCGATGCCCGCGGCATCGCCCTGGTCTGCCATCCGCACCCGCTGTTCGCCGGCACCATGCAGAACAAGGTGGTCGCCACTCTGCAACGCAGCGCCCGCGATGCCGGCCTGGCGACCCTGCGTTTCAACTTCCGTGGCGTTGGCCAGAGCGCTGGCAGCTATGGCGAGGGGATCGGCGAGATCGACGACGCCGAGGCCGCCGCGCGCTGGTTGCTGGCACGCCATCCGGGGTTGCCGCTGACACTGATGGGCTTTTCCTTCGGCTCCTGCGTCGCCGGCAATCTGGCGGGGCGCCTGGAAGCGCAGGGCGTCGGGCTGGCGCGGCTGTTCATGATCGCGCCGCCGGTGGAACGCTTCGCGGTCAGCCTGCCTGCGCGTTGCCCGCTGACCGTGGTGCAGCCGGAGGACGACGACGTGGTCACGCCGGCCGCGGTATATGCCTGGAGCGAGTCCCTGGCACGACCGCACGAGCTGTTGCGGGTGGCAGAAAGCGGACATTTCTTCCATGGCAAGCTGATCGATCTGAAGGACCTGTTGCTGCCACGCCTGCAGGACTGACGTCGTCGCGCCGGCCCTGCTACCATCCGGCGCGCCATTCTTTTCTTTGCCTGACATCTGGTATCGCATGACTACTCGTATCCTGACCGGCATCACTCCTACCGGCACTCCGCACCTGGGCAACTACGCCGGCGCCATCCGCCCGGCGATCCTCGCCAGCCGTCGGAGCGACGTGGATTCGTTCTACTTCCTGGCGGACTACCACGCCTTGATCAAGTGCGACGATCCCGCTCGTATCCAGCGCTCGCGCCTGGAAATCGCCGCGACCTGGCTGGCCGGCGGCCTGGACGTCGAGCGTGCGACCTTCTACCGGCAGTCGGACATCCCCGAGATTCCCGAGCTGACCTGGTTGCTCACCTGCGTCAGTGCCAAGGGCCTGCTCAACCGCGCGCATGCCTACAAGGCCGCGGTGGACCGCAATGTCGAGGCCGGCGAAGACCCGGACGCCGGCGTGACCATGGGCCTCTACAGCTATCCGGTGCTGATGGCCGCGGACATCCTGATGTTCAACGCGCACAAGATCCCGGTTGGCCGCGACCAGGTGCAGCACGTGGAGATGGCCCGCGACATTGGCCAGCGTTTCAACCACCTGTTCGGCAACGGCCGCGAGTTCTTCGTCCTGCCCGAAGCGGTGATCGAGGAAAACGTCGCCACCCTGCCGGGCCTGGACGGGCGCAAGATGTCCAAGAGCTACGACAACACCATCCCGCTGTTCAGCCCGTCCAGGCAGCTCAAGGACGCCATCGCACGCATCGTCACCGACTCGCGCGCGCCGGGCGAGCCGAAAGACCCGGACAGTTCACACCTGTTCCTTCTTTACTCGGCCTTCGCCAGCGCCGAACAGGTCGCCGCGTTCCGCCAGGAACTGCTCGACGGCCTGGCCTGGGGCGAAGCCAAGCAGCGCCTGTTCCAGTTGCTCGACAACGAACTGGGCGAGGCTCGCGAGCGTTACCAGGCGCTGATCGCCAAGCCCGACGATATCGAGGACATTCTCCTCGCCGGCGCCGCCAAGGCGCGCCGCATCGCCACCCCATTCATCGCCGAGTTGCGCGAGGCAGTCGGCCTGCGCTCCCTGCGCGAGCCGCTGAAAAGTGCCGAGAGCGGCAAGAAGAAGGCCGCCAAGGCTGCGCGCCTGGTCAGCTTCCGCGACGACGACGGCAGCTTCCGCTTCCGCCTGCTGGACGCCGCCGGCGAACAGCTACTGCTGTCCCGCGCCTTCGCCGATGGCAAGGCCGCCGGTGCGGTGAGCAAGCGCCTGCTGGCTGGCGAGACTGCCGACCTGCGGGCCGAGGGCAATGCCTTTGGCCTGTGGCTGGATGGCGAGGCGGTGGCGCAGAGCCCGGCCTTCGCCGACGCCGCCGCCCGTGACGCCGCCATCGAGCGCACCCGCGAAGCGCTGGCACCACAGGAGTAGGCAGCCCCGGTACATCCTCGACGGATGGCCGATTGCCAAGAGACGGGGTCGTCGCTAAAGTGACGGCCCCGTTTTCGTTGCATTGCTACCGATCATGACGCCCCTTGAGCGCTACCAGGCCGATCTCCAACGCCCCGATTTCTTCCACGATGCCGCACAGGCCAATGCCGTGAAGCATCTGCAACGCCTCTACGATGACCTGGTCGCCGCCGACCACGCCAAGCCCGGCCTGTTCGGCAAGCTGCTCGGCAGGAAGTCCGGCGGGCCGGTGAAGGGCCTGTATTTCTGGGGCGGCGTCGGCCGTGGCAAGACCTACCTGGTGGACACTTTCTTCGAGTCGCTGCCGTTCGAGCAGAAGGTGCGCACGCACTTCCACCGCTTCATGAAGCGGGTGCACGAAGAACTGAAGACCCTCAAGGGCGAGAAGAACCCGCTGACCATCATCGGCAAGCGCTTCGCCGACGAGGCGCGGGTGATCTGTTTCGACGAGTTCTTCGTCTCCGACATCACCGACGCGATGATCCTCGCCACCCTGCTGGAAGAGCTGTTCAAGAACGGCGTGAGCCTGGTGGCGACCTCCAACATCGTGCCGGACGGCCTGTACAAGGACGGCCTGCAACGCGCCCGTTTCCTGCCGGCGATCGCCCTGCTCAAGGAGCATACCGAGATCGTCAACGTCGATAGCGGCGTCGACTATCGCCTGCGCGCGCTGGAGCAGGCCGAGCTGTTCCACTGGCCGCTCAGCGAACAGGTCGAGGAGGAGATGGCGCGCAGCTTCAAGGCCCTGACCCCGGACTGTGCCAAGGCCCAGCGCGACGAGGCGCTGATGATCGAGAACCGCGAGATCCGCGCGCGCCTGACCTGCGACGACGTGGCCTGGTTCGAATTCCGCGAGCTGTGCGACGGCCCGCGCAGCCAGAACGACTACATCGAGCTGGCGAAGATTTTCCACGCCGTGCTGATCTCCAACGTCGAGCAGATGGGCGTCACCAAGGACGACATGGCGCGGCGTTTCATCAACCTGGTGGATGAGTTCTACGACCGCAGCGTCAAGCTGATCATCTCCGCCGAGGTCGAGCTAAAGGATCTCTACAGCGGCGGCCGGCTGGAGTTCGAATTCCAGCGCACCCTCAGTCGTCTGCTGGAAATGCAGTCCCACGAATACCTGACGCGTCCGCACCGGCCCTGATCCGGGGCGGAAACGAGAAAGGGGTTGCCGATGGCAACCCCTTTTTTCATGGACGCGCGGCGTTTCAGCGTTGCGCGGTGTTCTGCTCGAAGCCGGCGAGGAGCTTCTTCGCATGGGCCACTTCGAGGGCTTCCATGGCGTTGATCGGCTTGATCGCCACGGCCTGCTTCAGTTGGGCGATGGCCTTCTCCCGCTCGTCGTCGCCGTATACGTAGGTCAGCGCGTTGGCGTACTCGTAGTGGCCGATCGGCAGGTCGTTGGCCTGGCGGAAGGAGCGGGCGAAGTACTGTTCCATCTTGTCGGCGCTGACCCCGTAGGTCATCTTGCCGACCAGCTTGCCGACCTTGCGGATCACTCCCGCCTCGTAGCCGCCGTAGAGCGCCAGGGCGAACGGCTGGTTGGGTTGCCTGGCCAGGAGGGCGTCCAGTTCCTTGGGGATTTCGCTGGTATAGCCGCGCTTGAGCACTACCGGTACCGATAGCTCCTCGGCCAGGCGCGCCTTGGCGTAGACGCTGCCGAACTGGGCGACGATATCGGCCTTGACCAGCGGGCCGGCCTGATTGGTGTAGTCGATGACCTCTTCGAGCAGGCGCTGTTTCTCCGCCTGGCCGGGAGCCAGGAACATGGCGTAGAGCACCTGGGCGAACATCGCCGGTACCTGGCCGCCGACTCCCAGGGCCAGTCCCTGCTCCTTGGCCTTGGCGTAGTCGCCGCGGAACAGAAGGCGCCAGACATCCTGCAGGCGCGCCGCATATTGTGCGGCCTCTTCCGGCTTGCCGGTGAAGCCGGTGCCGGCCTTCACGGTCTTTTCCAGGGCATCCGGATGGGCGGTCGCCATGTTCACCACCCAGTCGGCGTCCGGATAGGGATAGTCGCCGAAGCCGCGGGTCAGGCGCGGCCAGGCTTCCTTCAACTTGTCGCCTGGATAGTCATAGGCGCTCTGGTCGTAGGGGAAGGCTTTCCAGTTGTCGGCGGCCATAGCATTCATACCGAAGAGGGCCAGGAAGGCGAGCAGATAAAGGCGCATGGCAAAGGTCCGTTCTTGTCGTTGTTCGGAACGCCCGCGTCTGCGGCGGGCCTGCGGATTCATGAGAACCCGCGAAGGCCGACCTGGCTACCTATCCTAGGTTCTGTAGGGAAAGCGCCGGCGCCGATGCCGTTCGGGCAGGCCCGGCGATGTCCGGCTCAGCTTTCCTTCTGCATGAACTGGCGACGGTAATGGTGGGGAGAGAGTTCGGTGTGCTGGCGGAACAGGCGGGCGAAGAAGCTGGCGTCGTCGTAGCCGACCTCGTAGCTGATCGTCTTGATGCTCTTGCGCGTGCTCGAGAGCATGCCCTTGGCGGTCTCGATCCGCAGTCGCTGCAGGTAGTGCAGCGGCTTGTCGCCGGTAGCGGCCTGGAAGCGCCGCATGAAGTTGCGGATGCTCATGCCGTGGTCGCGGGCGACGTCCTCGAAACGGAACTTGTCGGCGAAGTGGTCTTCCAGCCATTGCTGGATCTGCAGGATCGTCGGGTCATGGTGCAGCTTCTGTCCGCCGAAGCCGATACGCCCTGGGGTGTAGCTGCGCTGTACTTCGTAGAGGGTATCCCGGGCCACCGCCTGGGCCACCGATCCGCCGCAGAAACGCTCGATCAGATAGATGTAGAGGTCGCAGGCGGAGGTGACGCCGCTGGCACAGAACAGGTCGTCGGCATCGGTCAGGTGCTTCTCCTGGTTGAGCAGCACGTTCGGGAAGCGTTCGGCGAATTCCCGATAGAAGCGCCAGTAGGTGGTCGCTTCCTTGCCATCCAGCAGGCCTGCCTGGGCCAGCCAGAAAACCCCGGTCGCCTCGCCGCAGAGGGCGGTTCCCTCGGCATGGCTGCGGCGCAACCAGGGAACGATTTGCGGATAGCGCCGTTCGAGCGCGTCGAAATCGCCCCAGAAGGCGGGCAGGACCACGATATCGCAGGCGGCGAGGGGACCGTCGACGGCGATGCTGTCGCCGCTGAAGCTGCGTACCGGCTGGCCGTCGGGGCTGAGGATGCGGGTGCGGAAGGCCGGCTGGAGACCGAGGCCCTGCTGCTTGCCGTGGCGCAGGCTGGCCATGTGGAAGAAGTCCTTGGCCTGCATCAGGGTCGAGGCGAAGACGCCGTCGATGGCGACGATGCCGACATGTTTCAGCACCGGAGCGGATTGAGCGCGCATGGATTTTTATCGTTGTTGTGAGTAAGGGAAAGCGGTCAAAAGGCGGCTGGATCGTCTTATTTTTTGGCGCAACTGTCCAGTGCGTCGGTCAGGGCATTTCCCTACAGTCGAAGACCTGCCGCGTGCAGCCAACCCGATCCCAGACCGTTTCCAGGTGACCACGATGATACCGAGAACCCTGTTCAGCTCCGACCACGAACTGTTTCGCGACAGCGTGCGCAAGTTCCTCGAACAGGAAGCCGTGCCTTTCCATCACCAATGGGAAAAGGATGGGCATGTCGACCGCGCGCTCTGGAACAAGGCCGGCGAGGCCGGAATGCTCTGTTCGCACCTGCCGGAAGAGTATGGCGGGATGGGCGCGGACTTCCTCTACAGCGCCGTGGTCATCGAAGAGATCGGTCGGGCCGGCCTGACCGGGATCGGTTTCTCCCTGCATTCGGACATCGCTGCACCCTACATCCTCCACTACGGCAGCGAGGCGCTGAAGCGCAAGTACCTGCCGAAGCTGGTATCCGGCGAGATGGTCGCGGCCATCGCCATGACCGAGCCGGGGGCCGGTTCCGACCTGCAAGGGGTGAAGACCACTGCGGTACTGGATGGCGACGAGTACGTCATCAATGGCTCGAAGACCTTCATCACCAACGGCTTCCTCGCCGACCTGGTGATCGTGGTGGCGAAGACCGATCCGAAGGCTGGCGCCAAGGGCATAAGCCTGTTCGTGGTCGAGGCGGGTACGCCGGGCTTCAGCAAGGGCAAGCGCCTGGAGAAGGTCGGGATGAAGGCCCAGGACACCTCCGAGCTGTTCTTCCAGGATGTGCGGATTCCCCGGGAGAACCTGCTCGGCAAGGACGGCCAGGGATTCATCTACCTGATGCAGGAGCTGCCGCAGGAGCGCCTGACCGTCGGTATCGGCGCGCTGGCGTCGGCCGAGGCGGCCCTGCAATGGACGCTCGACTACACTCGCGAGCGCAAGGCGTTCGGCAAGTCGGTGGCGGACTTCCAGAATACCCGCTTCAAGCTTGCCGAGATGGCTACCGAGATCCAGGTCGGCCGGGTCTTCGTCGATCGCTGTATGGAGCAGCATCTCCAGGGCAAGCTGGACGTACCCACCGCCGCCATGTGCAAGTACTGGACGACGGACCTGCAATGCAAGGTGCTCGACGAATGCGTGCAGTTGCACGGCGGCTACGGCTTCATGTGGGAATATCCGGTGGCGCGGGCCTGGGCCGATGCCCGGGTGCAGCGGATCTACGCCGGTACCAACGAGATCATGAAGGAGATCATCGCGCGGGCCCTGTGAGGCGCGCCTGGTCACCGGGAGGGGCGGACGACCGCATCGCGCGGTTGTCCGCCGAACCCGCGGCAGCGCCAGGCCCCTGGAGGCTCAGGGAGCCGGGTTCGGTTGCTCCCGGTGGATTGCATCGATACCGGCGAGCAATTCCTCGTCCAGCCTCAGGTCGACGCTGCCGAGATTGGTTTCCAGCTGTTCCAGCGAGGTGGCGCCGATGATGTTGCTGGTCACGAACGGCCGCGAGGTGACGTAGGCCAGTGCCATCTGCGCCGGTTCCATTCCATGTTCGCGGGCCAGCGCTACGTAGCGCGCGCAGGCCGCTTCCGCCTGCGGGTTGGTGTAGCGGGTGAAGCGGCTGTACAGACTGATGCGCGCGTTGGCCGGGCGGGCGCCGTCCGCGTACTTGCCGGAAAGCATGCCGAAGGCCATCGGCGAGTAGGCCAGCAGGCCGCACTGCTCGCGGATGGCGATTTCCGCCAGGCCCACCTCGAAGCTGCGGTTGAGCAGGTTGTAGGGGTTCTGGATCGATACCGCGCGCGGCCAGCCGCGCTCCTCGGCGAGCCTGAGGAAGGTCATGGTGCCCCAGGGCGTCTCGTTGGACAGGCCGATGTGGCGGATCTTGCCGGCGCGCACCTGCTCGTCGAGCACTTCCAGGGTTTCCTCCAGCGGTGTGAAGCTCTCTTCCTGGTGCTGGTAGCCGAGCTGGCCGAAGAAGTTGGTCCGCCGCTCCGGCCAGTGCAACTGGTAGAGGTCCAGCCAGTCTGTCTGCAGGCGCTCCAGGCTGGCATCGAGGGCGGCGACGATGTGCTGGCGGTTGAACTTGAGGTTGCCGTCGCGCACATGGCTGATGCCGTTGCCGGGGCCGGCGATCTTGCTGGCGAGGATCCAGTCGGCGCGGTCGCTGCTGCGGCGGAACCAGTTGCCGATGATGCGCTCGGTGCTGGCGTAGGTCTCGGCGCGGGGCGGCACCGGATACATTTCGGCGGTATCCATGAAATTGATCCCGGCGGCCTTGGCCCTGGCGATCTGGGCGAAGGCGTCCTGCTCGCTGTTCTGCTCGCCCCAGGTCATGGTGCCGAGGCAGAGGGCGCTGACTTTCAGATCGGTGCGGCCGAGCGGGCGATACTCCATGCGGGTGTCCTCGTGAAATTAAGTGGTTAATGCGGTTGTAAATTCTGGCGAAATCTGCATAATTCCGCAGCCTTTCATCGGTGGGGGATGCCAAGCCTGCCGATCGATGTATCTAGTCGTTACGGACGCACACCGACCCGAGCCCCAATTCGTGTCTGTTTTCGGCTGTCCTTGACTTGTCAAGGCAACCACTGTCCAGTAAGATTCGCCGTCTTATTTTCAGGCGGCCCCTGAGGCTATAACGAATGAAAACCTATACCGCGAAACCGGAAACTGTACAGCGCGACTGGTTCGTCGTCGACGCTGCCGGCCAGACCCTGGGTCGTCTGGCGACCGAAATTGCCCGCCGCCTGCGTGGCAAGCACAAGCCTGAGTACACTCCGCACGTTGACACCGGCGACTACATCGTCGTCATCAACGCCGAGCAGGTGCGTGTGACCGGTGCCAAGACCACCGACAAGATGTACTACCACCACTCCGGCTTCCCGGGCGGCATCAAGTCGATCAACTTCGAGAAGCTGATCGCCAAGGCCCCTGAGCGCGTCATCGAGACCGCTGTAAAAGGCATGCTGCCGAAGAACCCTCTGGGTCGCGATATGTATCGCAAGCTGAAGGTGTACAAGGGTGCCAGCCACCCGCACACCGCTCAGCAGCCCCAAGAACTGAAGATTTAACGGGATAGCTCATTATGTCGGCGACTCAAAATTACGGCACTGGCCGTCGTAAGACCGCTACCGCTCGCGTCTTCCTGCGTCCGGGTACTGGCAAGATTTCCATCAACAACCGTGGTCTCGATCAGTTCTTCGGTCGTGAAACCGCTCGCATGGTCGTGCGTCAGCCGCTCGAGCTGACCGAGACCGTCGAGAAGTTCGACATCTTCGTTACCGTCGTTGGCGGTGGCGTAAGCGGTCAGGCCGGTGCGATCCGTCACGGCATCACCCGTGCCCTGATCGAGTACGACGAAACCCTGCGTAGCTCGCTGCGCAAGGCCGGCTACGTGACTCGCGATGCCCGTGAAGTCGAGCGTAAGAAAGTCGGTCTGCGTAAAGCGCGTAAGCGTCCGCAGTACTCCAAGCGTTAATTCGACGCTTGCTGAAAAACGCCCACCTCTTCGGAGCTGGGCGTTTTTTTATGTCTACGCTTTAACTCTGCGGCAAGGTGTCGCATGGCCGAAGGGCGCGCCCTACAAGGGTTTCGGGCGTTTTGTGTCAGGCTATTACCTTGTCATCAAAGGGGGTTTTCTTTACCATTTGGCGAATTTTTTGCGCGGCTCGAATTTTTACTTAAAGGCCTGATTAGAACAGGTCTGAAGCTGATGGGAGACGACTGAATGAGTAATGACGGCGTGAATGCAGGCCGGCGTCGCTTCCTCGTCGCGGCCACCTCTGTGGTTGGCGCGGCGGGAGCGGTGGGTGCTGCGGTCCCGTTCGTAGGGTCATGGTTCCCCAGTGCCAAAGCCAAGGCTGCTGGCGCGCCGGTGCAGGTGAACGTGGGCAAGATCGATCCAGGTCAGCAGATCATCGCTGAATGGCGCGGCAAGCCTGTATTCATCGTGCACCGCACGAAGGAGATGCTGGACGCCCTGCCGAGCCTCGAAGGACAACTGGCCGACCCGGACTCCAAGGCCTCGGAGCAGCCGGAGTACGTCGATCCCAAGCTTCGCTCGATCAAGCCGGAACTGGCGGTGATCGTCGGCATCTGCACCCACTTGGGCTGCTCGCCGACCTTCCGTCCCGAAGTCGCCCCCGCCGACCTCGGTCCGGACTGGAAGGGCGGCTACTTCTGCCCTTGCCACGGCTCCCACTACGACCTCGCCGGTCGTGTCTACAAAGGCCAGCCAGCGCCGCTGAACCTGCCGATTCCGCCTTATACGTTCGATGCTGACGACGTCATCACCATCGGCGTGGACCAGGAGAAAGCCTGATGAACAAGTTCATGGCTTGGGTCGATGCGCGTTTTCCCGCGACCAAGATGTGGGAAGACCATCTGAGCAAGTACTACGCACCGAAGAACTTCAACTTCTGGTATTTCTTCGGCTCCCTGGCGCTGCTGGTGCTGGTCAACCAGATCCTCACCGGCATCTGGCTGACCATGAGCTTCACGCCGTCGGCCGAAGAGGCGTTCGCTTCCGTCGAATACATCATGCGCGATGTCGACTACGGCTGGATCATTCGCTACATGCACTCCACCGGTGCATCGGCGTTCTTCATCGTGGTCTACCTGCACATGTTCCGCGGCCTGCTCTACGGCTCCTATCAGAAGCCGCGCGAGCTGGTGTGGATCTTCGGCATGCTGATCTACCTGGCGCTGATGGCCGAGGCCTTCATGGGCTACCTGCTGCCTTGGGGTCAGATGTCCTACTGGGGCGCCCAGGTGATCATTTCCCTGTTCGGCGCGATTCCGGTGGTCGGCGAAGACCTGGCCCAGTGGATCCGCGGTGACTTCCTGATCTCCGGCATCACCCTGAACCGCTTCTTCGCCTTGCATGTGATCGCCCTGCCGATCGTCCTGCTCGGCCTGGTCGTGCTGCACATCCTGGCGCTGCACGAAGTCGGTTCGAACAACCCGGACGGCGTTGACATCAAGAAGAAGAAGGACGAGAACGGCGTACCGCTGGACGGCATCGCGTTCCATCCGTACTACACCGTGAAGGACATCGTCGGCGTGGTGGTGTTCCTGTTCATCTTCTGCACCGTGATCTTCTTCTTCCCGGAAATGGGCGGCTACTTCCTCGAGAAGCCCAACTTCGAGATGGCCAACCAGTTCAAGACCCCCGAGCACATCGCTCCGGTCTGGTACTTCACCCCGTTCTACGCGATCCTCCGCGCGGTTCCGGACAAGCTGATGGGCGTGGTGGCGATGGGTGCGGCGATCGCTGTGCTGTTCGTCCTGCCGTGGCTGGATCGCAGCCCGGTTCGCTCGATCCGCTACAAGGGCTGGCTGAGCAAGCTGTGGCTGGTGATCTTCGCGGTGTCCTTCGTGATCCTCGGCTACTACGGCGCCCAGGCTCCGAGCCCGCTGGGTACTACCCTGTCGCGCGTTTGCACCGTCCTGTATTTCGCCTTCTTCATCCTGATGCCGTTCTACACCCGGATGGAGAAGACCAAACCGGTTCCGGAAAGGGTGACTGGCTGATGAAAAAGCAATTCGCTGCACTGATTCTGGCGGTACTGCCAGTCCTGGGTTTCGCCGCTGGCGGCCATGGGCCGCAACTGGATCATGTCGATATCGACCTGACCGACAAGGCGGCCATGCAGGATGGCGCGCGTACCTTCGCCAACTACTGCATGGGCTGCCATAGCGCCAAGTTCCAGCGTTACGAGCGTGTCGCCACCGACCTGGGCATTCCTGCCGATCTGATGATGGAGAAGCTGGTGTTCACCGGCGCCAAGATCGGCGACCACATGGACATCGGCATGAAGCCGGCCGACGCCAAGACCTGGTTCGGCGCCGCTCCGCCGGATCTGACCCTGGTTGCCCGCGTACGCGGCACCGACTGGCTGTACAGCTACCTGCGCTCGTTCTACGAGGATCCCAAGCGTCCGTGGGGCGTGAACAACGTGATCTTCCCCAACGTCGGCATGCCGAACGTCCTGGCGCCCCTGCAGGGACGCCAGGTGATCGGCTGCAAGCAGGTACAGGTGGTCGAGGATGGCAAGAAGCAGTTCGATCCGTTGACCGGTACCCCGCTGACTCACGAAGCTTGTGACCAGTTGACCGTGGTGCCGAAGACCGGCGAGCTGAACGAAGCCCAGTTCGACGAGAAGGTCAAGAACCTGGTGACCTTCCTGGCCTATTCGGCCAACCCGAACAAGCTGGCCTCCGAGCGTATCGGTACCTACGTCCTGCTCTACCTGGCCTTCTTCTTCGTATTCGCCTATCTCCTCAAGCGCGAGTACTGGAAGGACGTGCACTAACCCGCACGTTGGTCTTCGAAGCGCGCGCCCTCCGGGGCGCGCGCGTCTTTTCACCTCCCACAAGTCGACCTGCGAGGAGGGCTCCATGGCTTCAATCAACAAGCTGACCTGCTATTCCGACCCTGCCGATCATTACTGCCATCGCATCCGCCTGGTCCTGGCCGAGAAGAACGTGGCGGTAGAGGTGATCGATATCGAGGCGGGCCGCTGTCCGCCGATGCTGGCGGAGGTCAACCCCTACGGCAGCGTACCGACCCTGGTCGATCGCGACCTGGCGCTGTACGAGCCGACGGTGGTCATGGAATACCTCGACGAACGCTATCCGCATCCGCCGCTGCTGCCCGATTATCCGGTGAAGCGTGCCAACAGCCGCCTGTTGATCCATCGTATCCAGCGGGACTGGTGTTCCCTGGTGGACCGGATCCTGGATGCGCGCAGCAAGGAGGCCGAGCGGGTCCAGGCGCGCAAGGAGTTGCGCGAGAGCCTGACCGGGGTTTCCCCGCTGTTCGCCGACAAGGCATATTTCCTCAGCGAGGATTTCAGCCTGGTGGATTGCTGCCTGTTGCCGATCCTCTGGCGTCTGCCGTTGCTGGGCATCGAGTTGCCGCGGCAGGCCAAGCCGTTGCTCGACTACATGGAGCGCGGATTCGCCCGGGAAAGCTTCCGGGCCAGCCTGTCTTCCGTTGAACGAGATATGCGTTAAGGAACATGAAGATGAATTCCAGCCGTCCCTATCTGGTCCGCGCGCTCTATGAATGGATCGTCGACAACGATTGCACGCCACATATCCTGGTGAACGCAGAGTTCGCCGGGGTAAAGGTGCCTCCGGGTTATGCCAGCGATGGGCAGATCGTGCTCAATGTCTCGCCCTCTGCCGTGCGGCATCTGCACATGGACAACGAGGCGGTCAGCTTCGAGGGGCGTTTCGGCGGCGTGGCGCAGAGCCTGTACATTCCAGCGCTGGCGGTAATGGCCATCTACGCCCGGGAAAACGGACAGGGCATGGTCTTCGATCTGGAGCAGCCGGGTCCGGTGGACGACGAGCCGGGCGATGACGATGGCGGACCGTCCGATGAGCCGCCGCGTCCCAGTGGCAGGCCATCCCTGAAGGTGGTCAAGTAAACGGCGAGCAATGAAAAAGGCGATCGAAGGATCGCCTTTTTTTCGTTCGCTGTTCTTCAGTTTATGTATTCGAACAGCTTGACGATCTTCTGCACCCCGTCGACGCCCTGGGCGACGCGGACAGCCTGGGCGGCTTCCTGCTGGTTGACCAGGCCCATCATGTAGACGATGCCGTTCTCGGTGACCACCTTGATCCGCGACGAGGGCACGTTGGGATCGCTGAGCATCTGGGTCTTCAGCTTGGTGGTGATCCAGGCGTCGTTGTTGCGGGCGAGCAGGGAGGAGGGCGAGGACACCTGCAGTTCGTTATGCACGTTCTTGACCTTCTGCACCGTGCGCGCGGCCTGTTCGGCCTTGCTCTTGAGGTCGGCGCGCGGGGTCTGGCCGGCGATCAGAACGATGCCGTTGTAGCTGACCACGACGATGTGAGAGTCCTTGTCCAGGGCCGGATCGGCCTTGGCGATGTTCACCGCGGCCTTGGTCTCGATCAGCGAGTCGTCGATCTTGCTGCCGATGGTTCGGGTCCCGCGATCGTCGTCGATCGGTTTGTCCCGGGTGGCGCTGAGGAAACTGCTGCAGCCTCCCAGGGCCAGGCTCAGGGCCAGGGTGGCGGCGACGAAGGCGGTACGGCTCATTCTTCACTCCCGAACAGTTGGCGGTCGATCAGGTCGCAGAGGCAGTGGATGGCCAGCAGGTGGACTTCCTGGATGCGTGCGGTGATCTTGGAAGGAACGCGGATCTCCACGTCTTCCGGCAGCAGCAGCGAAGCCATGCCGCCACCGTCGCGGCCGGTCAGGGCGACCACCAGCATCTCGCGGTCGTGGGCCGCCTGGATGGCCTGGATCACGTTGGCCGAATTGCCGCTGGTGGAAATCGCCAGCAGGACGTCGCCCGGCTGGCCCAGGGCGCGGATCTGCTTGGAGAAGACTTCGTTGTAGCTGTAGTCGTTGGCGATCGAGGTGATGGTCGAGCTGTCGGTGGTCAGGGCCACGGCCGGCAGGCTCGGACGTTCGCGCTCGAAGCGGTTGAGCAGTTCGGAGGAGAAGTGCTGGGCATCGCCGGCCGAGCCGCCATTGCCGCAGGAGAGGATCTTGCCCTCGTTGAGCAGCGCATTGACCATCACCAGGCTGGCTTGCTCGATATAGGGAGGCAGTACTTCCAGCGCCTGCTGCTTGGTCTCGATGCTGGCCTGGAAGAGCTGGCGGATACGGTGTTGCATGTCCATCGGTAATGACCTTCGGTGGGGCGGCTGATCAGGCGTCGAATGCGTTCTGAATCCAGTCCAGTCGCGGTGGTGATTGTCCGTCGCTGGTATCGACGGTGACCACATCGAAGCGACAGGGGCGTTTGGCCCAGCGCGCCTCCTGTTGCAGAAAAAGTTCGGCGGAGAGAATCAGGCGCTGCCGCTTGCGCGCGTCGATGCTCTCCAGGGCTCCGCCCCAGGCGCGATGCCGGCGGGAGCGGACTTCGACGAATACTACTGTATCGCCGTCGAGCATGACCAGATCGAGCTCTCCGCGGCGACAGGTCCAATTCTTGCCAAGTGTGGCAAGGCCCTGTCGCCGTAGATGGGCGCAGGCCAGTTCCTCGGCCTGGCGCCCCTTGTCCCGGGAGCTTTCCCTATCGGTCAAAAGCTGCTGGTCCCCAGCGGCTGGACCTGGCCATTGCGGAACTCGGCCCATTGCAACTGGCGTTCGATACGTTGGGTCGGATTCAGACTCAGGGTACCGGTCAGGCCGTCGATCTGCAGGCTCGGCACGGCCTTCAGTTCAGGCAGACGCGGAGCGAGGCGGTAGGCGTCGACGCCCATGGCGTAGAGGCGGCCCATGCTGCCGTTGGCCTGGGGCCATTGGGCGGCGACCTGCTGGCGGGTCGGGTCGCTGGGGTTGAGCAGCCACGGGGTCTCGCAGAAGCGGATGCCGTTGAGATCCTGGTCCTGGGTCGGGTTGTTGGTCCCGGTGTAGAGGTGCGAAGTGGCGTAGACCGGAAGGTCGCCGGCGTACTGGAAGGCCAGGGTCGGCTTGATCTGGCGGGCCTGCTGCGGGGTGGCGGCGAGGAACACGAAGTCGATGTCCTGGCGGCGCGACGGCTGGGTGGCGATCTGGCTGCCGAGGGCGCCCTGCAGGCGCTGGGCGCGGCCTTCGCTCTGGCGCAGTTGCAGCAGGTCGGCGATCTGTTGCGCCAGTTGTACCGGCTGGTCGACATGCTCGGCGGCGATCAGGCTGCCGCCCGCGGACTGCCAGCTCTGGCTGAAGGCGGCCAACACGCGGTCGCCCCATTCGCCGCGCGGCACCAGCGCCACGGCCCGGCGCATGCCGTCGCCCCAGGCCCGGCTGGCCACCGCGCGCGCTTCGTCCTCGGCGGCGAGGCCGAACTGGAACAGCTGCGCCGGGCCTTCCTGGCTGTTGTCGCTGTAGTTGAGTGCGAGGGTGGTGATCGGCAGTTGCTCGCGGCTAGCGAGTTGCTTGACCAGCGGCTTCTCCAGTGGACCGACGACCAGTTCGACGCCATCGGCCTGGGCCTGGCGGTAGAAGTCATCTAGCGAGCGCACCTGGGTACTGTCGTAGAGCTTGATCGAAGGAGGATTCTGGCCGGCCTGCTGGGCCTGGAAGTGGGCGGCGAGGAAGCCGTCCTGCAGGGCCCTGGCGACGTTGGCCAACTGCCCCTGCTGGGGTAGCAGGAGGGCGATGCGGGTCAGCGGCTGCTGGGACAGCGACTTGAGTTTCTCCAGCGCCGCCGGCAAGTGCTTGGCCGCCGGGTGCTCGGGGTTCTGCTGTTGCCAGCTCTCGATGCTGGCCTGCTGTTGCTGCAGGGTCGGCGAGGTCTTGGTGATGCGTGCCAGGGTCAGCCAGCCGCTGAGGTCGCCTTCGTTGGCGCTCGGTTGCAACTGGTCGACCGGCAGGCTGCTGACCAGGGTCCAGATCTTTTCCTGGTTCTCGATCACCGCCGGGCCCTCGAGCAGCGGTGCGAAGTAGATGCGCTCCTTGGCTGCGGCAAGGACCTGGCCGTCGGCGGCGAGGGCCTGGGCCTTGGCGCGCTGGGTACGAACCTGCTGGGTCACCGGCAGTTCGCTGAGATGCTGCATGCTCGGATGCTGCAATGCCTGCAGGGCGGCCTTGGGCTTGCTGCGGGCGAGGGCCAGTTCGGCGTTCAGGGTGCTGGCGAAGACCTGCTGGGCCGGCTTCAGGCTTTCCAGCGGAATCTGTCCCAGGATGGCGGTGGACCTGGCGAGGTCCTTCTGCTGGTAGGCAAGGTCCGCTGCCGAGAGGCGCAGCAGCGCCGCTTCCTCGGGCTTGCTCTGGCTGGCCTGTTGCAACAACTGCTCGATGCTGGCATTCGGCGTACGGGGAAGTTCGCCCAGTCCGGAATTGGACGAGGTCGCGCAGGCGGTCAGCAGACCGGCCAGGATCAGAGCAGAAAGCGGACGCAGGCAAGCGATCATATAGGGCTTCTCATGGCGCATTCACGAAGAGTCGCCGATTGTACCGGAGGCCCGCCTCGGGTGCGATGGCGGCACCCTGAATCGCGATACAATGCCGCCTTTTCAGATAGCTCCCGAGGTATTTTCGTGTCAGCAGGCACTCTGTTCGTAGTGGCGACCCCGATCGGCAATCTCGACGACATCAGCCCGCGCGCCCTGCGGGTGCTGCGGGAGGTGGCCCTGGTGGCTGCGGAGGATACCCGCCATTCGATCCGGCTGTTCCAGCACTTCGGCATCGAGACGCCATTGGCGGCCTGCCACGAGCACAACGAGCGCGAGGAGGGCGGGCGCTTCATCTCCCGGCTGCAGGGTGGGGAGGACGTCGCGCTGATCTCGGACGCCGGTACCCCGCTGATTTCCGATCCCGGCTTCCACCTGGTGCGCCAGGCACAGGCGCTGGGTATCCGGGTGGTCCCGGTGCCGGGCTCCTGCGCGCTGATCGCGGCGCTGTCGGCGGCGGGATTGCCGTCGGACCGGTTCATCTTCGAAGGTTTCCTGCCCGCCAAGGCTGCGGGACGACGCAGCCGCCTCCAGGCGGTACAGGAAGAGCCGCGCACGCTGATTTTCTACGAGGCGCCCCATCGTCTGCTGGAAAGCCTGGCGGACATGCGCGACGTGTTCGGCGGGGAGCGCCGTGCGGTGCTGGCGCGGGAGCTGAGCAAGACCTTCGAGACCATTCGCAGCCTGCCGTTGGCCGAACTGCACGATTGGGTCGCGTCGGACAGCAACCAGCAGCGCGGCGAGTGCGTTGTGCTGGTGGCGGGGTGGCAGGCGCCGGAAGGCGAGGAGTCGATCGGTGCGGAGGCGCTCAGGGTGCTCGACCTGCTGCTTGCCGAGCTGCCGTTGAAGAAAGCCGCGGCGCTGGCGGCGGAAATTACCGGGGTGCGAAAAAACCTTTTGTATCAACAGGCTTTGCAACGCCAAGGGAAGAGTTGAGCTTGTTCTTCGCGCCTGCTCCCGCTAACCTTGTCGGCGGAGAGTCGATTGGACAGTCGCTGTCGCGCAATAGCGCGGTGGAGGAAAGTCCGGGCTCCATAGGGCAGAGTGCCAGGTAACGCCTGGGAGGCGCGAGCCTACGGAAAGTGCCACAGAAAATAACCGCCTAAGCGCAACAGCGCCGGTAAGGGTGAAAAGGTGCGGTAAGAGCGCACCGCACGGCTGGCAACAGTGCGTGGCTAGGTAAACCCCACTCGGAGCAAGACCAAATAGGAATCCATTGGCGCGGCCCGCGTTGGATTCGGGTAGGTCGCTTGAGGCGTACAGTGATGTGCGTCCCAGAGGAATGGCTGTCCTCGACAGAACCCGGCTTATAGATCGACTCTCCCACTTCTTCCCACTCTCTTCGCTTTTTCCCGGTTTTATCCGTCCGTCGCAAAAGCGAAAAGCCGCAACTCTTGATAAATCACTTTAAGTTCGAAGGCTAAGACTTTGGACTTATTGTGTTTTGTCATCTCTTTTACTTCTAAAAGCGCTCCGCAACCTTCCAAAAGCACGCTAAATCTCCGTCCTGTAAGGATTTTTCACTTCTGACGCGCCTTGACGGTGGGGAGTGTGGATTTCTATAGTGTGCAGAAGTGGTATGAAGTGGGTAAAAGTGGGATCAATTGGCATGGAAAGCCAACCACAGGGGAAGCGCTGACGTGTTTCGCGGAGCTAATGCCATAAGTCTCGACGCCAAAGGGCGCCTCGCGATGCCGAGTCGGTATCGTGACGAGCTCGTTTCGCGTTGTGCCGGCCAGCTCATTGTCACTATCGACGCAGTCGACCCCTGCCTCACCGTTTACCCCTTGCCCGAATGGGAACTGATCGAAGCCAAGCTGCGCGAGCTGCCTTCTTTGCGAGAAGAAACGCGGCGCCTGCAGCGGCTGCTGATCGGTAATGCCGTCGATCTGGAACTGGACGGAAACGGGCGTTTCCTGATTCCGCCGCGCCTGCGCGAGTACGCCAAGCTGGACAAGCGGGCGATGCTGGTGGGGCAACTGAACAAGTTTCAGTTGTGGGATGAGGATGCCTGGAACGCCATGGCTGAAGCCGACCTGGCGGCAATCAAACAACCCGGTGGGCTGCCGGACGAACTACGCGACCTGATCCTTTGACTATGAATGCCACCTACCGCCATATCACCGTTCTGCTCGAGGAGGCCGTTTCCGCACTGGCCCCGCGGGAGGACGGCTGCTATCTGGACGGTACCTTCGGAAGAGGGGGCCATAGTCGAGCCTTGCTCGAGAAACTGGGCGCCGGGGGACGCCTGCTCGGATTCGACAAAGATCCCCAGGCCATCCAGACAGGAAAAGCATTGGCGGCCGAAGACGGCCGCTTCGTCATTGTGCAGCGCTCGTTCGCCGAACTGGGCGATGAGGTGCGCGCACGCGGTCTCGAAGGGCGGGTCGATGGCGTCCTGCTCGACCTTGGCGTGTCGTCGCCGCAACTCGACGATCCCGAGCGCGGCTTCAGCTTCCTCAACGATGGTCCGCTGGACATGCGCATGAATCCCGGCCAGGGCATCAGCGCAGCGGAGTTCATCGCCAATGCCGCCGAAGAGGAAATCGCCCGGGTTTTCAAGGAATATGGCGAAGAGCGCTTCGCCAAGCGGATGGCTCGCGCCATCGTGCAGCGCCGCCAGGAGCGGCCGTTCGAACGAACTGCCGATCTCGCCGAAGTGATCACGGTTGCCAACCCCGCCTGGGAGAAGGGCAAGAATCCGGCGACCCGCGCATTCCAGGGCCTGCGCATCCATGTGAACAATGAGCTGGGCGATCTCGAGCGTGGCCTTGACGCCGCGCTCGAATCGCTGGCCGTCGGCGGCCGGCTGGTGGTGATCAGTTTCCATTCCCTGGAAGACCGCATCGTCAAGCTGTTCATGCGCAAGCACGCCAAGGGCGAGGCGGACAACTTGCCGCGCGACCTGCCGATCCGTTCCAAGGTCTTCGAGCCGCGCCTGAAGCTGCTGGGCAAGCCGCAGTACGCTTCGGAAGAAGAACTCAAGGCCAACCCGCGCTCGCGCAGCGCGGTCATGCGCGTGGCGGAGAAGCTGAGATGAGCCGTCTCTTCGTCAAGCGCCTGCCTACCGGCAGCTTTCTCATGTTGCTGCTTTATATAGGTCTGCTGCTCTCGGCGATTGCCGTGGCCTACAGCACCTACTGGAACCGGCAACTGCTCAACTCGCTGTATTCCGAGCTGAGCGTGCGCGACAAGGCGCAGGCCGAGTGGGGCCGGTTGATTCTCGAGCAGAGCACCTGGACCGCCCATAGCCGCATCGAAAGCCTGGCGGTGGAACAGTTGCGCATGCGCGTTCCCGACCCGGCCGAGGTCAGGATGGTGGCGCCATGAAACTGAATTATTTCCAGGGCGCCCTCTACCCATGGCGGTTCTGCGTGATCGTCGGCCTGCTGCTGGCGATGGTCGGCGCCATCGTCTGGCGAATCGTCGACCTGCACGTGATCGACCATGACTTCCTCAAGGGCCAGGGCGACGCGCGTAGCGTGCGGCATATCGCCATCCCTGCGCACCGGGGCCTGATCACTGACCGCAACGGCGAACCGCTGGCGGTGAGCACCCCGGTCACCACCCTGTGGGCCAACCCCAAGGAGCTGATGACCGCCAAGGAACGCTGGCCGCAACTGGCGGCGGCGCTCGGGCAGGATACCAAGCTGTTCGCCGACCGCATCGAGCAGAACGCCGAGCGCGAGTTCATCTATCTGGTCCGTGGGCTGACCCCGGAGCAGGGCGAAGGCGTGATCGCCCTGAAGGTGCCCGGCGTGTACTCCATCGAGGAGTTTCGGCGTTTCTACCCGGCTGGCGAAGTGGTGGCCCATGCGGTCGGCTTTACCGATGTCGACGACCGCGGTCGCGAAGGTATCGAGCTGGCTTTCGACGAATGGCTGGCCGGCGTGCCGGGCAAGCGCCAGGTGCTCAAGGATCGCCGTGGCCGCGTGATCAAGGACGTGCAGGTCACCAAGAATGCCAAACCGGGCAAGACCCTTGCGCTGTCCATCGACCTGCGCCTGCAGTACCTGGCTCATCGCGAACTGCGCAACGCTCTGCTGGAAAACGGCGCCAAGGCCGGCAGCTTGGTGATCATGGACGTGAAGACCGGGGAGATCCTGGCCATGACCAACCAGCCCACCTACAACCCGAACAATCGTCGTAACCTGCAGCCGGCGGCCATGCGCAACCGGGCGATGATCGACGTGTTCGAGCCGGGCTCGACGGTCAAGCCGTTCTCGATGAGCGCGGCGCTGGCCAGCGGGCGCTGGAAACCCAGCGATATCGTCGACGTCTACCCGGGCACCCTGCAGATCGGCCGCTACACCATTCGCGACGTATCGCGCAATTCGCGGCAACTCGATCTCACCGGCATCCTGATCAAGTCGAGCAACGTCGGCATCAGCAAGATCGCCTTCGACATCGGCGCCGAATCCATCTACTCGGTCATGCAACAGGTCGGCCTTGGGCAGGACACGGGGTTGGGCTTCCCCGGCGAGCGCGTCGGCAACCTGCCCAACCACCGCAAGTGGCCGAAGGCGGAAACCGCGACCCTAGCCTACGGCTACGGTCTCTCGGTAACCGCGATCCAGTTGGCGCATGCCTATGCGGCCCTGGCCAACGACGGCAAGAGCGTGCCGCTGAGCATGACCCGAGTCGACCGCGTGCCGGATGGCGTGCAGGTGATCTCGCCTGAAGTGGCTTCCACCGTGCAGGGCATGCTGCAACAAGTGGTCGAGGCCCAGGGCGGGGTGTTCCGCGCCCAGGTGCCGGGTTACCACGCCGCCGGCAAGAGCGGGACCGCGCGCAAGGTCTCGGTCGGCACCAAGGGCTACCGGGAAAACGCCTATCGCTCGCTGTTCGCCGGTTTCGCCCCGGCCACCGATCCGCGCATCGCGATGGTCGTGGTGATCGACGAGCCGAGCAAGGCGGGCTACTTCGGCGGCCTGGTGTCGGCGCCGGTGTTCAGCAAGGTCATGGCTGGCGCGCTGCGCCTGATGAACGTGCCGCCGGATAACCTGCCGACGGCCACCGAACAGCAGCAGGTCAATGCTGCGCCCGCAAAAGGAGGGCGTGGCTGATGCCTATGAGCCTGAACCAACTGTTTCCCCAGGCCGAGCGCGATCTGCTGATCCGCGAGCTGACCCTGGATAGCCGCGGCGTTCGTCCGGGCGACCTGTTCCTGGCGGTGCCGGGCGGGCGCCAGGATGGTCGTGCGCACATCGCCGATGCCCTGGCCAAGGGCGCGGCTGCCGTGGCTTACGAGGCGGAAGGCGCCGGAGAGTTGCCGCCCAGCGATGCGCCGCTGATCGCGGTGAAGGGGCTGGCCGCGCAACTGTCGGCGGTCGCCGGGCGTTTCTACGGCGAGCCGAGCCGCGGGCTGGACCTGATCGGCGTCACCGGCACCAACGGCAAGACCAGCGTCAGCCAACTGGTGGCCCAGGCCCTGGATCTGCTCGGCGAGCGCTGCGGCATCGTCGGCACCCTCGGCACCGGTTTCTACGGCGCCCTGGAGAGCGGCCGGCACACCACGCCGGACCCGCTCGCGGTGCAGGCCACGCTGGCCACGCTGAAGCAGGCTGGCGCCCGCGCGGTAGCGATGGAAGTGTCTTCCCACGGCCTCGACCAGGGCCGCGTGGCGGCGCTCGGTTTCGATATCGCGGTGTTCACCAATCTGTCCCGCGACCACCTCGACTATCACGGTTCGATGGAAGCCTATGCCGCCGCCAAGGCCAAGCTGTTCGCCTGGCCGGGCCTGCGCTGCCGGGTGATCAACCTGGACGACGATTTCGGCCGTCGACTGGCCGGCGAGGAGCAGGACTCGGAGCTGATCACCTACAGCCTCACCGACAGCTCGGCGTTCCTCTATTGCCGCGAAGCGCGCTTCGGCGACGCCGGCATCGAGGCGGCGCTGGTCACTCCGCACGGCGAGGGCCTGCTGCGCAGCCCGTTGCTCGGCCGCTTCAACCTGAGCAACCTGCTGGCGGCGGTCGGTGCGTTGCTTGGCCTGGGTTATCCCCTGGGCGATATCCTCCGCACCTTGCCGCAACTGCAGGGGCCGGTCGGCCGCATGCAGCGCCTGGGAGGCGGCGACAAGCCGCTGGTGGTGGTGGACTACGCGCATACTCCCGACGCCCTGGAAAAAGTCCTGGAGGCCCTGCGTCCGCACGCGGCCGCGCGCCTGCTGTGCCTGTTCGGCTGCGGTGGCGATCGCGATGCCGGCAAGCGTCCGCTGATGGCTGCGATCGCCGAACGCCTGGCGGATGGGGTGCTGGTCACCGACGACAACCCGCGCACCGAGGCCAGTGCGGCGATCATCGCCGATATCCGCAAAGGCTTCGCTGCCGCTGACAAGGTTACCTTCCTGCCGTCGCGCGGTGAGGCGATCGCCCATCTGATCGCTTCCGCTGCGGTGGATGACGTGGTGCTCCTGGCTGGCAAGGGTCACGAGGATTATCAGGAGATCGACGGCGTACGCCATCCGTTCTCCGACATCGAGCAGGCCGAGCGCGCCCTGGCCGCCTGGGAGGTGCCGCATGCTTGAGCCTCTTCGCCTCAGCCAGTTGACGGTCGCGCTGGACGCCCGCCTGATCGGCGAGGACGCCGTCTTTTCGGCGGTTTCCACCGACAGTCGCGCCATCGGGCCCGGCCAACTGTTCATTGCCCTGAGTGGGCCGCGTTTCGACGGCCACGACTATCTCGCCGAGGTTGCCGCCAAGGGCGCGGTGGCTGCGCTGGTGGAGCGCGAAGTCGCCGACGCGCCCCTGCCGCAATTGCTGGTGCGCGATACCCGTGCGGCCCTGGGGCGACTGGGCGCGCTGAACCGGCGCAAGTTCACCGGCCCGCTGGCGGCCATGACGGGCTCCAGCGGCAAGACCACGGTCAAGGAGATGCTCGCCAGCATCCTGCGTACCCAGGCCGGCGATGCCGAGTCGGTGCTGGCTACCCGTGGCAATCTGAACAACGACCTCGGCGTACCGCTGACCCTGCTGCAACTGGCGCCGCAGCACCGTAGCGCAGTGATCGAACTGGGCGCCTCGCGCATCGGCGAGATCGCCTACACGGTTGAGCTGACCCGCCCGCACGTGGCGATCATCACCAATGCCGGAACCGCCCATGTCGGCGAGTTCGGCGGACCGGAGAAGATCGTCGAGGCGAAGGGCGAGATACTCGAAGGGCTGGCCGCCGACGGCACCGCCGTGCTGAACCTGGACGACAAGGCCTTCGACACCTGGAAGGCCCGTGCCAGCGGCCGTCCGTTGCTGACTTTCTCCCTCGACCGGCCCCAGGCCGATTTCCGCGCCGCCGATCTGCAGCGCGATGCGCGCGGCTGCATGGGCTTCAGGCTGCAGGGCGTAGCGGGTGAAGCGCAGGTCCAGCTCAACCTGCTGGGGCGGCACAATGTCGCCAATGCCCTGGCTGCCGCCGCTGCCGCCCATGCACTGGGCGTACCGCTGGGTGGGATCGTCGCCGGGCTGCAGGCGCTGCAGCCGGTCAAGGGCCGCGCGGTAGCGCAACTGACCGCCAGCGGGCTGCGTGTGATAGACGACAGCTACAACGCCAACCCCGCGTCAATGCTGGCGGCGATTGATATACTGAGCGGCTTTTCCGGGCGCACCGTCCTGGTCCTCGGAGACATGGGCGAACTCGGTTCCTGGGCCGAGCAGGCCCACCGCGAGGTGGGCGCCTACGCCGCTGGCAAGGTGTCCGCGCTCTATGCGGTCGGACCGCTGATGGCCCACGCCGTACAGGCGTTCGGCGCCACGGGCCGGCACTTCGCCGACCAGGCCAGCCTGATCGGGGCGCTGGCCACCGAACAACCGACAACCACCATTTTGATCAAGGGTTCCCGCAGTGCGGCGATGGACAAAGTCGTCGCGGCGCTGTGCGGTTCCTCCGAGGAGAGTCACTAATGCTCCTGCTGCTGGCCGAATACCTGCAACAGTTCTACAAGGGCTTCGGCGTCTTCCAGTACCTGACCCTGCGCGGCATTCTCAGCGTGCTCACCGCGCTGTCGCTGTCGCTGTGGCTGGGGCCCTGGATGATCCGTACCTTGCAGATCCGCCAGATCGGCCAGGCCGTGCGCAACGACGGTCCGCAGTCGCACCTGTCGAAGAAGGGCACCCCGACCATGGGCGGCGCCCTGATCCTTACCGCCATAGCCATCAGCACGCTGCTGTGGGCGGATCTTTCCAACCGCTACGTGTGGGTAGTGCTGGTCGTTACCCTGCTGTTCGGTGCCATCGGCTGGGTGGACGACTACCGCAAGGTGATCGAGAAGAACTCCCGTGGCCTGCCGAGCCGCTGGAAGTACTTCTGGCAGTCGGTGTTCGGCATCGGCGCCGCCGTGTTCCTCTACATGACTGCCGAAACCCCGATCGAGACCACCCTGATCGTGCCGATGCTGAAGAGCGTCGAGATCCAGTTGGGCATCTTCTTCGTGGTCCTGACTTACTTCGTCATCGTCGGTTCGAGCAATGCAGTGAACCTCACCGACGGTCTCGACGGCCTGGCGATCATGCCGACGGTAATGGTTGCCGGCGCGCTGGGCATCTTCTGCTACCTGTCGGGCAACGTGAAGTTCGCCGAGTACCTGTTGATTCCCAACGTACCGGGCGCCGGCGAGCTGATCGTGTTCTGCGCCGCGCTGGTCGGCGCCGGCCTCGGCTTCCTCTGGTTCAACACCTATCCGGCGCAGGTCTTCATGGGCGACGTCGGCGCGTTGGCGCTGGGCGCCGCGCTGGGCACCATCGCGGTGATCGTGCGCCAGGAAATCGTGCTGTTCATCATGGGTGGGGTGTTCGTCATGGAAACCCTCTCGGTGATGATCCAGGTCGCTTCCTTCAAGCTGACCGGACGCCGCGTCTTCCGCATGGCGCCGATCCATCACCATTTCGAACTGAAAGGCTGGCCGGAGCCGCGCGTGATCGTGCGCTTCTGGATCATCACCGTGATCCTGGTGCTGATCGGCCTCGCCACCTTGAAGCTGCGTTGAGGACGAAGAGAGCATGAGCCTGATCGCCTCCGACCACTTCCGCATCGTTGTCGGCCTCGGCAAGAGCGGCATGTCCCTGGTGCGCTACCTGGCGCGCCGCGGCTTGCCTTTCGCCGTGGTCGATACCCGAGAGAACCCGCCGGAGCTGGCCACCCTGCGTGCCCAGTATCCGCAGGTGGAAGTGCGTTGCGGCGAACTCGACGCCGAGTTCCTCTGCTCCGCCCGCGAACTCTACGTCAGCCCCGGCTTGTCGCTGCGCACCCCCGCGCTGGTACAGGCCGCCGCGAAAGGCGTGCGCATCTCCGGTGACATCGATCTCTTCGCCCGCGAGGCGAAGGCCCCGATCGTCGCCATCACCGGTTCCAACGCGAAGAGCACCGTGACCACCCTGGTGGGCGAAATGGCGGTGGCCGCGGACAAGCGTGTCGCCGTCGGCGGCAACCTCGGCACCCCGGCGCTCGACCTGCTGGCCGACGACATCGAGCTGTACGTGTTGGAGCTGTCGAGCTTCCAGCTGGAAACCTGCGATCGCCTCAACGCCGAGGTGGCGACCGTGCTGAACGTCAGCGAAGACCATATGGATCGCTACGACGGCATGGCTGACTACCACCTGGCCAAGCACCGGATCTTCCGCGGTGCCCGCCAGGTCGTGGTGAATCGCGCCGATGCCCTGACCCGACCGCTGATCGCCGATACCGTGCCGTGCTGGTCGTTCGGCCTGAACAAGCCGGACTTCAAGGCTTTCGGCCTGATCGAGGAAGACGGCCAGAAGTGGCTGGCGTTCCAGTTCGACAAGCTGCTGCCGGTTGGCGAACTGAAGATCCGTGGCGCCCACAACTATTCCAACGCGCTCGCCGCGCTGGCGCTGGGCCATGCGGTCGGCCTGCCGTTCGACGCCATGCTCGGCGCGCTGAAGGCGTTTTCCGGCCTGGCTCATCGCTGCCAGTGGGTACGCGAGCGGCAGGGCGTGAGCTACTACGACGATTCCAAGGCCACCAACGTCGGCGCCGCCCTGGCGGCGATCGAGGGGCTGGGTGCCGACATCGACGGCAAGCTGGTGCTGCTCGCCGGCGGAGACGGCAAGGGCGCCGATTTCCATGACCTGCGCGAGCCGGTCGCGCGCTTCTGCCGGGCGGTGGTACTGCTTGGCCGTGACGCCGGGCTGATTGCCCAGGCACTGGGCAACGCGGTACCGCTGGTGCGCGTCGCAACGCTGGACGAAGCAGTCCGGCAGGCCGCCGAGCTGGCCCGCGAAGGCGATGCGGTGCTGTTGTCGCCGGCCTGCGCGAGCCTGGACATGTTCAAGAACTTCGAAGAACGCGGACGCCTGTTCGCCAAAGCCGTAGAGGAGCTAGCGTGATGCTGTCGGTGTTGCGCCCCTTCCCGTCGCCGCTGTTGAGCCGGCACGGCATCGACCTGGACTTCCCGCTGCTGGCGGGTTGCCTGGCGCTGCTCGGCCTCGGCCTGGTGATGGTGACTTCCGCCTCTTCCGAGGTGGCGGCGGCGCAGTCGGGCAACCCGCTGTACTTCTCCGTCCGTCACCTGATCTACCTGGTGATCGGCCTGATTTCCTGCGGCCTGACCATGATGGTCCCGATGGCCACCTGGCAGCGTTGGGGCTGGAAGCTGTTGCTGGTCGCCTTCGGCCTGCTGGTGCTGGTGATCACCCCCGGTATCGGCCGCGAGGTGAACGGCTCGATGCGCTGGATCGGCTTCGGCCTGTTCAACATCCAGCCTTCGGAGATCGCCAAGGTCTGCGTGGTGATCTTCATGGCCGGCTACCTGATCCGCCGCCAGCAGGAGGTCCGGGAAAGCTGGATGGGCTTCTTCAAGCCCTTCGTGGTGTTGCTGCCGATGGCCGGCCTGCTGCTGCGCGAGCCGGACTTCGGCGCCACCGTGGTAATGATGGGCGCTGCCGCGGCCATGCTGTTCCTCGGCGGGGTGGGGCTGTTCCGCTTCGGCCTGATGGTGCTGCTGGCGGTCGGCGCGGTGGTCCTGCTGATCCAGACCCAGCCCTACCGGATGGCACGCCTGACCAACTTCACCGACCCCTGGGCCGACCAGTTCGGCGCCGGCTATCAGTTGAGCCAGGCGCTGATCGCCTTCGGCCGCGGCGGCTGGTTGGGCATGGGACTGGGCAACAGCATCCAGAAGCAGTTCTACCTGCCGGAGGCGCACACCGACTTCGTCTTCGCCGTGCTTGCAGAGGAGCTGGGCATCGTCGGCGCCCTGGCGACCGTCGCCCTGTTCGTGTTCGTCAGCCTGCGCGCGCTGTACATCGGCATCTGGGCCGAGCAGGCCAAGCAGTTCTTCTCCGCCTACGTGGCCTACGGCCTGGCCTTCCTCTGGATCGGCCAGTTCCTGATCAACATCGGGGTGAACGTCGGCCTGCTGCCGACCAAGGGCCTGACCCTGCCGTTCCTCAGCTACGGCGGCAGTTCGCTGGTGATCTGCTGTGCCTGTCTGGGGATGTTGCTGCGCATCGAATGGGAACGGCGAACCCACCTGGGTAGCGAGGAATATGAGTTCAACGAAGAGGACTTTGCCGATGAAAGGTAATGTCCTGATCATGGCGGGTGGCACCGGCGGACACGTGTTCCCGGCGCTCGCCTGTGCGCGGGAGTTCCAGGCGCGCGGCTATGCCGTGCACTGGCTGGGGACGCCGCGCGGCATCGAGAATGACCTGGTACCCAAGGCCGGCCTGCCGTTGCACCTGATTCAGGTCAGCGGGCTGCGCGGCAAGGGCCTGAAGTCGCTGGTCAAGGCGCCGCTGGAACTGCTCAAGTCGCTGTTCCAGGCGCTGCGGGTGATCCGCCAGCTGAGGCCGGTCTGCGTGCTCGGCCTGGGTGGCTATGTCACCGGCCCGGGCGGCCTGGCTGCGCGCCTCAACGGCGTGCCGCTGGTGATCCACGAGCAGAACGCCGTGGCCGGCACCGCCAACCGCAGCCTGGCGCCGATCGCCAGGCGCGTCTGCGAGGCATTCCCGGATACCTTCCCGGCCAGTGACAAGCGTCTGACCACCGGCAATCCGGTGCGCGGCGAGCTATTCCTCGACGCGCACGCCCGCGCGCCGCTGACCGGCCGTCGGGTCAATCTGCTGGTGCTCGGCGGCAGCCTTGGCGCGGAACCGCTGAACAAGCTGTTGCCAGAGGCCCTGGCGCAGGTGCCGCTGGAAATCCGTCCGGCAATCCGCCATCAGGCCGGTCGTCAGCATGCCGAGATTACCGCCGAGCGTTATCGCACAGTGGCGGTCGAAGCGGACGTCGCGCCCTTCATCAGCGACATGGCCGCGGCCTATGCCTGGGCCGACCTGGTGATCTGTCGCGCCGGCGCGCTGACCGTCAGCGAGCTGACGGCGGCGGGATTGCCCGCCTTCCTGGTGCCGTTGCCTCACGCGATCGACGATCACCAGACCCGCAATGCCGAATTCCTGGTACGCAGCGGCGCCGGCCGCCTGCTGCCGCAAAAGTCTACCGGCGCGGCCGAACTGGCCGCGCAGCTGTCCGAGGTCCTGATGCATCCCGAAACCCTGCGCTCCATGGCAGACCAGGCACGCAGCCTGGCGAAACCCGAGGCTACCCGGACGGTGGTCGATGCCTGCCTGGAGGTGGCCCGTGGTTAAAGAACCGAATGGCGTCACCCGGACCATGCGCCGTATCCGCCGCATCCATTTCGTCGGCATCGGCGGCGCCGGTATGTGCGGGATCGCCGAAGTGCTGCTGAACCTCGGCTACGAGGTATCCGGCTCGGACCTCAAGGCCTCGGCGGTGACCGAGCGCCTGGAGAAGTTCGGCGCGCAGATCTTCATCGGCCACCAGGCGGAAAACGCCGACGGCGCCGACGTGCTGGTGGTGTCCAGTGCCATCAACCGGGCCAACCCGGAAGTGGCATCGGCCCTGGAACGGCGGATTCCGGTGGTGCCGCGTGCGGAGATGCTCGCCGAGCTGATGCGCTACCGGCACGGCATCGCGGTAGCCGGCACCCACGGCAAGACCACCACTACCAGCCTGATCTCCTCGGTGTTCGCCGCCGGCGGCCTGGACCCGACCTTCGTCATCGGCGGCCGGCTGAACGCCGCCGGGACCAACGCCCAGCTCGGCGCCAGCCGCTACCTGGTGGCCGAGGCCGACGAGAGCGACGCCAGCTTCCTGCACCTGCAACCGATGGTCGCGGTGGTCACCAATATCGACGCCGACCACATGGCGACCTACGGCGGCGACTTCAACAAGCTGAAGAAGACCTTCGTCGAGTTCCTCCACAACCTGCCGTTCTACGGACTGGCGGTGATGTGCGTGGATGATCCGGTTGTGCGTGAGATCCTCCCGCAGATCGCCCGCCCGACCGTGACCTACGGCCTCAGCGAAGACGCCGACGTGCGCGCGATCAACATCCGCCAGGAAGGCATGCGCACCTGGTTCACCGTGTTGCGCCCGGAGCGCGAGCCGCTGGACGTCTCGGTGAACATGCCCGGCCTGCACAACGTGCTGAATTCCCTGGCGACCATCGTCATCGCTACCGACGAGGGCATCTCCGACGAAGCCATCGTCCAGGGGCTGTCCGGCTTCCAGGGCGTAGGCCGGCGCTTCCAGGTCTACGGCGAGCTGCAGGTCGAGGGTGGCAGCGTGATGCTGGTGGACGATTACGGCCACCATCCGCGCGAAGTCGCCGCGGTGATCAAGGCGATCCGTGGCGGTTGGCCGGAGCGTCGCCTGGTGATGGTCTACCAGCCGCATCGCTATACCCGTACCCGCGACCTGTACGAAGACTTCGTGCAGGTGCTGGGCGAAGCCAACGTGCTGCTGTTGATGGAGGTCTATCCGGCCGGCGAAGAGCCGATCCCGGGAGCCGACAGCCGCCAGCTGTGCCACAGCATCCGCCAGCGCGGCCAGCTTGACCCGATCTACTTCGAGCGCGACGCCGACCTGGCGCCGCTGGTCAAGCCGCTGCTGCGCGCTGGCGACATCCTGCTTTGCCAGGGCGCTGGCGATGTCGGCGGCCTGGCCCCGCAACTGATCAAGAACCCGCTGTTCGCCGGCAAGGGAGGGAAGGGCGCATGAACCTTTGCCTCGATAGCCTGCTGAACGGCACCCAGGATCCCAAGGCGTTCGGCCGTGTCGCCGTGCTGTTCGGCGGCAAGAGCGCCGAGCGCGAGGTGTCGCTGAAGTCCGGCGCGATGGTCCTGCAATCCCTGCTGGCCGCCGGGGTCGATGCCTTCGGCATCGATGTCGGCGAAGACCTGCTGCAACGCCTGGTCGAGGAGAAGATCGACCGTGCCTTCATCATTCTCCACGGTCGTGGCGGCGAGGATGGCAGCATGCAGGGCCTGCTCGAGTGCGCGGGCATTCCCTACACCGGCAGCGGCGTGCTGGCCTCGGCGCTGGCGATGGACAAGCTGCGGACCAAGCGGGTCTGGCTCAGCCTCGGCCTGCCGACCCCGGACTACGCGGTGCTGGCCAGCGAGGATGACTGCCGCGAAGCGGCGCAGCGACTGGGTTTCCCGCTGATCGTCAAGCCGGCTCACGAAGGCTCGAGCATCGGCATGGCCAAGGTCGGCGGGCTCGACGAATTGATCGCGGCGTGGCGCGAAGCGGCCCGCTACGACTCGCAGGTGCTGGTCGAGCAGTGGATCAGCGGCCCGGAATTCACCGTGGCGACCTTGCGCGGGCAGGTGCTGCCGGCGATCCGCCTGGGCACGCCGCACACCTTCTACGACTACGACGCCAAGTACCTGGCCAGCGATACCCGCTACCAGGTGCCCTGCGGTCTCGACGAGGCCAAGGAACGCGAGCTGAAGGAACTCACCGCGCGCGCCTGCGACGCCCTGGGCATCCAGGGTTGGGGGCGGGCGGACGTGATGCAGGACGCCAAAGGGCGTTTCTGGCTGCTTGAAGTCAACACCGCACCGGGCATGACCGACCACAGCCTGGTGCCTATGGCCGCGCGGGCCGCCGGCCTGGATTTCCAGCAACTGGTGCTGGCGATCCTGGCCGATAGCCGCGAGGCGAGGGGATAAGCCATGAATGGCGTACTGCTCCGTCATCAGCAACCCGGTGGACTCGGCCGCGCTCCGCGCAAGCCGATGCCGCGCGGCGCCAGCCGTCTGGTGGCCAAGGAACCGCTGAGCGTGCGCCTGCCGAAAGCCGACTTCAGTTTCCTCAAGTACCTGGCCTGGCCGCTGTTGCTGGCCGTTCTCGGCTATGGCGCCTATCGCGGCGCCGAGTACATCCTGCCGTACGCCGACCGGCCGATCGCCAAGGTCAGTGTCGAGGGCGACCTCAGCTACATCAGCCAGCGCGCGGTGCAGCAGCGGATCTCCCCGTACCTGGCGGCGAGCTTCTTCACCATCGACCTGGCGGGCATGCGCGGGCAACTGGAACAGATGCCCTGGATCGCCCACGCCGAGGTGCGCCGGGTGTGGCCGGACCAGGTGGTGATCCGCCTGGACGAGCAACTGCCGATCGCGCGGTGGGGCGACGAAGCGCTGCTGAACAACCAGGGACAGGCTTTTACGCCAAAGGAACTGGCGAATTATGAACATCTGCCCCGCTTGCATGGTCCACAGCGGGCGCAACAGCAGGTGATGCAGCAATACCAGTTGCTCAGCCAGTTGCTGCGTCCCCTCGGGTTCTCCATCGCCCGCCTGGAAATGAGCGATCGCGGCGGTTGGGCGCTGACCACGGCCCAGGGCGTCGAGATCCAGATCGGGCGCGACCACGTGGTAGACAAGATTCGCCGCTTCGTAAGCATCTACGACAAGGCACTCAAAGATCAGATTTCGAACATTGCGCGGATCGACCTGCGTTACCCCAACGGCCTCGCCGTTGCGTGGCGCGAGCCGGTCACGCCCGCGACGGTGGCCACGGCCAGCGCCGTGCAGTGAGTTGAGGAGACAGTAATAACCATGGCAAGCGTGCAGAGCGGCAAGATGATCGTCGGCCTCGACATCGGTACCTCCAAGGTGGTGGCGCTGGTGGGCGAGGTGACGGCCGATGGCCAGCTGGAGGTCGTTGGCATCGGTACTCATCCGTCCCGCGGCCTGAAGAAGGGCGTGGTGGTGAACATCGAGTCCACCGTGCAGTCGATCCAGCGCGCCATCGACGAGGCCCAGCAGATGGCCGGTTGCCGTATCCACTCGGCGTTCGTCGGCATCGCCGGCAACCACATCCGCAGCCTCAATTCCCACGGCATCGTGGCGATCCGCGATCGCGAGGTGAACCCGGCGGATATCGAACGGGTACTGGATGCCGCCCAGGCGGTGGCGATCCCGGCGGACCAGCGGGTGCTGCATACCCTGGCCCAGGATTACGTGATCGATAACCAGGAAGGCGTGCGCGAGCCGCTGGGCATGTCCGGGGTGCGCCTGGAAGCCAAGGTGCACGTGGTGACCTGCGCGGTGAATGCTTCGCAGAACATCGAGAAGTGCGTGCGCCGCTGCGGCCTCGAGGTCGACGACATCATCCTCGAGCAGTTGGCCTCGGCCTATTCGGTGCTGACCGAGGACGAGAAGGAACTGGGCGTGTGCCTGGTGGATATCGGCGGCGGCACCACCGATATCGCGATCTTCACCGAAGGCGCGATCCGCCATACCGCGGTGATCCCGATCGCCGGCGACCAGGTCACCAATGACATCGCCATGGCCCTGCGTACGCCGACCCAGTACGCGGAAGAGATCAAGATCCGCTACGCCTGCGCCCTGGCCAAGCTGGCCGGTGCCGGCGAGACCATCAAGGTGCCCAGCGTCGGCGACCGGCCGCCGCGCGAACTGTCGCGCCAGGCCCTGGCCGAAGTGGTCGAGCCTCGTTACGACGAGCTGTTCACCCTGGTCCAGGCCGAGCTGCGCCGCAGCGGCTACGAGGACCTGATCCCGGCAGGGATCGTCCTCACCGGCGGCACCTCGAAGATGGAAGGCGCGGTCGAGCTGGCCGAGGAAATCTTCCACATGCCGGTACGCCTCGGCGTGCCGTATAGCGTGAAGGGCCTCACCGACGTGGTGCGCAACCCGATCTATTCGACGGGCGTCGGCCTGCTGATGTACGGACTGCAGAAGCAGTCCGATGGCATGTCGATGTCTGTGTCAGGCAGCAGCTACAGCAGCGACGAACCCAAGGCACCTGTCCTGGAGCGGCTCAAACGCTGGGTCCAGGGCAATTTCTGATTCAACGCGGTAACAGTAGGCGACAAAACTAGAAAGGAAGGAGAGGGGAAATGTTTGAACTGGTCGATAACATCGCACAAACCGCCGTCATAAAAGTGATCGGTGTAGGTGGTGGTGGCGGCAACGCCGTCAATCACATGGCCAAGAACAACGTCGAGGGCGTCGAGTTCATCTGCGCCAACACCGACGCACAAGCGCTGAAGAACATCGCGGCGCGCACCGTTCTGCAACTCGGCCCGGGCGTCACCAAGGGGCTGGGTGCCGGCGCCAATCCGGAAGTCGGTCGTCAGGCGGCTCTGGAAGATCGCGAGCGCATTTCCGAAGTGCTGGAAGGCGCCGACATGGTCTTCATCACCACCGGCATGGGTGGCGGCACCGGTACCGGCGCCGCGCCGATCATCGCCGAAGTGGCGAAGGAAATGGGCATCCTCACCGTCGCGGTGGTGACCCGCCCGTTCCCGTTCGAAGGTCGCAAGCGCATGCAGATCGCCGACGAGGGCATCCGCGCGCTGGCCGAGAGCGTCGATTCGCTGATCACCATCCCGAACGAGAAGCTGCTGACCATCCTCGGCAAGGACGCCAGCCTGCTGGCCGCCTTCGCCAAGGCCGATGACGTGCTGGCCGGTGCCGTGCGCGGTATCTCCGACATCATCAAGCGTCCGGGCATGATCAACGTCGACTTCGCCGACGTGAAGACCGTCATGAGCGAAATGGGCATGGCGATGATGGGTACCGGCTGCGCCAGCGGTCCGAACCGTGCCCGCGAGGCCACCGAGGCGGCAATCCGCAACCCGCTGCTGGAAGACGTCAACCTGCAGGGCGCGCGCGGCATCCTGGTGAACATCACCGCGGGTCCGGACCTGTCCCTGGGCGAGTACTCCGATGTCGGCAACATCATCGAACAGTTCGCTTCCGAGCACGCCACTGTGAAGGTGGGCACCGTGATCGACGCGGACATGCGCGATGAGCTGCACGTCACCGTAGTCGCCACCGGCCTGGGCGCGCGCCTGGAGAAACCGGTGAAGGTCGTCGACAACACCGTGCAGGGCAGTGCAGCCCAGGCAGCCGCTCCGGCCCAGCGCGAGCAGCAGTCGGTGAACTACCGCGACCTCGACCGTCCTACCGTGATGCGCAACCAGTCTCACGGCAGCGCGGCGACCGCGGCCAAGCTGAACCCGCAGGATGACCTGGATTACCTGGATATCCCGGCGTTCCTGCGTCGTCAGGCCGATTGAAGTAATTAATCAGGAGTAGAGATGTGATTGGTGTTCAGCAAAGGCCGGTTCTGCTATCATCGCCGGCCATTGTTGAAAACAGTTCGCAGTCAGCGCTTAAGCGGCCAAAGCCATGATCAAACAACGCACCTTGAAGAACATCATCCGGGCTACTGGCGTCGGTCTGCACTCGGGGGAAAAGGTTTACCTGACCCTGAAACCGGCGCCGGTGGACACCGGTATCGTGTTCTGCCGCACCGACCTGGATCCGGTCGTGGAAATCCCGGCCCGGGCCGAGAACGTCGGCGAAACCACCATGTCGACCACCCTGGTCAAGGGTGACGTCAAAGTGGATACGGTGGAGCACCTGCTCTCGGCCATGGCCGGCCTGGGTATCGACAACGCCTACGTCGAGCTGTCCGCTTCGGAAGTGCCGATCATGGATGGCAGCGCTGGTCCGTTCGTATTCCTGATCCAGTCCGCCGGATTGCAAGAGCAGGAAGCTGCCAAGAAGTTCATCCGCATCAAGCGCGAAGTCAGCGTGGAAGAGGGCGACAAGCGCGCCGTCTTCGTTCCGTTCGACGGCTTCAAGGTCAGCTTCGAGATCGATTTCGATCATCCGGTCTTCCGTGGTCGCACCCAGCAGGCCTCGGTCGATTTCTCCAGTACTTCCTTCGTCAAGGAGGTCAGCCGCGCCCGTACCTTCGGGTTCATGCGCGACATCGAGTACCTGCGTTCGCAGAACCTGGCACTCGGCGGTAGCGTGGAGAACGCGATCGTGGTCGACGAGAACCGCGTGCTCAACGAAGACGGCCTGCGTTACGAGGACGAGTTCGTCAAGCACAAGATCCTGGATGCCATCGGCGACCTGTATCTGCTCGGCAACAGTCTTATCGGCGAGTTCCGTGGCTTCAAGTCCGGCCATGCCCTGAACAACCAACTGCTGCGTACGTTGATCGCAGACAAGGATGCTTGGGAAGTGGTGACCTTCGAAGACGCGCGTACCGCGCCTATTTCCTATATGCGCCCGGCGGCGGCAGTGTAGGAAAACTCTCCTTTCCATATTTGGAGGCCACCTCAGGGTGGCCTCTTTTTATTTCGGGATTTATTCTTGCCGGCTTTTCTCGGCGCGGCTTGCCAACCGCTCGAGCGCTTCCCGCAGGCGTGGATTGCCGACGATCTCGGCGGATTCGCGAAGGTTTTCCGCCGCGACGGCAGACAGGTTCAAGCTGCGACGTGCCGCACGTTGTGTGGACGTGGTGGGTTGCACCTTGAAAAGGATTTTCGCTAAGTTCGCGAATTCTTCGAAAGCCTGCAGCTGCCGCTGCAGGCGCCGCTGCTGATAGCGCAGGCGTGTGGCCCAGTGGCCATCGGTGACGATCAGCAGCAGGCAACCGCCGCGCCACGAAGCCACATGGCAGTACGGGCGCGCCGCCGGTTGCAACTGGCTTTCCAGCAGTTGCTGCAGGCGGCAGATGCGCTGGGCTTCGGCGAACAGCATCTGCAGCGGCCTGGCCTGGCGCAGCAACTGGGTCGATGCCTGGGCGGGCAAGGGACGAAAAGACATGGCGGGAAGCCTGGGGGTTACTGAGTCGGAATGGTAGCAGAAAGCGTTTCGCTACTGCCGGCCCGTATGAAGGATAAGTCATGCACATCATTTTTCTGAGCCGGCACCATGGGGCCGCTCGCTCCGTCCATCTGCAGCCGCGGTTGCTGATGCTGGCCGGGGCCTGCGTGGTCGGTGCCAGCCTGTTGGCCGGGGGCTTCATGGGCGCCTGGCTGTTCCGCGCGCCGGCTCCGGTGGCCGGCATCGAAGTCGATGCCGCGCTGCAGGCGCAGAGCGCCGAGATCAGCAGCGCCCGCGAGGACGCGCAGCGGCAGATGGACGCACTGAGCGTGCATCTCGGCGAACTGCAGGCGCGCCTGGTTCGGCTGGATGCCCTCGGCGAACGTCTCACCGAGCTGGCCGACGTCGACCCCGACGAGTTCGACTTCTCCCTGAGCGTCGGCCAGGGTGGCGTCGACGAACCGCTGGAGGGCAGCGCCTATGCCCCGCCGTCGTTCATGGCGACGCTAGACGAACTGGCGGCACGCCTGGATACCCGCGAGCAGCAGCTCGAGGTGCTGGAGCAACTGCTCGCCGACAAGCACATCAGCCAGTCGACCTACCTGGCCGGCCAGCCGGTGCGCCAGGGCTACATCTCCTCGCCGTTCGGGCGCCGGGTCAATCCGGTGAGCGGCCGCCTGAGCATGCACAAGGGCATCGACTTCGCCGCGCCGGCCGGCAGCGACGTGGTGGCCGTGGCGGCGGGGGTGGTGACCTGGTCCGGGCGCAAGAACGGCTATGGCAACGTGGTCGAGGTCGGGCACGCCGATGGCTACACCACGTTGTATGCCCATAACCAGAAGAACCTGGTCGAGGTCGGTGACCTGGTCAAGCGCGGCCAGGTGCTGGCCAAGGTCGGCAGCACCGGACGCTCCACCGGCTACCACGTACATTTCGAAGTGATGAAGGATGGCCGGGTAATGAATCCGCAAAGCTTCATCGCACGCGCGTCTGTTTCCGAGTGAGCGACGCGCATTGATCTGCTGTACTTTTCTCATACCCGTTTCCGGGTAGAATGTTCCCTTTCATGCCGTTGATCGGCACGGGCCGCCGGATGGGTGAGCCTTCCATTCCCCACGTGTGGATGACCAAGTCGATATGTTTGCGCCTTTGTTGAAGAAACTCTTTGGAAGCAAGAACGAGCGTGATGTAAAGCGCATGGCCAAGGCTGTACAGGCCATCAATGCGCTCGAGCCCCAGATGGTGGCGCTCTCCGACGAGCAGTTGAAGGCGAAAACGGCTGAATTCCAGCAGCGCTACGCCAAGGGCGAAACGCTCGACCAATTGCTGCCCGAAGCCTTCGCCGTGGTTCGCGAGGCTGGCAAGCGGGTGATGGGCATGCGCCACTTCGATGTCCAGCTGATCGGTGGCATGACCCTGCACGACGGCAAGATCGCCGAAATGCGTACCGGCGAGGGCAAGACCCTGGTGGGCACCCTGCCGGTCTACCTCAACGCGCTGTCCGGCAAGGGCGTGCACGTGGTCACGGTGAACGACTACCTGGCGCGCCGCGACGCCAACTGGATGCGCCCGCTGTACGAGTTCCTCGGCCTCAGCGTCGGCGTGGTCACTCCCTTCCAGCCGCCGGAAGACAAGCGCGCCGCCTACGCCGCCGACATCACCTACGGCACCAACAACGAATTCGGCTTCGATTACCTGCGCGACAACATGGCCTTCAGCCTGGACGACAAGTTCCAGCGCGAGCTGAACTTCGCCGTGGTCGACGAAGTGGACTCGATCCTCATCGACGAGGCGCGTACCCCGCTGATCATCTCCGGCCAGGCCGAAGACAGCTCCGAGCTGTACATCAAGATCAACAAGCTGATCCCGCGTCTCAAGCGCCAGGTCGAAGAGGTCGAGGGCAAGCCGACCGAGGAAGGCCACTACAGCATCGACGAGAAGACCCGCCAGGTCGAACTCAACGAGCAGGGCCACCAGTTCATCGAGGACCTGCTGAGCCAGAACGGCCTGCTCGGCGAAGGCGAGAGCCTCTACTCGGCGCACAACCTGAGCCTGCTGACCCACGTTTACGCAGCGCTGCGCGCGCACACCCTGTTCCACCGCAACGTCGAGTACATCGTCCAGGGCGACCAGATCCTCCTGATCGACGAGCACACCGGCCGCACCATGCCTGGCCGTCGCCTGTCCGAGGGCCTGCACCAGGCCATCGAGGCGAAGGAAGGCCTGCCGATCCAGGCCGAGAGCCAGACCCTGGCCTCCACCACCTTCCAGAACTATTTCCGCCTGTACAACAAGCTGGCCGGCATGACCGGCACCGCCGATACCGAGGCCTTCGAGTTCCGCCAGATCTACGGTCTCGACGTGGTGGTGATCCCGACCCACCGGCCGATCGCGCGCAAGGACTTCAACGACCTGGTCTACCTGACCCAGGAAGAGAAGTACGCGGCGATCATCACCGACATCAAGCAGTGCCAGGCCCTCGGCCGGCCGATCCTGGTCGGCACCGCGTCGATCGAGAGTTCCGAGTACGTTTCCAAGCTGTTGCAAGAGGCAGGCATCGAGCACAAGGTGCTCAACGCCAAGTACCACGAGAAGGAAGCCGAGATCATCGCCCAGGCTGGCGCGCCCGGCTCGGTGACCATCGCCACCAACATGGCCGGCCGCGGTACCGACATCCTCCTCGGCGGCAACTGGGAAGTCGAAGTCGCGGCCCTGGAGAACCCCACCGAGGAGCAGATCGCCCAGATCAAGGCCGAATGGCAGAAGCGCCACCAGCAGGTGATCGAGGCGGGCGGCCTGCACGTGATCGCCTCCGAGCGCCACGAATCCCGCCGGATCGACAACCAGTTGCGCGGCCGTGCCGGTCGTCAGGGCGACCCGGGTTCCAGCCGCTTCTACCTGTCGCTGGAAGACAACCTGATGCGGATCTTCGCCTCCGACCGGGTGAAGAACTTCATGAAGGCGCTGGGCATGCAGTCCGGCGAGGCGATCGAGCACCGCATGGTGACCAACGCCATCGAGAAGGCCCAGCGCAAGGTCGAAGGGCGCAACTTCGACATCCGCAAGCAACTGCTGGAATTCGATGACGTAGCCAACGAGCAGCGCAAGGTGATCTACCACATGCGCAATACCCTGCTGTCGGCAGAGGACGTGGGCGAGACCATCAAGGAATTCCGCGAGGAAACCCTCAGCGCCACCATCAACCAGCACATTCCGCCGCAGTCGCTGCCCGAGCAGTGGGACATCGAAGGCCTGGAGGCTGCGCTGTACAGCGACTTCGCCGTGCGCCTGCCGATCCAGCAGTGGCTGGACGAAGACGACAAGCTGTACGAGGAAACCCTGCGTAGCAAGATCCTCGAGCAGATCGTCGCCGCCTACTACGAGAAGGAAGAGCTGGCCGGCGCCGAAGCCCTGCGCGCCTTCGAGAAGCAGATGCTGCTGCGGGTGCTGGACGACCTGTGGAAGGACCACCTGTCGACCATGGACCACCTGCGGCACGGCATCCACCTGCGTGGCTACGCGCAGAAGAATCCGAAGCAGGAATACAAGCGCGAGTCCTTCACCCTGTTCCAGGAGCTGCTGGACTCGATCAAGCGCGACACCATCCGCGTGCTGTCCCACGTCCAGGTCCGTCGCGAAGACCCGGCCGAAGAGGAGGCCCGCCTGCGTCGCGAGGCGGAGGAACTGGCCAAGCGCATGCAGTTCCAGCACGCCGAGGCTCCCTCGATGGAGCAGGCCGTGGCCGGCGAGGAAGAAGAGCTTCCCGAGGGCCCGGCTCCGGTCGTGCCGCTCGAGCCTGTGCGCAACGAGCAGAAGATCGGCCGCAACGAGCCTTGCCCGTGCGGTTCCGGCAAGAAATACAAGCACTGCCACGGGCAGCTGGACTAAGCTTCCCGCCTGGTTCACCAACGCCGCGACCGGTCCTGCCGCTCGCGGCGTTTGTTCGAATTGGCGCCAGCCCGGCGCCGATGCGTTTTCCGTCACGCCGTCGCGGACGGCATCGAGTCCACTGTTTGGTAAAGGAGCGCGTTCCCATGGCTGTCGGTCTTGGCCCCCTGTCCACCCTGCACCCGGTCCCCGGTTTCGAACTCGGCATCGCTTCCGCCGGCATCAAGCGACCGGGGCGCAAAGACGTGGTGGTCATGCGCTGCGCCGAAGGCTCCAGCGTGGCCGGGGTGTTCACCCTGAACGCGTTCTGTGCCGCGCCGGTGACCCTGGCCAAACAGCGTTTCCTCGGTGAGGTGCGCTACCTGCTGACCAATACCGGCAACGCCAACGCCGGTACCGGCGAGGCCGGCCTCGCCGCCGCTGCGCAAACCTGCGCCAAGCTCGCCGAACTGGCCGGGGTCGCCGAGACTTCGGTGCTGCCATATTCCACCGGGGTGATCGGCGAGCCCCTGCCGGTGGCCAAGATCGAGGCGGCGTTGCCTGCGGCCCTGGCCGACCTGGCCGAGGACCACTGGGCCGAAGCTGCCGCGGGGATCATGACCACCGATACCCTGCCCAAGGGCGCCAGCCGCCAGTTCGTGCACGATGGCGTGACCGTGACCGTCACCGGGATCAGCAAGGGCGCCGGGATGATCAAGCCGAACATGGCGACCATGCTCGGTTATATCGCCACCGACGCCAAGGTCGCCCAGGGCGTGCTGCAGGATCTGTTGCGCGACGCCGCCAACAAGTCCTTCAACCGCATCACCATCGACGGCGATACCTCCACCAACGACTGCTGCATGCTGATCGCCACCGGTCGCGCGGCGCTGCCGGAAGTCACCCAGGCCAGCGGCGCGCTGTTCGCCGCGTTGAAGCAAGCGGTACTGGAGGTTTCCATGGAGCTGGCCCAGGCCATCGTTCGCGACGGCGAGGGCGCGACCAAGTTCGTCACTGTTCAGGTCAACGGCGGCGCCACCCACCAGGAGTGCCTGGATGTCGGCTATGCCGTGGCCCACTCGCCGCTGATCAAGACCGCGCTGTTCGCCTCCGACCCGAACTGGGGACGCATTCTCGCCGCGGTCGGACGTGCCGGCGTGGCCAATCTGGACGTGAGCAAGATCGACGTGTTCCTTGGCGACGTCTGTATCGCCAGCCGTGGCGGCCGGGCGGCCAGTTACACCGAGGAACAGGGCGCGGCGGTGATGGCCCAGGCCGAGATCGGCATCCGCATCGAACTGGGACGCGGCACCTGCAGCGAGACCATCTGGACCACCGACCTGTCCCACGAATACGTGAAGATCAACGCAGAGTACCGCACCTGAAGCCAGGCATTCCGATCCTTCATCGATGGATGAAAATCGGGAATTTGCCATCGGTCCGTGCGCCTCTTAAGTTCTCTGGTGCATGGCCGTCCGCGTCGGGCGGCCGAAGAGGAGAGGCGCATGGCCCTGACCATCGTGATTGGCAATCGCAATGACTCGTCCTGGTCGCTGCGGGGCTGGCTGGCCCTGCGCATGAGCGGGGCGGCGTTCGACGAGATCCTCGTCCCGCTGGGGCGGCCCGATACCCGGGAGCGGATCCTGCAATATTCGCCGACCGGCAAGGTGCCCTTGCTGAAAAGCGAGGATGGCGACATCTGGGATTCCCTGGCCATCGCCGAGTACCTCGCCGAGCGCTTCCCCGAGGCCCACCTGTGGCCGCGCGGCGAGGCGGCGCGGGCGCTGGCCCGTTCGGTTTGCGCGGAAATGCACAGCGGTTTCGCCGCGTTGCGCGGCGAGCTGCCGATGGACCTGCGGCGCCAGCAGCCATTGGTGGAATTGTCCGAGGCGACACGACAGGATATTCAACGTATCTGCGAAGCCTGGGCGGATTGCCGGCGGCGCTTCGGCCAGGACGGTCCGTTCCTGTTCGGCCACGCCAGCCTGGCGGATGCGTTCTACGCACCGGTGGCGGCGCGTTTCCGCAGTTATGCGGTGGAGTTGCCGGATATCGCCCGGACCTATGTCGAGACGATTTATCAGTGGCCTGCGTTCCGCGCCTGGTACGACGCGGCATTGCGCGAGCAGGCCGGTAGTTGATGGCCGTCCGCCGCTTCCGGCGGTGCGTGACGGCAGTAGCGAGGAGATGATCCGTGAAACGAGTACATGTCGCCGCGGCCGTGATTCGTGGCTCCGATGGCCGGGTGCTGATCGCCCGGCGGCCGGAAGACAAGCACCAGGGCGGCCTGTGGGAGTTTCCCGGGGGCAAGGTGGAGGACGGCGAGCCGGTGCGCGCGGCGTTGGCCCGTGAGCTGGAAGAGGAACTGGGCATCCGTGTCGAGCGGGCCCGGCCGCTGATCCAGGTCCGGCACGACTATGCCGACAAGCACGTCCTGCTCGATGTCTGGGAGGTCGACGGGTTTTCCGGCGAAGCCCACGGCGCCGAGGGCCAACCGCTGGCCTGGGTGGAGCCGCGCGAGCTGGCCGACTACGAGTTCCCCGCCGCCAACGCGCCGATCGTCCAGGCCGCGCGCCTGCCGGCGCACTACCTGATCACCCCGGACGGATTGGAGCCGGGCGAGCTGATCAGCGGCGTACGCAAGGCGGTGGAGGCGGGCATCCGCCTGATCCAGTTGCGCGCGCCGAACATGTTCAGTCCCGAATACCGCGATCTCGCCATCGATATCCAGGGACTCTGCGCCGGCAAGGCGCAACTGATGCTGAAAGGCCCGCTGGAGTGGCTGGGCGACTTCCCGGCTGCCGGTTGGCACCTGACCTCCGCTCAACTGCGCAAATACGCCAGCGCCGGTCGGCCGTTCCCCGAAGGGCGCCTGCTGGCCGCCTCCTGCCACGACGCGGATGAACTGGCCCTGGCTGCCTCGATGGGAGTGGAGTTCGTCACTCTTTCGCCGGTACAGCCGACCGAGAGCCATCCCGGCGAGCCGGCGCTGGGTTGGGACAAGGCCGCCGAACTGATCGCCGGCTTCAACCAGCCGGTCTACCTGCTGGGTGGCCTCGGTCCGCAGCAAGCCGAGCAGGCTTGGGAGCATGGAGCCCAAGGCGTGGCGGGTATCCGTGCGTTCTGGCCGGGCGGCCTTTGACGGTGGAATGAAGAAAAAAGGAGGCTTCGGCCTCCTTTTTTTCGTCTCGATGCCGAGCCCTCGCTCGCCGTCAGTCCGGTTTTGCCGCCGCCTCCCAGAGAATCTCCGCCACGCCCTGGCGCCGGGCGATGGCGCGGGCGGCGACGAACAGCAGGTCGGAGAGCCGGTTCAGGTAGCACAGGCCGACGCCCTCCAGCGTTTCCTCCTGGTCCAGCGCCTGGCAGCGCCGTTCGGCACTGCGCGCCAGGCTGCGGCAGACATGGGCCTGGGCGACCAGGCGGGAACCGCCGGGGAGGATGAAATTCTTCAGCGGGCCCAGCTCGTCGTTCCAGCGGTCGATGCAGCTTTCCAGGCGTGCCACTTCCGTCTCGTCCAGGGCCCGATACTCCGGCATCGCCAGCTCCCCGCCGAGGTCGAACAGGCGGTGTTGCACCGGCGCCAGCGCCTGGACGATCTCCTCCAGGCCGGGATGTGCGCCACGCGCTTCCAGCAGCTCGGCAAGGAGCAGGCCCAACTGGCTGTTCAATTCGTCCACCGCGCCGATCGCCTCGATGCGTGGATGGCTCTTGGGCACCCGGCGTCCGCCGGCCAGGCCGGTCTCGCCGCGGTCGCCGGTACGGGTGTAGATCTTCGACAATCGATTGCCCATGGATTCAACCTTCCTCTTCGTCGCCCCGCCGCAGGCTGCTACCGGGTTGCGGCAGAGCGGGCGGCAGGGCCTTGGCTTGTGCGGGGGCGACCGCTTCGGAGCTTTCCAGCGGCAGGCGGATGCTGAAGCAGGTGCCGCGGCCCAGTTCCGAGCGTACTTCCATCTGGCCCTTGTGATTGTTGGTGATGATGAAATACGAGACGGACAGGCCGAGACCGGTGCCCTGGCCGACTTCCTTGGTGGTGAAGAACGGCTCGAAGATACGCTTGCGCACCAGTTCGGGCATGCCGCTGCCGTTGTCTTCCACCTGGACTTCCGCCCAGGGCGGCGTCAGGCGCGTGCGCAGGACGATCCGGCCCTGTTCGCCTTCCTCTTCGTCGTCGCGCTGGTGGATGGCCTGGGCGGCGTTCTTCAGCAGGTTGAGCAGGACCTGCTCGACCTCGTTGGCGATCACCGGCACCGGGCCGAGGTTGGGGTCGAACTCGTGGACGATCTGCAACGACTTGAAGTCGAAGCCTTCGGCCAGGTCGAAGTCGTTACCGGCGATTTCCACCGCCTGTTCGAGCAGTGCGGGCAGTTCGCAAGCGGTCATCTGCCGGTGGCTGCGGCGGCTGAAGGCGAGCATGTGGGTGACGATCTTCGCTGCCCGCGAGCCGGCGTGCTGGATGCCTTCCAGCAGGCGCGGGATGTCGCGGCCGTCGAGGTAGTGATTGATGTCTTCCAGCGGCACTCCGACCTCGGCCGCCAGCTCGACGTTCTTCGCCAGCTCCGGGGACAGGCGCCGCTTGATGTTCTGCACGTTGTGCAGGATCGCGCCGAGCGGGTTGTTGATCTCGTGGGCCATGCCGGCGGCGAGGCTGCCGACCGAGAGCATCTTCTCCGATTGCACCATCACTTCTTCCAGGCTCAGCCGCTGGGTGATGTCGTCGATGCGGATCACCGCGCCGCGGCCGGTGCCGCCCATCAGCGGGTAGAAGGTCAGGGCGTAGTGGCGTGGCGTGTCGATCAGCGCCCAGGTGACCCGTTCGACACGCTCCACGCTGTGCTTCTCGGCAGCCCGGGTGAGCTGCGGAAGGAACGGCTTGAGCGAGGGAAAGGCGAGGAACACCGGCTGGTTGACCGCATCGTCCAGGCTGGTGCCGGAAAGCTGGCTGGCCTCCTGGTTCCACTGCGTGACGTAGAGTTGCTCGTCCACCGCGATCAGCGCCGAAGGCATGGAGTCGATGATGCTGTTGAGGTAGTGCTGGAAACCGGTGAGCTTCTTCTCGATCTTGCTGCGCACCTGCACTTCCAGTTCCAGCTTGCGGTTCGAGCGGCGGGTTTCCTCGGCCAGGCTCTGGGCCTGCTCGACCGCTTCCTGGGCATCGTCGCGGGCGCGCTTGAGCTGCTGCTCGCGGGCCTCGATGCGGGTCAGCATGGTGTTGAACGCGTCGGCCAGGCGGCCGATCTCGTCGCCGTTGCCGCGCTGGGCGCGGAGGGCGTAGTTCTCCTCGCGGGTGACCTGCCGCGACAGTTCCTCGAGATCGCGGATCGGCCGGGTGATCAGGCGGCGTATCTGCTGCGCCACCAGCAGCCAGAGCAGCACGCTGACGCCGAGGATCGCCAGGCTGGCGGTGAGGGTTCCGGTGTAGAACGCGCTCGGCAGTTCACCGCTGGCCACCAGCAGCAGGTAGCCGGGGCGGGCGTTTTCCTGGGGCAGTTCGATCAGCGCGTTGAGGCGGTACTCGCCGCGCCTCCAGTGCTCCAGGCGGTCCAGGCGGGCCGGCAGCTTGAGGGTGTCGCCGCGTTGCAGGTCGGCCAGCATCAGCCCATTGCTGTCGTACAGGGCCGCGGCGCGCAACGGCTGGTAATCGTTGAGCTGGCGCAGCAGGACCTCGGCGGTCTGCGGCGAACTGAGTGCCGGCTGGCTGAGCGCCGGGTTGGCGATCAGCCGGCCGATGGTCTGCATCGCCTGGGGGGCGACGCTCTCCTGGGAAATCCAGTAGGCGGCGCTGATGAACGCCAGGTTGGCCACCAGCAGCACGGTAGCCAGCAGGATCAGCAGGGCGGCGAGCAGTTTCTGCCCTACGGGCAGGTTGTCGAGGCGCTGGCGCAGGTTCATGGGCTCTGGCGGTCCGCGGCGAAAAGGAATGGCGGGCAGGGTAACGCGCTTTAGCGGTCGGGCAAACCGCGCTGGCGCAGATGGGCCTGGAGGCGGGCGAGCAAGGTTCCCAGGCGCGGCAGCGGTAGTCCCAGGCGCTGCCCGTGCTGGCAGGCGTAGCCGAGCAGGTAGCCGATTTCCGTGCGCCGGCCGCGGGTGACGTCCTGATGCATCGAGGAATAGTTGGCCGCGGTGGCGTCGATCACCGCCCGGACATCCTCCAGCAGGCTCCTGGCGGCGGCGTCGTAGCCGCTGGCGTGGAGCAACTGGCCGAGCTCGTCGCAAAGCGCGGCGATCTCTTCCGGGTGCTGCCGCAGGCCGCCGTTGCGGCAATCGTGGAGGACGGTCAGCGGGTTGATCGCGCAGTTCAGGGCCAGCTTGCGCCACAGCCGTTCGAGGATGTCGTCGCTCCAGCTGTGCGGGATCCCGGCCTGGGACAGCTGCGTCAGCCAGGCGGGGGCGTTTGTGTCGCGCGGATCGCCGAGCCAGGTGTGCCCCCGGCCGGCGAAGACCACGCGGAAATCGCCATCGCGGAACGCGCCTTCGGTGCTGGAGGCGAACAGGCAGCGGCTGCGCGGCAGGCGGGCGGCGACCGCCTGCTGGCTGCCCAGGCCGTTCTGCAGCAACAGCAGTTCGGCGTTGCCGGCCAGGCGATGGGCCACGCTGGAGGCGGCTTCCTCCGCGTCGTAGGCCTTGCAGGCCAGCAGCAGGCGCTGGATGGGTTGCCCGCCGTCCGGGGTTTCCGCGGCGATCGGGTAGAGGCTGGCCTGGCCGTCTTCCACCAGGCTCAGTCCGCCGGCCTGTTGGTAGCGGCGCAGGCGCTGGCGGTCGCGCAGGATCAGGCGGACGGGCAGGCCGGCGCGCCCGAGGCGCGCGGCCCAGAGGCTGCCGAGGCTACCGGCGCCGAGGATATGCCAGGTCATGGTGGCTACTGCGAATGGCTGACGATAGGGCGAAGTCTAGCGCAGTGCCGGTAGCCGGCAGGTTGCGATCCTGCCGCTGGCATAGGCATCGGGCAACAGGGCCTCGGTGCGCTGCAGCAGTTCGTCGATGCCCAGCGGCAATGCCCCGCTGTCGAGGCCGAGCATGGCGATGCCGGCTTTCAGGCTGATGAAGCCTTCGCTGGTCTTGAAGGCCTTCAGGTTGAGCCCGTCGTGCAGCCGCTTGAAGCTGCTCGACGAGCATTCGTGCAGGTCCTCCACCAGGGTGATCAGGGCGAAATGCTGCTCGTCCAGGCGCACCAGCACATCCAGCGGCCGGACCAGCTGTTGCAGGCGCCTGGCCACGCCGAGCAGCAGCTCGCGATGGAAGGCCTCGCCGTGCCGCTGGCGCAGGACCGGTGCCTCGGGCATGCCGACCAGCAGGTAGCACAACGCTCCACCGCGGGTTTCCACCTGGCGCAGGCTGTCGGCCAGCTTCTGTCGCAGGTAGCGGGGATTGCCGAGGCCGGTGAGGGTATCCACCAGGTTGCGTTCTTCCATCCGCGCGATGTTTTCGGTGAGCAGGCGGTTTTCCACCAGCAACCGTTGCAGGGTGTTGCACAGGCGGTCGGCTGCGTAGATGCGCGGCACCAGTTGCTCGTTCATCGCGGCCTTGCTGACGAAGTCGTCGACGCCGCGGTCGAAGGCCTCGCCGAGGACGTTCTCGCCTTCCTTGCCGGTGAGCAGGACGATGTAGGTGTAGTGGTTGATGCTTTCGTCCAGTTGGCGGACCCGGGCGGTCAGTTCCAGGCCGTCCATCTCCGGCATCAGCCAGTCGGCCAGGAGCACGCTGACCGGGCGTTGTTCGAGCTGCTGCAGGGCCTCGCTGGCGCTGCTGGCGAAGCGGATGTCCTGGTAGCCGGCCTGGCTGAGGGCGCGGCCGATCATGGCGCTGGAAAACTTGGCGTCGTCGACGACCAGGATGCTGAGATCGGGGTTGGGCATGAACGGACTCGAGAAGAGGATGGGCGCCGGTACGCTGCCGGCAAGGGCCCGGTTCGTCGCGGGAGGCCGGGTCCCGGCCGCGGTCGCGCGCGCCATCGGGAAGAAATCGTCGGTCTCCGCCACACCGGCGGGCATTCGCTCGCGAGGGCTCGGTTATAATGGGCGGGCATTTTTTACCGTCAAGCCAGGCGCGGTTCCGTCTGTGAACCCTGTCGCGCCGTCCATCTGGAGAGATGACATGCCTTCGTTCGACGTGGTGTCCGAACTGGACAAACACGAGTTGACCAACGCCGTGGACAACGCCATCAAGGAACTGGATCGCCGTTTCGACCTGAAAGGCAAATGCAGTTTCGAAGCCAAGGACAAGTCGGTGACCCTCACCGCCGAAGCCGATTTCATGCTCGAGCAGATGCTCGACATCCTGCGTTCCAACCTGGTCAAGCGCAAGGTCGACAGCCAGTGCATGGAGATCAAGGATGCCTACCCGTCGGGCAAGGTGGTCAAGCAGGACGTCAACTTCCGCGAGGGCATCGACAAGGATCTGGCGAAGAAGATCGTTGGTCTGATCAAGGAGCGCAAGCTCAAGGTCCAGGCCGCCATCCAGGGCGAGCAGGTGCGCGTCACCGGCAAGAAGCGTGACGATCTGCAGGAGGCCATCGCCCTGCTGCGCGGCGAATCGCTCGGCATGCCGTTGCAGTTCACCAACTTCCGCGATTGACGAGGTTTTTCGGAACCTCTCGCCATCCCGGGCATCGCAATAGGGAGTAGCGCCGCCGCGACCTCTCCCGCGTTGTCCGCCCCTGTCGGCGCAGCGTCGGTTCGTCCGCGCTGCGCCGATTCGTATCCAGGCCCGGAAACGTCGCCCCACGGCGTCCGGGCAGGAATCTGCAAGCCCGTCCCGTTTCCGTTGCGGAAGGGAGGGGTGTTTTTTCGAGAAATGGAGGTAATGCATGGAATTGAACTACGACCGACTGGTGCAGCAGACCGAGTCCTGGCTGCCGATCGTGCTGGAGTACAGCGGCAAGGTCGCCCTGGCGCTGCTGACCCTGGCGATCGGCTGGTGGCTGATCAACACCCTGACCGGCCGGGTCGGCGGCCTGCTCGCCAGGCGCAGCGTCGACCGCACCCTGCAAGGCTTCGTCGGCAGCCTGGTGAGCATCGTCCTGAAGATCCTGCTGGTGGTCAGCGTGGCTTCCATGATCGGCATCCAGACCACCAGCTTCGTCGCCGCCATCGGCGCCGCCGGCCTGGCCATCGGCCTGGCCCTGCAGGGCAGCCTGGCTAACTTCGCCGGCGGCGTGCTGATCCTGCTGTTCCGCCCGTTCAAGGTCGGCGACTGGATCGAGGCACAGGGCGTGGCCGGCACCGTGGATTCGATCCTGATCTTCCACACCGTGCTGCGTAGCGGCGACAACAAGCGGATCATCGTGCCCAACGGGGCGCTGTCCAACGGAACGGTGACCAACTACTCCGCCGAGCCGCTGCGCAAGGTGATCTTCGACGTCGGCATCGACTACGACGCCGATCTGAAGAATGCGCAGAACATTCTCCTGGCCATGGCCGACGATCCGCGGGTTCTGAAGGACCCGGCACCGGTGGCGGTGGTTTCCAATCTCGGCGAAAGCGCGATTACCCTGTCCCTGCGGGTCTGGGTGAAGAACGCCGACTACTGGGACGTGATGTTCATGTTCAACGAAAAGGCCCGCGACGCGCTGGGCAAGGAAGGTATCGGCATTCCCTTCCCGCAGCGGGTGGTCAAGGTTGTGCAGGGCGCGATGGCCGACTGAGGTCCGTGCGATCCACGAAAAAGGCCGGCGAATGCCGGCCTTTTTCATTCTCGCCTCAGTGCTGCTCGGCGTTCTGGTGTCCCGGCGCCGGCGTCTCGCTGGACGGCGCGCGGCGCAGCCACAACCAGCCGATCAGCAGCAGGGTGGGAATGCCCATCACCGCGGTGACGTAGAAGAAGTGCTCGTAGCCGAGGCTCTCGACCATGGTTCCGGAGTAGCCGCCGATGAAGCGCGGCAGCAGGAGCATGGTCGAGCTGAGCATGGCGTACTGGGTGGCGGAGAACTTCAGGTTGGTCAGGCTCGACAGGTAGGCGACGAAGGCCGAGGCGGCGAGGCCGCCGCTGAAGTTGTCGAGGGTGATGGTCATCACCAGCATCAGCACGTGCGGCTCGAGCGCCATCACCAGGCTGATCACGTTATGGCTGGGCAGGGCCTCGGCGTGCAGCGGGCCGAGCTGGGCGAGCATGGCGAACAGCAGGTTGGTGGCAGCCGAAGCGGCACCGCCGATGAACAGGATGGAGAGGATGCTGAAGCGGGCGATCAGCACCCCGCCGGCGGCGGCGCCGATCAGGGTCATGAGTACGCCGAAGACCTTGCTGACACTGGCGATGACTTCCTTGGAGAAGCCCATGTCGATGTAGAAGACCCCGGCCATCACCCCCATCACCGTGTCCGACAGGCGATAGGTGGAGATCAGGCCGAGCAGCAGCAGGGCCTGCCAGCGATAGCGCTGGACGAACTCGGTGATCGGCGTCAGCACCGGGGCCATCAGCAGGCGTCCGGGTGCCGACAGGCAGGACGCGGCGATCAGCAGGAACAGCGTGCCGCGCGGCCAGGCGCCGGAGTAGTAGGCGCGGCACATGGCGGTGACGGTGACGAGGAGGATGATCAGCACCATCACCGAGACCGCCTGGTGGACGAAATCGAACAGCGGCACTTCCTTGCCGCGCGCCGCCACCAGCAGCGGCCTGCGCACGGTGGCGAGCAGTTCGCGGACCGGGCGGATCTGCTGGCGTCCCCACGGCGACAGGCAGATCCCCATGAGCAGCGCGTAGAGGCCGGCGCGCGGCCAGGCGCGGTCGAGGAGGGCGGTGATCATCGCCGGCAGCGAGATCAGCAGGATCAGCAGCAGGAGCACCGAGAGCAGTTGGTGGTTGAAGTCGAAACGCGACGGGTTGACGTGGATCGGCACGTCCACCGCCGGCTCGCGGATCAGCAGGCTGGTGACCAGCCCAGGCAGGATCAGCAGGGCGAACAACGCATAGGTCAGGCCCCAGGCCGACTGGCTGTAGTTGAGGCTGGTGGAGCCGAACCATTCGGCGAGAATCAGCGCGCCGGCGCTGGCCAGCAGGATCGCTGCGCGGTAGCCGGTCATGTAGCAGGCAGCGAGGGCGGCCTGGCGGCTATCCTCGGCGATTTCCAGGCGGTAGGCGTCGATCGCGATGTCCTGGGTGGCGGAGGCGAACGCCACCAGCAGGGCCAGGCCGATCAGCCAGGGCAGGTGACTCTGCGGATTGCACAGGGCCATGCCGAGCAGTCCCAGGGCGATCAGCACCTGCGAGAACACCAGCCAGGAACGGCGCCGGCCGAGACGGCCGACGAAGGGCAGGCGCCACTGGTCGAGCATCGGCGACCAGACCCACTTGAAGGCGTACACCAGCCCCAGCCAACTGGCGAAACCGATGGTATCCCGCGCCACGCCGGCTTCGCGCAGCCACACCGACAGGGTGTTGAACACCAGCATGGTCGGCAGGCCGGCGGCGAAGCCGAGCAGCAGGAGGGCCAGGCTGGCGGGAGACTTGTAGGCGACCAGGGCCTCTCGCCAGGATTGCTGAGTCATGGGGTAACCGTTCCGCAAAAAATAACGCGCACTCTAACCGCTCTACTTCGCTGTAAGCCAGCCATGCCGACGTATGTCCACCCTGTCGTTGTGCAGGAGAACGCCTTCCTCGCGCAAGCGTGCGCGTTGTTCGCGACCGCCGGGACTGTCCGCCGGCAGGCTGATGCGACCGCCGGCGCCGAGAACCCGATGCCAGGGCAGGCGGGTATCCACCGGCAACTGGCTGAGCGTCCTGCCGACCCAGCGGGCGGCGCGGCCTAGGCCGGCCAGTTCGGCCAGTTGCCCGTAGCTGACCACCTGCCCCGGCGGCACCTGCGCCAGCACCAGGTACAGGGCCTCGCGGCGCGCCTGGGCACTTGCCGGGTCGCTGCCGGCCCATGCATGCTCATCGGTTTTCCCTTTCCTGTCCGCCTTGTGAACGCCCATGTCGCTCAGAGCCCTCTGTTCAATCGTCGTGATGCTCCTGGCCGGCCCCGCGCTGGCCGACACCGTATGGCTGGACAACGGCGACCGCCTGTCCGGCGAGATCGTGCTGATGGACGGCGGCAAGCTGGCGCTGAAGACCCGTTATGCCGGCCAGGTGCTGATCGATTGGAAGGATATCGACACCATCAGTTCCGACAAACCCCTGCTGATCAAGCAGCAGGGCGTATCCGGGCAGCGTAGCCGAACCCTGGAGGCGGCGGGCAAGGGCATGGTGCGGATCGTCGATGGCGGCAGCCATACCGTCCCGCTGGCCAGTATTCGCCAGATGGTGCCGCCGCGACCGCTGGTGGAGGACCTGGTCTGGGAGGGCAATCTCGACGTCAAGCTGGATAGCAAGCGCAACGACAGCGACAAGGACGAATGGAAGCTCAAGGGCGATACCCGGCTTCGCCACGGTGCCTGGCGCCACGTGCTGGCGGGGGAAGTGGAGCGGGAAAAGAAGGACGGGCGCAAGGTCGAGGACAACTGGGAGCTGGACTACGACCTCGATCGCTTCTTCGACGAACACTGGTTCTGGCGCGGCAGCTATTCGCAGAAGCACGATGCGATCGACAACCTGGAGCGCCAGAGCGCGCTGGGAACCGGCCCCGGCTACCAGTTCTGGGACGACGAACTCGGGCGTTTCGACCTGGTCGCCGAGATCAGTCGCTGGCAACTGGAGTGGCGCGATCAGCCGCGCGAGGATTTCACCTCCTATTCGCTGGAGTGGGACTACAAGCGGCTGCTCGCCGGCACCCGGCTGGAGCTGTACAGCAAGGGGACCGTGCTGGTTCCCGGCATCGAGCGGATCGACTACCTGCTCGACAGCGAATACGGCCTGCGCTATCGCCTGAACAGTTGGGCGCGTCTTTCGTTCCTCTATGAACTGGACCAGTTGCGCACCGAGGGGGGCACCCAGTCCGACCGGCATTACCTGATCGGGGTCGGCGTCGGCTGGTGACGCGGCTCACCTTTCGGTCGATCCGGCTGAACTTTACCGCCCGTGCCCCGGTCCTTGCTCTGCCGCCCGGCATTTGGATAATGCCGGCCTCTTCGAACCCAACTCAGTTGATTTGTGCTCATGTTGTCGAGAATCCTGCTGTGCCTCGCTGCCCTTGCAAGTTCCACCTCTGCCCTTGCCGATACGGTCTGGATGAAGAACGGTGACCGCCTTACCGGCAAGATCACCCTGTTCGACGGCGGCAAGCTGCTGCTGAAGACCGACTATGGCGGCGACATCACGCTCAAGTGGGACAAGATCTCCACCTTCGAGAGCGAGCAGAACCTGCTGGTCAAGCAGGATGCCGAGACTGGCGAGCACTCCAAGGGCATCAAGGCCGCCGGGCCGGGCCAGGTGACCCTGGTCAACGGCGAGCCGAAGACCGTGGAGCTGGCCAGCATCCAGCAGATGATGCCGCCCAAGCCGATCCTCCAGGACTGGGTATGGAACGGCAACGTCGATTTCTCGCTGGACCGCAAGCAGGCCGAGAACGATGTGTCCGACTACGACATCGATTTCAAGACCAACGCCCGCCACGGACTCTGGCGCCACAACGTGCAGGGCGAGTACAACCGCGAGAAGAAGAACGGCCAGGTCAGCACCGACAATTATTCCGGCCAGTACGCGCTGGACCGCTTCATCGACGACCACTGGTTCTGGCAGGGCCAGGTCGCCTACAAGCGCGACATGATCGAGGACCTGGCGAAGAAGCGTACCGTCGGTACCGGCCCCGGCTACCAGTTCTGGGACAACGAGCTGGGCGCGTTCTCCATCGCCACCCTGGTCAACCGCAACGACTACGAGTTCGCCGATGGCGAGAAGGAGCACTTCTATTCGTCGAGCTTCAAGTGGGACTACAACCGCTACCTGCTGGCCAAGCAGTTCGAGCTGTTCACCAACGGCGAGGTCAGCAAGCCGCTGCAATCCGGCCTGGACTACGAGCTGCAGACCGAGGCGGGGATCCGCTACAAGCTGACCAGCTGGGCTTCGCTGAGCATGAAGGCGGAATGGGACAAGTTCAGCGGCAACGACGGCAACGTCAACCAGCGCCGCTATACCTTCGGCCTCGGGGTCGGCTGGTAAGCCGGCCTGCACGAAAAAGCCCCGCGATAGCGGGGCTTTTTCCTTGCGGGGCCGGGGCCTACAGGCGCAGGCCGCCGTCCAGTTCGAGAACGCGGCCGGTGTAGTAGTCGTTCTCGAAGATGTAGGCCACCGAGTGGGCGATCTCCACCGGCTTGCCCATACGCTTGAGGGGGATGCCGGCGGTCATCTTCTCCAGCGCCTCGGGTTTCATCCCGGCGGTCATCTCGGTCTCGATGAAGCCCGGCGCCACGCCGGCCACGCGGATGCCGTAGCGCGCCAGTTCCTTCGCCCAGACCACGGTATCCGCGGCCACCCCGGCCTTGGCTGCCGAGTAGTTGGCCTGGCCCATGTTGCCGGCGCGGGAGATCGAGGAAATGTTGACGATCGCGCCTTCGTTCTTCAGCTCGATCATCTTCGCCGCCACTTCGCGGGTGCAGAGGAACACACCGGTGAGGTTGACGTCGATCACCGATTGCCATTGGGCCAGGCTCATCTTGCTCAACTGGCCGTCCTTGACCTTGATGGTCAGGCCGTCGCGGAGGATGCCGGCGTTGTTGACCAGGCCGTTGATCGCGCCGAAGTCGCTGGCGACCTGGGCCACCATGTGGGTAACCTGTTCCTCGTCCGCCACGTTGCACACGTAGGCGCGAGCGTCGCCGCCGGCGGCCTTGCAGGCAGCGACGGCTTCGTCGAGACGTTCGCGGTTGAGATCGACCAGGGCCAGCCTGGCGCCCTTGCCGGCGAGATATTCGCCCATTGCCCGGCCGAGCCCCTGGCAGCCGCCGGTGATGATGATGACCTTGTCTTTCAATTGCATTGCTTGGAACCCCACGAGCAGTTTCTGGAAGCGGACCTTGCCGGCACCTGCGAACGCACTTTGATATGCCCGTCCGTTTACGACGGATTCTATGCAAGGAGTCATAAATTGAGCGTTGAAGCTGCAAAGAATGCCCGAGAATTGCTGCTCAAGGAATACCGTGCGGTCCTTTCCACCCACTCGAAGAAATGGCCGGGCTTTCCTTTCGGCTCGGTGGTTCCCTATTGCCTGGATGCCGAAGGCCGGCCGCTGATCCTGATCAGCCGGATCGCCCAGCACACCCACAACCTGCAGGCGGACCCGCGCTGCTCGATGCTGGTAGGCGAGCGCGGCGCCGAGGATATCCAGGCTGTCGGCCGCCTCACCCTGCTGGCCGAGGCGCGGCAATTGGCGGAGGAGGAGGTCGCCGCGGCGGCCGAGCGTTACTACCGCTATTTCCCCGAGTCCGCCGACTACCATCGGGTCCACGATTTCGACTTCTGGGTGCTGCAGCCGGTCCAGTGGCGTTTCATCGGCGGTTTCGGCGCGATCCACTGGCTGGCCGCCGAGCGCGTGCCGCTGGCCAATCCGTTCGCCGGAGAAGCCGAGCGCGGCATGGTCGAGCACATGAACAGCGACCACGCCGCCGCCATCGCCCACTATGTGGAACTGGCCGGACTGCCGGCGCATGCCGCGGCGCAGCTGGCGGGAATTGATACAGAAGGTTTCCACCTGCGCATCGGCCAGGGCCTGCACTGGCTGCCGTTCCCCGCCGCCTGTGGCAACCCCGGGGCCGTGCGCCAGGCGCTGGTGCAATTGGCCAGGGCCGAGCGCTGGCCTACCGTCGAGCCGGAGCAGGGTTGAATTCTTCCCCGGCTGGCGCCAACTACTGGTGGTACCGGGGGCAAACGGGCCCCGCCAAGGACTCTGAAATGCGCGCTTTCCTCTTTCTGCTGTTGCTCTTCCCGCTGGTCGAGCTGGCCGTCCTGATCAAGGTCGGCAGTGTCATCGGGGTCGGCTGGACCCTGTTCCTGATCGTCGCCAGCGCCTTCATCGGTGCTGCATTGTTGCGCGTGGCCGGCGTGGCCACCGCCTGGCGCGCCCGCGAACGACTGGCCCGTGGCGAACTGCCGGAGCAGGAAATGCTCGAAGGCCTGTTGATCGCCGTCGGCGGCGGCCTGCTGATGCTGCCGGGTTTCATCAGCGACATCTTCGGCATCCTCTGCCTGATTCCTTTCACCCGTCGCCTGATGCTCGGCGGCCTGCGCCGCCGCGTCGAACAGCAGGCGCTGCGCCGGCGCGCCTTCGCCGACGACCTGAACGCCCGCTACGGACAGGGTCCGTCGCGGCCGAACGTCATCGAGGGCGAGTACGAGCGCCGCGACGATTCGCGCAACTGAAAAAAAAAATTTCACTGCATGCCCTTGAAATGGCTTGTGGCGACCTTATGTAACGGTCACCGCAAGGTCCCTGCCACAAGGGCAGGCTGTCTTACGCGGCTCGCGCGTCGAGTCGCAACCCGGCAACGCCGGCTTCAACAAAACCCGCCGGACTTCGATCCGGCCGTTGGAAACCACTGTTTGGGAGAGTTACGACTATGAAGCTTCGTCCTCTGCATGATCGCGTCGTTATCCGTCGCAGCGAGGAAGAGACCAAGACCGCAGGCGGCATCGTGCTGCCGGGTTCCGCCGCCGAGAAGCCGAACCGCGGTGAAGTGGTAGCCGTAGGTACCGGTCGTGTACTGGACAACGGCGAAGTGCGCGCTCTGGCAGTGAAGGTGGGCGACAAGGTGGTCTTCGGGCCTTACTCCGGCAGCAACGCCATCAAGGTCGATGGCGAGGAACTGCTGGTGATGGGCGAGTCCGAAATCCTCGCCGTCCTGGAAGACTGATCGGTCTCACCACTCCGTTTTCACCGAATTCGATTTAGAGGAAAGAGAACATGGCTGCCAAAGAAGTTAAGTTCGGCGATTCCGCTCGCAAGAAAATGCTGGTCGGCGTGAACGTGCTGGCCGATGCCGTCAAGGCCACCCTCGGCCCGAAAGGCCGCAACGTGGTTCTGGACAAGTCCTTCGGCGCTCCGACCATCACCAAGGACGGCGTTTCCGTCGCCAAGGAAATCGAGCTGAAAGACAAGTTCGAGAACATGGGCGCGCAACTGGTGAAAGACGTTGCCTCCAAGGCCAACGACGCTGCCGGTGACGGCACCACCACCGCGACCGTCCTGGCCCAGGCCATCGTCAACGAAGGCCTGAAGGCCGTTGCCGCCGGCATGAACCCGATGGACCTGAAGCGTGGCATCGACAAGGCCACCGTGGCCATCGTCGCCCAGCTGAAAGAGCTGGCCAAGCCCTGCGCCGACACCAAGGCCATCGCCCAGGTAGGCACCATCTCCGCCAACTCCGACGAGTCCATCGGCCAGATCATTGCCGAAGCCATGGAAAAAGTCGGTAAAGAAGGCGTGATCACCGTCGAGGAAGGCTCGGGCCTGGAAAACGAACTGTCCGTCGTCGAAGGCATGCAGTTCGATCGCGGCTACCTGTCCCCCTACTTCGTGAACAAGCCGGACACCATGGCTGCCGAGCTGGATAGCCCGCTGCTGCTGCTGGTCGACAAGAAGATCTCCAACATCCGCGAAATGCTGCCGGTGCTGGAAGCCGTCGCCAAGGCCGGCCGTCCGCTGCTGATCGTCGCCGAGGACGTCGAGGGCGAAGCCCTGGCCACCCTGGTGGTGAACAACATGCGTGGCATCGTCAAGGTCGCGGCTGTCAAGGCTCCGGGCTTCGGCGATCGCCGCAAGGCCATGCTGCAGGACATCGCCATCCTCACCGGCGGTACCGTGATCAGCGAAGAAGTCGGCCTGAGCCTGGAAGGCGCTACCCTGGAGCACCTGGGCAACGCCAAGCGCGTCGTGATCAACAAGGAAAACACCACCATCATCGATGGCGCCGGTGTGCAGGCTGATATCGAAGCCCGCGTCCTGCAGATCCGCAAGCAGATCGAGGAAACCACTTCCGACTACGACCGCGAGAAGCTGCAAGAGCGCCTGGCCAAGCTGGCCGGCGGTGTTGCCGTGATCAAGGTAGGCGCTGCCACCGAAGTCGAGATGAAAGAGAAGAAAGCCCGCGTCGAAGACGCCCTGCACGCTACCCGTGCAGCGGTGGAAGAGGGCGTGGTTCCCGGCGGCGGCGTAGCCCTGGTTCGTGCCCTGCAAGCCATCGAAGGCCTGAAGGGTGACAACGAGGAGCAGAACGTCGGTATCGCCCTGCTGCGTCGCGCCGTCGAATCGCCGCTGCGCCAGATCGTGGCCAACGCCGGCGACGAGCCGAGCGTAGTGGTCGACAAGGTCAAGCAGGGTTCCGGCAACTACGGCTTCAACGCTGCTACCGGCGTGTACGGCGACATGATCGAGATGGGCATCCTGGACCCGGCCAAGGTCACTCGTTCCGCTCTGCAGGCTGCGGCCTCCATCGGCGGTCTGATGATCACCACCGAAGCCATGGTTGCCGAGATCGTGGAAGACAAGCCGGCCATGGGCGGCATGCCTGACATGGGCGGCATGGGCGGCATGGGCGGCATGATGTAAGCCGACCGGCCCCTGTGGTTGGAAAAGCCCCGCTTCGGCGGGGCTTTTTTATTCCTCAGTGCGGGCAGTCCTGGCGGTAGCCCGGCAGCTCCCTTGCCGCCGGTTCGCAGGCCAGGCGCAGTGCCTGCTTCAGGTCGTCGGGCAGAGTGGCGCGGCTGATCGGCCGCCAGTGCATGCGTTCGCCGAAATAGCGCGCCCAGTGGAATTCGATGAAATAGCTCTGCCGATCCTTGTCGAAGGCGTTCTCGTCCTCGGCGTAGCCGGCCAGGGCGCGGTAGGGATCGTCGCCAAGCCCGGCGAGAGCGTTCGGCAGGGCCTCGGGCGGGATCTCCGCGCCACGCGCATCGTGCAGCCAGACCCAGTGGTTTTCCTGCATCTTCTCCCAGAAGTCGCTGGCCTGGGGTAGCCGGCCGATCACCTTCACCGGCACGCCCTGTTTCGGGTCCAGGCGCCAGAGCGCGCTACTCAGGTGATGGCGATCGGTGAGGTAGAAGCGGCCGCCGGGGCCGATCACCACCGGAATCTCCTTCTTGCGCAAGTAGCGCTCGAGAGCCTTGGGCTTCTTCCCGGCGAGCTTGGCCTGGTCATCCTCGACCTGCAGCAGGCCGACATTCTGCTGGGTCGGGTGGAGAGCCGCGAGCGGCAGCTCGCACCAGCTACCGACGGAGGTTTGCGGCGAGCAATCCTCGGCCTGGGCGGTGGCGGACAGGAACAGGCAACAAAGCAGCAGGACTGGGCGCATGGGGGCTCCGGCGAAGGAAGGGGAAAGGTTCCCTAGACTGGCACGCTTCGGGCGATCCGGCGTACTCCGGCCTTTGATAGGTGCCTCGCTTTGTGCCAATCTTGCCGACAGGAGATGGCATTCCTCCTTCAACCGCCCCTGGGGCTGATGATGCCTACGCATGAACCTGGAAAGGCGCGTAGGTGCTCGCCTGCCGCCTGTCCGAATCGCTCCTACAAGGACAGGACTATGTGGAAATCCATTCTCGCCATCGCCCTCGGCGCCGCCCTGGGGGCGTTGCTGCGCTGGTTCCTCGGGCTCAAGCTGAACAGCCTGCTGCCCAGCATTCCCCCCGGCACGCTGCTGGCCAACCTGGTCGGCGGCTATGTCATCGGCGCGGCGATTGCCTATTTCGCCCAGGCGCCGGGCATCGCTCCGGAATGGCGGCTACTGATCATCACCGGGTTCTGCGGCGGCCTGACCACTTTCTCCACCTTTTCCGCCGAGGTCGTCAGCCTGCTTCAGGAGGGCCGCCTGGGCTGGGCCGCCGGGGCCATCGCGACGCACGTCAGCGGCTCGTTGCTGATGACCCTGCTGGGGTTGTTCTCGATGAACTGGATGCTGGGCAAATAGCGCAGCGGGAGGACCGACCATGCAAGGCTATCAACTGACCTTCATCACCCAGCAGGGGCGCCGCCACCAGGGCCAGCCGATCTGCGACTGGCTGCTGGAAGAGGCGCGCCGCCTGGGCGTGCGCGGTGCCACCGCGCTGGCTGCCAGCGAAGGCTTCGGCCAGAGCGGCCGGCTGCATTCGATGCACTTCTTCGAGCTGGCCGACCAGCCGCAGGAAATCCTCATGGCGGTCGATCCCGAGCAGTCAGAACGGCTGTTCGAGTCGATCCGCCAGGCCGGCGTGCGGCTGTTCTACATGAAGGTGCCCATCGAGTTCGGCGTGCTGGGAGCGGACGAATCGACTTCCTGAACGCGGTTTTCGTCGGCGCCGCCGTTGCGCTGTCCCCGCGTCTCCGGTCGGTAGAGCATCAGGCGGTACAGGCCGAGGCAGATCAGCCAGTCGAACAGCATCGTCCACAGGTTGTGCGAGAGGAAGTGCGCACCTTGCAGCATGCGCGACAGCGATAGCAGACAGCCCATGGCGAAGGCGAAGGCCAGGGCGTAGCGCGCCAGCCTGGGCTTGCGGTCGCGCAGGGCGAAGAACAGCGCGAACAGGACGAATCCGGACGATGCGTGCCCGCCCGGCCAGCAGCGTCCGGGGTGCTCGGTCGGCGGCCGTGGGCTGAGCAGCGAACTATAGGTTTCCTCGCCGCCGAACTGCGCCAGGCTCCAGGGGCACTGCACGGCGGTGAGCGCCTTGAGCGGAGTGACTATGCTGGCTGCAAGGCTCATGGCGAGGAACACATAGGCCAGCGGCCTGCTCAGTGCGCGCCATGGCCGGTGGAACAGTCCGGCGATGGAGACCAGCAGGCCGAGGACGCTGATGGCGATCACCAGTTGCTTGACCCGGTCGTGCAGGATGTTCTCCAGGAACCAACTGTGCCGGCCGATGAAGCCGGCGCCCGGGTCGTACATCAGGTTGGCCAGGGCGAGGTCGAGGGTCACCGGCTCGAAGGCCAGCAGCAGTGCCGCCAGGCCCAGCGGCAGGGCGAGGAACAGCCAGGGGTTGAATGGACGGGAAGGGGAATGGACGGCGGCCTGGGTCATGCGATCTCCAACGCTGGCGTTGACGTTCTCTTGACTTCGACGCTGGTTAAATCCACCGCCGGGGTTCGTGCGCATCCGCAAAGCCGCTATGATCGGCGGCCATGGAAGACGCCATGCAGTCTCTGGTGGCGAGCGTAGAGCCGGTGTGAATCGCCGGTGAAGAATCCGTAAATGCGCGAGAGGCGCTCAATCGGTCTTCCTGCGAAGGAGTGGGACATGCGAATACTGGTGGTCGAAGACAACCGCGACATCCTGGCCAACCTGGCCGATTACCTGTCGCTCAAGGGCTATACCGTGGATTGCGCGCAGGACGGGCTGTCCGGCCTGCACCTGGCGGCCACCGAGCACTACGACCTGATCGTGCTCGACGTGATGCTGCCGGGAATCGACGGCTATGCCCTGTGCCGGCGCCTGCGCGAAGACGCACGGCGCGACACCCCGGTGATCATGCTCACCGCCCGCGACCAGTTGGACGATCGCCTGCAGGGGTTTCGTTCCGGAGCCGACGATTACCTGGTCAAGCCCTTCGCCCTTTCCGAACTTTCCGCACGCATCGAGGCGGTGCTGCGTCGCGCCCAGGGTGGCGGCCGCCGCGAGCTGAGCGTGGCCGATCTCAGCTATGACCTGGACACCCTGGAGGTCAAGCGCGCGGGCAAGTCGCTCAAGCTCAACCCGATCGGCCTCAAGCTGCTCGCAGTGCTGATGCAGAAGAGCCCCCATGTGGTGCGCCGGGATGCCCTGGAAGAAGCGGTCTGGGGCGACGACTGCCCGGACAGTGACAGCCTGCGCAGCCACGTCCATCAACTCCGTCAGGTGATCGACAAGCCATTCTCCGTGGCCTTGCTGCATACGGTGCATGGCGTCGGCTACCGCCTGGCGGAGGAGCCGAATGGAGTATAAGCAGAGCCTCGCCCGCCGGATCGTCATCGCCTTCATGCTGATGACGGTCGCCGTGGGGGGACTGTTCTCCGCCGGCATCGTCGGCGTGGTCCACATCATCGAGGAGCGCCTGATTTCCCGCGACCTGGGCGGCGAGCTGGAGCGCATCCTGCGCGACGACCTGGCCCAGGGACGCAACCCGGTGCTCGATCCCGGCATGCGCTTCTTCATCAGCGACGGCCAGGGCTCCTACGCCATGCCGCCGGCGCTGGACCAACTGGATGTCGGTTTCCACGAAGTGTTCGAGGGCGACTTGTCGTTCCATGCGCTGGTGCGCGACATCGATGGTCGCCGCTTCGTCCTGCTGCAGGACCAGAGCGATTTCGAAGCGCGCGAGCAGGTGCTCTACGCCTCGGTGCTGACCGGCTACGTGCTGAGCATCGCCCTGGCCGGCCTGCTTGGCTGGATGCTCGCGCGCAAGGTGATGGAGCCGGTGGTGCGCCTGGCGCGCCAGGTGCGGCATCGCGAACAGTTGCTCGGTCTGGCGCCGCCGTTGGCGCCGGACTACGCCAACGACGAGGTCGGCGAGCTGGCCGCTTCCTTCGACGAGACCCTTGGCCGCCTGCGCGACGCGCTCAAGCGCGAGCAATTGTTCACCAGCGACGTCAGTCATGAGTTGCGTACGCCGTTGATGGTCATCGCCACCTCATGCGAACTGCTGGCCGAAGAACCCAGCCTCGGCCCGCGCGCCCGTGGCCAACTGGAGCGGATGACCAAGGCCACCGAGGAGATGCGCGACCTGGTGCAAACCTTCCTGTTGCTGGCGCGTGCGCAGAAGGGCGAGGAAAGCCTGGCGCCCCACGGTAGCCTGGAGAGCATCGCCGACGACCTGGTCCAGGTCTGGCGCGAACAGGTCGAGGCGCGAGGACTGACCCTGCACTACCGCAACGAAGGCGCCTGCGCCGGCCAGTTCAACGCGCCGCTGCTGCGCGCGGTGATGGGCAACCTGTTGCGCAACGCGACCCACTACACCGATGCCGGGAGCATCACGCTGACCCTCGACGAGCATGGTTTCAGCGTCGAGGACACCGGGGCGGGCGTCCCGGAAGAACAACGCGAACGCATTTTCATGCCCTTCGTTCGCGGCAGTTCCAGCTCCGGGCGCGGCGAAGGCCTTGGCCTCGGGCTCTCGCTGGTGAAGCGGATCTGCGCGGCCGAGGGCTGGAGCGTAACCCTCAGCGCGGTGGAGCCGCACGGCTGCCGGTTCGAAGTTTTACTCGATGTTGCTTGACGAAAAATTCACCACCCCTTGACCCGAGCTTGACGGCTGGATTCATACCGTTCGTCTCATGAATCCTGGAGTTCCCGTCATGAACAATCCGCCTGTCGACCTCGACTTTTCTCACAAGTATGATCGCGAGCATGCTGAGGCCTACCTGAAGAAGCATCAGGACGGCCTCGCCCGGAAACTTTCCCACCGGCGCGACGTCCAACTCGCCCGGCACGCGCTGAAGCTCGCGGGGCAGCCCAACCTGGTGCTCGACCTGCCCTGCGGCGCCGGACGCTTCTGGCCGCTGCTGGCGGAAAAGGACAACCGGGTGATCATCGGCGCCGACAATTCCGCGGACATGCTGGCGGTCGCCTGCGCCGGCCAGCCGGACGGTGTAGTGAAACGGGTACGGCCCTTGCAGACTTCCGCTTTCGCCATCGACCTGCCGGACAGCTCGGTGGACAATATCTTCTGCATGCGGCTGCTCCACCACATCGGCGAGGCGGACGATCGACGCGTCCTGCTCCGCGAGTTTCACCGGGTCACGCGGGACAGCGTGATTCTTTCCCTCTGGGTCGATGGCAATTTCAAGGCCTGGAAGCGTAGGCGCATGGAGGCACGGCGGGTAGCGAACGGGGAACAGACCGGCTACCAGAACCGCTTCGTGTTACCAGCCGAAACGGTCGAGCGCGAGTTCCGCGACGCCGGCTTCGTCGTCCAGAAGCATCTCGATTTCATCCCGCTGTATCACATGTGGCGGGTCTATATCTTGCGAAAGGAATAACGATGGCTCCCGATCTGGCATCCCTGCAACGTATCTCCGGCGACTCCGCCATCGACCAGTGGTTGCAGGTACCCGGCAGCTGGGTCGAGGAGCCCAACGAGCGGCGCGGCGGGGCGAGCGGCGTGCAGCGGGTGTACACCGGCGATGGACGGCTGCTCTATCGCAAGCAGCAGACCGGCCACGTCTACCGCGACTGGCAGCGCCCTTTCGGCTATCCCACCGCCATGCGCGAGCGCGATGCGCTACGGGCCTTCGAGTCGCTCGGTATACGCGTGCCGCGCCTGATCTATTCCGGCTGCCGCAAGGTCGACGGGCAATGGCAGGCGCTGCTGGTGACCGAAGCCCTGGAGGGTTTCTCCAGCCTCGACGAGTGCTATGCGCGCGGTGACCAGGACCGCTGGGGCGAAGCGAAGCACCAAAGAATTCTGCAACAAATCGGCGCTACCATTGCCCGGATGAATCTCGCCCACTGGCAGCACGGTTGTCTCTATCCGAAGCACATCTTCGTCCGCGTCGAGGGTGAGGCCATCGAAGTAGCGCTGATCGACCTGGAGAAGAGCCGCCGCCGCCTTACGGTGAACAAGGCGTCCCAGCACGACCTGAAGCAGTTGAAGCGCCGTTCGTCGTGGACTGGCGCGCAGTGGCAAGCCTTCATCTATGGTTACCAGACGGCGTTTGGCAGCGCCATCAAAGGGTTGCAGACATGAAATTAGAAATCACTCGAGGTTTGTTGCTGGTCGGCGCTCTCGCCGTGGCTACAGCCGCGGCTGCCGCCTGGCACGAACCCGCGCCGAACGTGGTGCAGATGAGCGGCGGTCATGAGTACTGCCCGACGCCTTCGGCGCTCAAGGCCGAGCGGCCGACGCGCCAGGAGGTCCAGCCGAACAAGGACATCCTGCTGCTGATGTTCGGTCTTTCCCAGGGGGGAGCCAGCCTGTCGCGCTGAGTCTCCTTGTCGAAAAAGCCCCGCCTTGGCGGGGCTTTTTCATGGGCGATGAGATCGTCGGAGGCATGGGCCGAATAAGGACCAGGCCTCATGCGCCACCCTGCCGCAGCGCGCCAGGCTTGCCCTAGGCGACCTGGAACACGTGCTTGAGGTAGTGGATGAAGTCAGGGTCCCGGCATTGCGCCTTGCCGGACGTATCGGAGATCTTCGCCACCGGATGGCCGTTGCAGGCGCTCATCTTCACCACGATGTTCATCGGCTCGACGCCCGGCAGGTCGCAGGTGAAATGCGTGCCTATGCCGAAGCTGACGTTGATCCGGCCCTGCAGCGCGCGATAGATCTTCAGGGCCCGCGGCAGGTCGAGGCCGTCGGAGAACACCAGGGTCTTGGTCAGCGGGTCGATGCCCAGCTTGAGGTAGTGGGCGATGGTCTTTTCCGCCCACAGCAATGGGTCGCCCGAGTCGTGGCGGAGGCCGTCGAAGAGCTTGGCGAAATAGAGGTCGAAGTCGCGCAGGAAGGCATCGGTGGTGATGCAGTCGGTCAGCGCGATGCCGAGCAGCCCACGGTATTCGCGGACCCAGCAGTCCAACGCGGCACTCTGGCTGTCGATCAGGCGCGGACCGAGCTGCTGGTGGGCCATCAGCCATTCGTGGGCCATGGTGCCGAGGGGCTTGAGGTCGAGCTTGCGTGCCAGGTGGACGTTGCTGGTGCCGACGAAGCAGCCCGGAAAGTCCTCCTTCAGACCGCTCACCACCGCCTCGTGGACCCGATAGGAGAAGCGGCGGCGGGTACCGAAGTCGGCCATCTTGAAGCCGGCCAGTTCCTCGGCGCTGGCCTCCCGGCGCAGCCAATCGAACTTTTCCTGCAGGCGTTCGCGCGCCTGCTCGACGGTGGCGGCCGGGTAGCGGGCGCGGTTGCGCACCTCGCTGATCATCGCCAGCAGCGGCACTTCGAAGAGGATCACGTGCAGCCAGGGACCTTTCAGGCGCAGGAAGAATTCGTCGTTCTCGATGCCGGTCTGCACGTAGCGCGGGTTGAAGCGGAACAACCCGAGGAAGCGGATGAAGTCCGGCGCCAGGAAGGGAATCCGTTCGAGGAAGGCCAGTTGCTCGTCGCTGATCGCCAGGCCCGCCAGGTATTCCAGCTGTTCGCGGATGGCCGGCAGGTATAGGCGCAGGTCTTCCTGGTTGCGGCAGCGGAACTCCCACTCCACCTCGGCGTTGGGATAGTTGTGCAGCACCGCCTGCATCATGGTCAGCTTGTAGAAGTCGGTATCCAGCAGGTTCTGCACGATACGTTCGGAAAAAGCGCTCTCGGCCATGCTCGTCTCACCACTGCGTTTCAGCGGGCAGTCTACTGGAGGCGGCTGCCGGCGGACATAGGATCGCGCCCGGAGGGCTGTGGGATGGGGCGACAGCGCCGGCGGACAGCGCTGTTGTCGCTGTCCGCCGTTTCCGATCAGTGTGCGTTGGCCGCTTGCGTCACGCCTGGCGGGGCATCCGGCCTGGCCACCAGGGTGTAGATGCACGGCAGGACGAACAGGGTGAAGAGGGTGCCCACCGACATGCCGGTCGCGATCACGATGCCGATGTCGAAGCGACTGACCGCCCCGGCGCCGGTGGCGAGGATCAGCGGGATCACCCCGAGCACCATAGCCGCGGTGGTCATCAGTACTGGCCGCAGGCGGATCGCGGCGGCCTGCTCGATGGCCTCGCGACGCCCCAGCCCCTGTTCGTGGCGCAACTGGTTGGCGAACTCGACGATCAGGATGCCGTGTTTGCTGATCAGGCCGATCAGTGTCACCAGGCCGACCTGGGTATAGATGTTCAGGCTCGACACGCCGAGGAACAGCGGTATCAGCGCACCGCAGATCGACAGCGGCACGGTGACCATGATCACCAGCGGATCGCGGAAGCTTTCGAACTGTGCGGCGAGGACCAGGAAGATGATCGCCAGGGCCAGTCCGAAGGTGACCAGCAATGCGCTGCCTTCCTGCACGTATTGCCGGGAAGCGCCGGCGTAGTCGACGGCGAAGCCACGCGGGGCTTCCTCGCGGGCGATCTGCTGAACCGTCTCGATGGCCTCGCCCATGCTGACGATGGGGAAGCCGGAGATGATCGCCGAGTTGAGCTGCTGGAACTGGTTCAGTTGCCGTGGCCGTGCCCGTTCGTGGGTCTCGATCAGGGTCGAGAGGGCGACCAGTGGGCCGTTGCGGCTCTTCACGTAGTAGCTGCCGAGCCAGCCGGGATTGTCGCGATAGGGGCGTTCGACCTGGGCGATGACCTTGTAGCTGCGCCCGTCGATGGTGAAGCGGTTGATCTCGCCCTCGCCGAGCAGGCTGGCCAGCGCCACCCCCAGGTCCTGCATGGAGACGCCCATCTGCGCGGCCTTCTCGCGGTCGATGTCGACCACCAGCTCGGGTTTGTCGAACGCCAGGTCGAGATCGAGGAAGGCGAACTTGCCGGACTCGCTGGCGCGCTGCTTCACCCGTTGCGCCACTTGCAGCAGCGACTCGTAGTCGTTGGCGGTGTTGAGCACGAACTGGAATGGCAGGCCCTCGCCGGTGCCCGGTAGCGACGGCAGGTTGAAGGCGAAGATCTGCACGCCGGGAATCTCGTTGAGCTTCGCCTGCACCGCATGGAGCAATTCCATCTGGCTCTTTTCGCGTTCGTCCCAGGGCTTGAGCAGCATGCCGCCGATGCCGGTCTGGACGCCGTTGTAGCCGTTGATCTGGAACGCCGAGTAATACTCCGGGAAGCTGCGGAAGATGCCTTCGAACTCGGCGGTGTAGCGATTCAGGTAGTCGAGGTTGGCGGTCTGCGGCGAGTTGGTCATGAGGAACACGATGCCCTGGTCCTCTTCCGGCGCCAGCTCCTTCTTGGTGAACATCAGCAGTACCGGGATCAGCGCCAGTACCAGCACGGCGAACACCAGGACCACCGGACGGGTGTCCAGGGTGCCGTGAAGGGCGCGCTGGTAGCGTCGCTTCAGGCCCTCGAAGATCAGGTCGAGGCGATGCGCCAGGCCCGAGGGATTCTCCTCGTGGCGCAGCAGGCGCGAGCACATCATCGGCGACAGGGTCAGGGCGACGATCCCGGAAATGATCACCGCGCCGGCCAGGGTGAAGGCGAACTCCTTGAACAGGGCGCCGGTGAGGCCGGTGAGGAAACCGATCGGCGCGTAGACCGCGGCGAGGGTGATGGTCATGCTGACCACCGGTACGGCGATCTCCCGCGCGCCCTCCAGGGCGGCCTCGAAGGGCGGCTTGCCCTCCTCGATGTGGCGGTGGATGTTTTCCACCACCACGATCGCGTCGTCCACCACCAGCCCGATGGCCAGGACCATCGCCAGCAGGGTCAGCAGGTTGATCGAGTAGCCCATGGCCTGCATGAAGAACAATACGCCGATCATCGACAGCGGAATGGTCACCACCGGGATCAGTACCGAACGGAACGCGCCGAGGAACAGGAACACCACCACGATGACGATCAGCACCGCCTCGCCGAGGGTCTTCACCACTTCATCGATGGAGGCCTGAATGAAGCGCGTGGCGTCGTAGGCGATGGACACCTTGAGGTTGGGCGGCAATTGCTCTTCCAGTTCGGGCATCTTCGCCCGCACTTCCTTGATCACGTCCAGCGGGTTGGCGCTGGGCGTGCCCTTGATGCCGATGTAGACCGAGGGAATCCCATTGAACGAACTGATCGCGTCGTAGCTGGCGGCGCCCAGTTCGACCCGTGCGACATCACCCATCAGCACCCGGCGGTCGCCGTCGGTCTTCACCGGGATGGCGGCGAAGGCCTGGGGCGACTTGAGGTCGGTGGAAGCATTGACGCTGGTGACCACCAACTGGCCCTTCACCTCGCCGGCGGCGGCGAGGAAGTTGTACTGCTGCACCGCCTGGTTGATCTCGCCGGCGGTGACGCCGAACGCGGCCATCTTCACCGGGTCCAGCCACAGGCGCATGGCGAACACCTGGTTGCCGAGGATCTCCGCCTCGGCGATACCGGGCAGGGTCGCCAGCTTGGGCTGGATCACCCGCGACAGGTAGTCGGTGATCTGCGGGTTGTTCATCTGCTCGCTGTAGAAGCTGATGTACATCAGCGCCGAGGCGTCCGCGGCCTCCTTCTGCAGCACCGGGTCCTCGGCGTCCGGCGGCAGCTGGCTCTTCACTTCGTTGGACTTGGCCAGCAGCTCGGTGACCAGGCGATCGGTATTGGCGCCGATCCGCGCGTAGATGGAGATGGTCGAATAGTTCTGCCGGCTCACCGAGGTCATGTAGTCGATGCCTTCGGCGCTGGCCAGGCTCTGCTGCAGCGGCTGGGTGATGTAGCCCTGGATGGTTTCCGCGTTGGCTCCGGCGTAGAGCGTGGTCACCGTGATCAGCGCGTTCTCCATTTGCGGATACTCGCGGATCACCAGCTTGCTGAAGGCCTGCATGCCGAGCAGGACGATCAGCAGGCTGACCACGCTCGCCAGGACCGGACGACGGATGAACGGATCGGTAAAAGCCATGTTTCAGTCCCTTGGCAAGCCTTCCGCCACGGAGTGGGAAGGCGCGCGACTCAGTGCTCTTGCTGGAGGTCCCGCTCGGCGACGATGGCCACCGCGGCGCCGTTGTCGAGCTTCAGTTGCCCGGAAGTCACTACCTGCTCGCCGCCCTCAAGGCCTTCGAGCACCACCGCCAGGCCTTCGCGGCGTTCGCCGATCCTGACGAAGCGGCGCTCGACGACCTGTTGCGGCTGGCCCTTGTCATCCTTCGACACCTGGCCCTGCTCGTCCTTCTTCTGCCCGACGACGTAGATCGAGTCGCCGTAGAGGGTGAAGGTGATCGCCGTCTCCGGCACCACGACGCGTTGTTCCTCGCCAGGCAACATCACCTCGAGGTTGGCGAACATGCCCGGCAGCAGCTTGCCGTCCGGGTTCTCCAGGGCAGCGCGGACCTGCAGGTTGCGGGTCTCGTTGTCGACCTTGGGGTTGATGGCGGCGATCTCGGCGTCGAACACCTGGCCGGGGTAGGCGGCGACCCGGACCTTCACCAGCTGGCCGCGGCTGAGCAGGGGGAAGTCCTGCTCGGGCAGGTGGAAATCCAGGAGCAGGGTGGAAAGGTCCTGCAAGGTGGCGATCGGCGTCCCGGGCGAGACGTAGTCGCCGACGTCCACCTGGCGGATGCCGATGGTCCCGGCGAAGGGCGCGAGCACGCGCTTCTTCGCCAGCGCCGCCTTCAGCTCGGCGACGGTGGCGCTGGTCTTGGCCCACTGCGCGGCGAGACGATCGAATTCGCTTTTCGAGATGGCCTTGCTGCCGATCAGTTCGCGGCCGCGCTGGTACTCGGCCCTGGCCAGGCCGAGATCGGCCTCGGCAGTGCGCAGGGTGGCTTCCTCGACGTCGCTTTCCAACTGGATCAGCGGTTGGTCCAGCTTCACCTGGTCGCCGGAAAGGAACAGTACGTCGCGTACCGTGCCGGAGACTTCGGCGGTGAGGGTCACGCCCTGGAATGCCTTGAGGCTGCCGATGGCTGGCAGGCGGCTCTGCCAGGGACGCTTTTCGGCCAGGCTGGCGGTCACGCTGATCGGCGGTTTCGGTGCGCTGAAAAGGGCGATCTGCTGACGGATGGAGTAGACCTTGTAGCCGGCGAGAATCGCCACCACGGCGATCACCGCGGCGAGCATGATCAACATGCGGCGGAGCAACATAATCCTGGTCCCTGGTATGCCGAGAGCGCCCCGTTTCGGGGCGAATCCGACACATTACGTGCAGCTTTCAAGGCTTGTCAAAGCACAGGATTGGCGAAAGATTTCAAGCGTGTTGCAGGTCGCTTCCGACTTTCGCGGACCGGTATGGCGAGAGGTTGACGCCGCGCTCTCAGGCCAGGTGCAGGTGGTTGTCCCAGAGGCCGGAAGGCAGCTCCAGCGGTTGCGCGGCGATGCGCTCGCCCTGGCAGTCGTAGAAGCGGCAACGGCCCTGTCCGGACGTGACGACGAAGCCGTTCTTCACCGCGCCCACGCCGGCGCAGTCCGGCAACGGCGCGTCGAGGCGTACGGCACCGCTGTCCAGGTCCCAGATGAAGAAACGGTTGCCGCGCGGGGCGGTCAGGGCCACCAGGCGCAGGTCGTCGTGGATCGCCACGCTGGCGGTGTACTGGGCCATCGCCAGGCGCTGCTCCTCGGCCACCGGGAAGGCTTCGAAGGGACGGCCGGGGCGCTTGATCGCCAGCAGGTCGGCATGTTCGTGGGCATCGCCCATGAACTGCTGGCCGGCGACGATGGTGCCGTCGCGACCGATCGCCAGGTGGCGGACGCTGTTCATCTGCTGCGCCAGGGTTTCCTTGGACAGCAGGTTGCCGTCGCGGCGCATCAGCACCAGGCTGGGCTCCATGGCGTCGAGGTTCATCTCGACCCGGCTTTCCGCCTCGGTACGAATGCCGCCATTGGCCACTACCAGGGTCTCGCCGTCGGGCATCCAGGAAACCTGGTGCGGCCCGAGGCCGTGGGTGGAGATCTCGCCGCTGTGCTGCAGTCGCTCGCCGTCGAAACGGTAGACGCCGAGCACGCCGCGACCGGGATTGGTAGTGTCGTTCTCGGTGGCGTAGAGCCACTCGCCGCTCTGGTGGAACACGCCGTGGCCGTAGAAGTGGCGGTCTTTCTGCGAGACCAGGGTCTGCAGCAGGCGACCGTCGTTCAGGTCGATCAGGTAGCTTTCGGTGCCTGGCCGGCGGGCGACGAACAGCGCCAGCGGCAGGCTCGGGTGCTGGACGATGTCGTGGCAGCGCTGGGCCACGCGGGTGGCGAACTGGCACTTGCCGTCCAGGCGGTAGCCCACCGCGTAATGCTGGCCATCGGCGTCGTCGCGCGCCGATAGCACCAGCGGTTGGCTACCCAGGCGGCTGAAGCTCCAGCCGCCGAAGGACAAGGCGCCGAGCAGCAGGCTGCCCAGGCCGATCACATGACGTCGCAGCATGGTGCCGACCTCAGTCGCCATCGTTGGCGTTGAAGCCCAGTTGCACGCCGAGGGCGCGGGCCAGGTCGCCTTCGTGCAGGCGGTGGACCACGTTCAGGCTGTCATAGAGGGCGTTGAGCTGGTTGCGCCCGTCTTCGCTGGCGAGCAGTTCGGAGAGCGGTTTCTGTTCCAGCGCCGCCAGCTTCGCGTGGCTGTCGGCGTAGGCGGCGTCGATCTTGCCGGCCAGGTCCTTCTGTTCGGCCGGCAGCAGGGTCTTCAGGCCCTTGCCGTCGATACCTTCCCAGAGCGCCTGGGCGCCGCTCAGGCTGGCGTCCAGGCTGGCCAGCGAGGCGTTGCTGCGCCAGGCCTCGGCCTGGTAGGGCTGGGGAATGCCCTTGCTCTGCCGGCCCAGCGGAGTACCGAGTTTCTTCTTCAGCATGTCCAGGGCGGTGACCTGGACCCGCAGCAGCTCGGCGATCGCCTCGTGGGCGTCGGCGTAGCGGTCGTTGGGGAACTTGCTCATCTGGGTGAGCATGCCGCCGTCGTTCTTCCAGCGCGCCAGGATGTCCTGGGCCAGTTGCTGCTGGTGGGTGCCGATGGCTTCCAGCAACGGGCAATAGCGGGCCTTGGTGGCGGCGTCGGCGAGGTCGATCTTGCTGTCGAAGAGGATGTATTCGTAGGCGGAGAGCCCCTGCACCACCACGCTGGCCTTGGCCAGGGCCGCGGCGTCGACCTGCGGGTTGTTCTTCAGCAACTGTTCGACCTGGCGCCCGACCAGGTCCTTCTTGTCCGGCCAGAACTGCACCTGCCAGGCGCGGTTGCCCTCGGCCAGCGGGCCGATCAGCAGCGGTTGCAGCTCGGCCCAGGCCTTCTGCGCGGCGTGGAACGCGTCGCGGGCCTTGGCCAGGTCTTCCTTGCCCTGGCAGTAGGCCAGGGCGCTGCTGGCCAAGGCCTGGTCGGCCTCCACCCAGCGGCTGTAGGTCGGCAGGATCACCTGTTGCGCCAGGGCGGCACTGGTGACGGCCTGCGGGTCTTGCGGCGAGCAGGCGCCGAGGGCGATGGCGAGGCTGGTCAAGAGCAGTCGTGGGCGGAACATGTGGGCTCCTCAGAGTGAATTCAGGAAGGCCAGCAGGGCGCTGCGCTGGTCGGCGTCGAAGCCGAGCACGTGCCGCTTGGCCGCTTCGGCTTCGCCGCCGTGCCAGAGGATCGCCTCCAGCAGATTGCGGGCGCGCCCGTCGTGGAGGAACTGGGTGTGGCCGTTGACCGTTTCGGTCAGGCCGATGCCCCATAGCGGCGGGGTTCGCCAGTCCCGCCCGCTGGCGAGAAATTCCGGGCGATTGTCCGCCAAGCCGTCGCCCATGTCATGCAGCAACAGGTCGGAATAGGGACGAATCCGCTGGTTGGCCAGCTCCGGCTCGCTGGCGTCGGAACCGGTAGTGAAGGCGGGAACGTGGCAGGCCACGCAGTTGGCCTGGGCGAACAGACGCTTGCCGGCCAGCACCTGCGGGTCGTCCACCTTGCGCCGCGCCGGGACCGCCAGGTTGCGGCTGTAGAACAGCACCTGGGCGAAGATGTTGTCGCTGACTTCCGGCTCGCCGCCGTCGGGCGCCCGGCGGCACTCGACCTGGGCGGCGCTGCAGTCGTCGTGGGGCAGCAGGCTGCTGGTCAGGCCCATGTCGTTGGCGAAGGCGTGCGCGTTCTGCTGCGGGATATCCGGCTGGCCGGCCTTCCAGCCGAAGCGGCCGAGCGCGGTGCGCTGCCGCGCGGCATCCCAGACCTGGTTGGCGCGCCCGCGGATACCGTCGCCGTTGCGGTCGTCCGGATCGGCATTGGCCAGGATCGCCTCTTCGGGAATCGCCTCGAGCAGGCCGAGCCCGATCATCGGCGGGGCGACGCGGGCGGAAAACATCGTCTGCGGATGCATCGGCCCATAGCCGAGCTGGCTGATACGCAGGATCGGCTTGCGCAGTTCGACCTCGGTGCCGTCCTCGAACCTCACCTTCAGCGGCTCGTAGTCCACCCGCACCTTGCCTTCCGGGGCGACGCCGGGAATGCCGACGTCCTGCAACTGGCCACCGTAGGTCGGCTCGGGAATCACCCCCTGGTGCAACAGGGTCTTGCCGTCCGCAGGGCCGGCCGGGATCGACAGGCGTACCAGCATCGACACCGCGCTGACCGCGTCCGCTCCCGGCGGGTGGCCGCGGCCGTCCTTCACATGGCAGTTCTGGCAGGCGTTGGTATTGAACAGCGGCCCCAGACCATCGCGCGCGGTGGTGGAGGAAGGGGCGATGACCCAGGGGTTGCGGAAGAAACTGTTGCCCACGCTGAAGTCCAGGCGCCGGCTCGGGGCGAGGTTGGCGGAGGGCAGGGAGAAGGCGTTGCGGTCGCTTTGCAGCACCGTGGTCGCGCCCCCGGACAGGTGTTCGCCGGGCTCGGCGCGCAGCGGTTCGTCGTCGGCGCCGCATCCGCCCAGAAGGAGCGCCGTCAGGAGACAGGCAAGCGGCATGGAAGGTGACGGCAACGACATCGGCGAACATCCCGGGACTGCGTGGAAACAGCCCGCAAGCTTACCAGTTGGGGCTAATCAAAATAAGAGGGATTTGCGTTTGTAAAGGCCCGCGAAGACCGCTTTCGAGGCCCTGAAACGCAGCGTGCGGCCATGGGCCGCACGCTGTTGGCACAGGAAGGAATCAGAACTCGTGGTCGGCGTTGTCCGGCTTCAGGTCCTGGATACCCAGCTTGCCAGCGGCCTGCTCGATGGCGCCGGTCTGCTTGACCAGGGCGGCGATGGCGTCGCGGATCTTCTGCTGGCCGTCCTTGTTGTCCGGAGCGATCATCTGGTCAAAGTGCACGCCATCCTTCTCGGCGCTGTCGACGATGGCCTGCAGCTTGGCCTCGGTGTCGGCCAGGTCGGCCTTCAGGGTGTCGTTGGCGGCGGCGTCGGCCTTGGCGACCAGGTCGGCCAGGCTCGGGCCCTTGACCACGCTGCCGTCGATGCGCTTGTACTCGCCGAGGTAGATGTTGCGGATGCTCTTGCCGTTGAAGAACAGGGTGTGGTGGGTGTCGTCGCTGAAGCAGTCGTGCTCGTCTTCGGTGGAGTTGGCCTCCAGCGCGACCTTCATGCGCTCGCCGGCCAGTTCGCCGAGGGACAGGCTGCCCATGCCGAAGAACATCTTGCGCAGGCCGGTATCCACCGGTTCGGCTTCCAGCTTGGCGCGGTAGTTGTCGGCGACGCCGGCTTTCCACTGTCCGGCCATGTATTCGAGGTCGCTGACCAGCAGGTCGGTGACGGCCTTCAGGTAGGCGGCGCGACGGTCGCAATGGCCGCCGGTGCAGTCCTTGCCCTGGGCATAGTCGGTGGCGGGACGGTTGCCGGCGCCCGGACCGGTGCCGTTCAGGTCCTGGCCCCAGAGGAGGAACTCGATGGCGTGGTAGCCGGTGGCGACGTTGGCTTCGGAACCGCCCAGCTCGTTCAGGCTGGCCAGTTTCTCGCCGGTGATTTCCTTGACGTCGATCTTGTCTTCGCCGACCTGGATCTCGGTGTTGGCGACGATGTTGGCGGTGGCGCCAGGGTTGCCCAGGGCGTGCTGGTAGTCCTTGGCGACATAGTCGATCAGGCCTTCGTCCAGCGGCCAGGCGTTAACCTGTCCTTCCCAGTCGTCGATGATCGCGTTGCCGAAGCGGAAGGCTTCGCTCTGGGAGTAGGGGGTACGTGCGGCAAACCAGGCTTCCTTGGCGGCTTTCAGGGTCTCCGCGTCAGGCTTGGCGAGGAACGCGTCGATGGCTTTCTGCAGGTCCTTGGCGGTGCTCAGGGCGTCGGCGAAGGTGGCTTCGGCGAGGTCCGCGTAGTTCTTGATCACTGCCTTGGCGGCGGCCTCGTCGACCTTGGCGGCCGGGGCGGCGGCGGGCGCGGCGGGCTGCGTGCTGGCCGCCGGTGTTGCGGGCGCTTCGGCTTTCTTGTCGTCGCCGCAGCCGGCGAGGGAGATGGCGAGGGCCAGCAGACTGGCGGTGGCCAGGGGCATACGAGTCATGGCGGATTCCTTTGCTTTATTGGTGGCGTGCCGAAGCGGCGTGCGCTTGTCGGAAACACCCGCGAGGGCGTTAAAAAACTGCCACATAATGCGAAAGATTTGCATTTTTGAAAAGGGCGCAGCGTGATCGCCGTCGTGCCTGGACATGTCGGGCGCAGCTAGAATGCCAGCATATTCTTCCGGAGCTCCGTCCATGAGTCTGACCGCTATCGCTTTCTGGGTTGTCCTGCTGCTGCTCGCCGGCTACGCGGTGGTGCTCTACAACGGCCTGGTACGGCTGAAGCACGCCGTGGGCAAGGCCTGGGCCAACATCGACGTGCTCCTCAAGCAGCGCCATGACGAGCTGCCGAAGCTGGTCGAGGCCTGCAAGCAATACATGCAGCACGAGCGCGCCACCCTGGAGCGGGTCATCGCCGCCCGCAACGCCGTCGCCAGCGCCCGCGAGCGCGCCGACGTGAATGCCCTGGGCAAGGCCGAGAGCGGCCTGCGCGCCGGCCTGGGGCAGCTCTTCGCGCTGGCCGAGAACTACCCGCAGCTCAAGGCCAACGAAAGTTTCCAGTTCCTTTCCCAGCGCATCAGCGGCCTGGAGAACGGGATCGCCGATCGCCGCGAGCTGTACAACGAGGCGGTGAACCTGAACAACGTGCGCATCGAGCAATTTCCCGACCTGCTGATCGCTCGTGTCGCTGGCTTCAAGGCCGCCGAGCTGTTGCAGTTCAGCGAGGCGGAGAAGGCCGACGTCGATCTCAAGGCCCTGTTCGGCTGAGATGGACTTCGACCTGCGCTGGCTGTTCATCGCCGCCAGCCTGGGGCTCTGCGCCTGGGCCGGCTGGCAGTTCGTGCACCGCCTTGCCCGGGCGCGTCTGCTCGGCGACGTACCGACCTCGCGGATCCGTTCGGCGGCGCAGGGTTTCGTCGAACTCTACGGGGTGCTCGAGGAGGGCCCGGAAGGCCCGCTGCAGGCTCCCTTGACCGGCAAGCCGTGCCTGTGGTGGCGCTACCGCATCGAAGTCGAGGAAAAGCGCAGTGGCCGCGAGAAGGCCTGGCGCACCGTCGACAAAGGTGCCAGCGAGTCGCCATTCGGCTTGCGCGATGCCACCGATGCCTGCCTGGTCGACCCACGCGGCGCCGAGGTGCGACCCTTGACCCAGCAGCGCTGGGAGGCTTTTCGCGAAGCACCGATCGATACCCTGCGACTGCTGGAGAGCTTCGGCACCCTGGTCGGCGGAGAGCGGCTCTACCGCTACACCGAGGAGCGCCTGCATGCCGGCGAGCCGCTCTATGCGCTGGGCGAATTCCGCAGCAGCGGTGGCGGTCGCCAGGGACTCGATGCCGAACGGGCGCAGGGTGCGGTGATCCGTGAATGGAAGGGCGATTTCCACGGGCTGCTGGCGCGCTTCGACAGCGACGGCAACGGCGAGCTGGACGAGCGCGAATGGAACCGGGTGCGCCTGGCGGCACGGCTGGAGGCCGAGGATCGGCATCGGGCAAGCAGCGCCGCGCCGACCCGCCACCGGCTCGGCAAGCCGGGGGAGGCGCATCCCTTCATTCTCTCCAGCCAGGGCGAGGACGATCTCGCCGTGCAACTGCGCCGCCAGGCGGCGGGGGCCGCGTTGCTCTGCCTGGGCAGCGCGCTATTGGCGGGCTGGCTGTTCAGCCGCCTGTTCTGATCAGGGCCGTTCGCTGCTGGTGGCCTGGCTCAGGCGTCGCGCCTGCTTGAGGTACTGGGTCAGTTCCCTGGCCGGCAGCGGCTTGCTGTACAGGTAGCCCTGACCTTCGTTGCAACCTTCGGCGATGATGTACGCCTCCTGCTCGGCGGTTTCCACGCCCTCGGCGATCACCTGCATGCCCAGGCTCTTGCCGAGCTGGATGATGGCGCGAACGATGGTCGCGTCGTCCTCGTCCTGCAGCAGGTCCTGGACGAAACTCTTGTCGATCTTGATCTTGTCCAGCGGCAGGCTCTTCAGGTAGCTCAGCGAGGAATAGCCGGTGCCGAAATCGTCGATGGCGATCAGCGCGCCGGCGCGGCGCAGGCTGAGGAGGTGCTGGGCGGCAGTGGAGATGTCCTCCATCAGGCCGGTCTCGGTGACTTCCAGCTCCAGGCTGCGCGCCGGCAGGCGGTAGACCTGCAGCAGGTTGCTGACCACCCGTGGCAGGGCGTTGTGGTGGAGCTGCACGGTGGAAAGATTGACCGCCATGCGCAGGTCGTCGAAGCCCTGGTCGTGCCATTCGCGCAACTGCCGGCAGGCCTGGTCGAGCACCCACTCGCCGATGCTGAAGATGCTGCCGTTCTGTTCCGCCAGCGGGATGAACAGGTCCGGCGGGACGAAGCCGTGCAACGGATGTTGCCAGCGCAGCAGCGCCTCGACGCCGACCACGCGGTGGTCGCGGTAGTCCACCTGCGGCTGGTAGACGAGGTGCAGCTCGTGGCGCTGCAGGGCGTCGCGCAGGTCCTTTTCCAGTTCCCGGCGGCGACGCATTTCGCTGTCCACGCTGGCGATGTAGAACTGGTAGCGGTTGCGCGAGCGGGTCTTGGCCAGGGTCATGGTCTGCTCGGCCTTCTGCAGCAGTTTCTCTGTGGTCTCGCCGTCCTCGGGGAACAGGGTGATACCGATGGTGGCGCGCAGGCGCACCTCGTGCTGGTCGATCTCGAACGGCGCTTCCAGGCCGTCGAGGATGCTCTGCGCCAGTTCGGCCGCCTCGTAGGGTTGCTCGATGTCGGCCTGGACCAGGGCGAACTGGTCGCCGCCCAGGCGCGCCAGCGAACCGAGCCGCGCGCTGTGCCCGCGCAGGCGGTCGGCGAGGGCGATCAGCAGCTGGTCGCCGAGCTGGTAGGTGTACTGCTCGTTGATCCCCTTGAAATCGTCGAGGCCCAGGCACAGCACTGCCACCCGGCGCTGCTGGCGGCCGGCGCCGTCGAGGATCTGGTCGAGTTGCTGTTGCAGCAACTGGCGGTTCGGCAGGCCGGTGAGGAAGTCGTACTGGGAAATGCGCAGCAGGTTGTCCTCGGCCTCGCGACGCAGGTGGCTGTTGCTTTCGATCGAGGCGAGCAACTGGTTGGCGGTGGTCACCCAGAGCCCCAGCTCGTTGCGTTCGTGCCCCTTGAGCAGCGGCAACTGGTGCTGGCTGGGGCGGTCGGGATTGATGCTGACCAGGTGCTCGATGATCTTCGACAGCGGCTTGGTCAGCATCCAGTGGTAGACCAGGAACAGCACCAGGCCCATGGCCAGGGCGCGGAGAATGCCGGAGATGAAGATGATTTCCGAAGTGGTGACGAAGTTCTCGCCGTAGGGCGCGGTGTCCAGGGTGATCTTCAGGTCGCCGTAGTATTCGCTATAGGGCGGGCGGCCGATCAGTCGAATGCTGAAGGTGCGTTCCTGGCCGAGGATCGGGTCGGTCAGCCAGCGCGTCGGCAGGTCCAGCAGCGGCCTGGATTTCTCCGCCAGCATCGGCTCGCCGGGATGGCCGATGCTCGCCTGGCGCACCGCCTCGTGCTGGAACAGGCCTTCGAGGACCTGCATCGCCATTTCCCGGTCGAGGCTGTAGACCGCCTGGGTGGAAGGGTCGCGGACCATCGCGAGGATGCGTTGGGCGTCGCTGCTCACCGCCTGCTTGGCCTTGTAGGCGTCGAAGACGATCTGCGCGCAACTGAGCACTACGCCAACGGCTAGCGCCGCCAGTAGCACGACACGCAGCAGCTTGAGCGAGAGGCTGTGTCGGGAGTCCAGTTTCAAGGGGCCTTCCTTGTTCGTCGCCAGGGCGAAAGACAAGCCGGTAGGAAGAGCTTGTTTACCTCAAGAGGCTATCACGAGCGAAGGTCTACCAGTTCCTGAGGGTAGACGATGGCTCCTCGACCGCAGATTAAAACGAAAAAGCCCGGCGAATGCCGGGCTTTTTCGTGGTTCTGATCAGACTCAGGCAGCGAAATTCTTCGCTACGAAGTCCCAGTTGACCAGGTTCCAGAACGCCTCGACGTACTTCGGACGCAGGTTGCGGTAGTCGATGTAGTAGGCGTGTTCCCAGACGTCGCAGGTCAGCAGCGGGGTGTCGCCGCTGGTCAGCGGGTTGCCGGCACCGATGGTGCTGGCCAGGGCCAAGGAGCCGTCGGCCTTCTTCACCAGCCAGCCCCAGCCGGAACCGAAGGTGCCGACGGAAGTCTTGGTGAACTCTTCCTTGAACTTGTCGAAGGAGCCGAAGGCGGCGTTGATGGCGTCGGCCAGGGCGCCGGTGGGCTGGCCACCGCCGTTCGGGCTCAGGCAGTTCCAGTAGAAGGTGTGGTTCCACACCTGGGCGGCGTTGTTGAAGATGCCGCCGGAGGAGCTCTTGACGATCTCTTCGAGGCTCTTGCCTTCGAACTCGGTGCCCGGGATCAGGTTGTTCAGGTTCACCACGTAGGTGTTGTGGTGCTTGTCGTGGTGGTATTCCAGGGTTTCTGCGGAAATGTGCGGCTCAAGGGCGTTCTTTTCGTAAGGCAGCGGCGGCAATTCGAAAGCCATGGTGTCTCTCCTATTCTTCCTCAGGTCAGGACTGGCGCGGCTAGCGCGCGACCGGTTCACGGGGCCGGTCCGATGCCTGTCCGGGAGCCCGTCCTGGATCCCCGGGGGGACGTTCGGCGGAGCGCTCCGGAAAGGGCGCCGGGTGCGACTCGGAGCCTAGGCTCCCAGTGCCGCGAACTCCGGATCATAGCACCCGTGTCGGGGCATATCCACGCAGCAACTGTAGGGGCAAAGGCCGGCGGCGGCGCGCTGCGACGGGCTTCTGCAAGCTCGCCGGCGAACACCGCCACATTCTCTCTGGACTGCCTGGTGGCGCGAGGGTTCGCTCGGGAAGACAGAAACCGCGTTATCCCCGGAACAGCAGTTGCGCGGCCATGCCCAGCATCATGGCCGCCACCATCAGGTCGAGCAGGCGCCAGGTGGCCGGGCGCGCCAGCCAGGGGGCCAGCCACGCCGCGCCGAGGGCGAGGGCGAAGAACCACATCAGCGAGGCGCTGGCCGCGCCGAGGGCATAGGCGCCCGGCGCGGCCTGCTGGGCGCCGAGCGAACCGATCAGAAGTACGGTATCGAGATAGACGTGGGGGTTGAGCAGGGTGACCGCCAGTGCCGCCAGAAGCACCGCCTTGCGCGAGCGTGGCCCGGTTTCCGCTGCGTTGCCGAGAGCGTCCGGGCGCAAGGCGCGAAGCAGCGCCTTGAGCCCGTACCAGGTCAGGAAGGCGATCCCGCCCCAGCGGGCGATGGCCAGCAGCGTCGGGTTTTCCAGCAGCAGCTTGGCCAGGCCGAACACGCCGAGGCTGACCAGCACCGCGTCGCAGAATACGCAGAGCGCGGCCACCGAGAGGTGATGCTCGCGGCGCAGGCTCTGCGCGAGAACGAAGGCATTCTGCGCGCCGATGGCGATGATCAGGCCGGCAGCCACCAGGATGCCGTTGAGATAGCTCTGCCACATGTCAGTGTGCCTCCGCCGCCAGCCGCTGGAGCACGGCGAGGGCGCGCCGGCCCTCGTCGCGGGCGACGAACAGGTGGTCGTGGAAATAGCCGGCCATCACGTTGCAACTGATCCCGGCTTCGGCCAGCGCCGTGGCGAAGGCGGCGGTCAGGCCCACCGCCGCCAACGAGGAGTGCACCGTCAGGGTGATCCAGGCCGCCACGTATTCGTAGGGCAGGCCCAGGCGTTCGGCCTGCCGGCGTTCGAGCACCAGGGTCAGGCCCTCGCGCTCGCGGAAGCTGGCGAGCGGCTCGGCGCCGTTCGGCAGCGCGCCAGCGGCGCAGGTACAGAACACATAGTCGCCGGGATTGAGTTCGGGAGTGAGCGTGCGCAGCAGGGTGCGCAGCGAGGTTTCGCCAGCCATGGTCGGTCCGCGTCGGGTGGATCGGAAAAGTGCTGGCGAGTGTGGCCGCGGGCGGTTTATAAGGAAAACGAATCCTGCTGATCTCTCATTAGGAAAACTGATTTTGTTCGACTACAAGTTGCTCGCCGCGCTGGCCGCAGTGGTGGAGCAGGGCGGTTTCGAGCGCGCCGCACAGGCGCTGGGGCTGTCGCAATCGGCGGTATCGCAGCGGATCAAGCTGCTCGAGGCGCGGGTCGGCCAGCCGGTCCTGGTGCGCGAGACGCCGCCGCATCCCACCGATCTCGGGCGCCGCCTGCTCAACCATGTGCAGCAGGTGCGGCTGCTGGAGGGCGACCTGCAGCGCTGGGTGCCGAACCTGGATGAAGGCGGTGCCCCGGAACGCCTGCGCATCGCTCTCAACGCCGATAGCCTGGCGACCTGGTGGGCCGCCGCGGTGGGCGATTTCTGCGCCGAGCGGCGGGTGCTGCTGGACCTTGTGGTGGAGGACCAGGAGGTCGGGCTCAAGCGCATGCGCGCGGGCGAAGTGGCGGGCTGCGTCTGCGGTAGCGCGCGGCCGGTGGCCGGCGCGCGTTCGCTGCTGCTCGGAGCCATGCGTTATCGCGGCCTGGCCAGCCCGGATTTCATTGCCCGGCACTTTCCCCGCGGGGTCGAGGCGGCCGCCCTGGCCGGCGTGCCGGCGATCGTGTTCGGCCCGGACGACCTGCTGCAACACCGCTTTCTCAAGGACCTCGGCGTCGAGGGCGGTTTCATCCACCACCTCTGCCCGTCCTCGGAAGGTTTCGTCCGCCTCACCGCCGGCGGTCTCGGCTGGGGCCTGGTGCCGGAGCGCCAGGTGCAAGGCGAGCTGGCGCGCGGCGAACTGGTCGAGCTGCTGCCCGGCCAGGTCATCGACGTACCGTTGTACTGGCACTACTGGCGCAACGGCGGCGAACTGCTCGCGTCGCTCACCGAGCACCTGCTCGCCCGCGCCGGCGACGGCTTGGTGCGGGTGTCAGGCTGATCAGCCGATGACGGTGATTCGTCCGGAGCCGGGCAACGATTCGACGCAGCGCGCGCCGAGCAACCGCGATGGCGTGAAGTAGCCGCCGGGACCCTGGTAGTCCAGCAGGTGGCGCACTGCCAGGAGCACGCCGTGCAGGGTCAGGTCGTACACGTTGGCCGTCTCCAGGCGCGCCGTGCGGCGTTCGCCGCGGGCGTTGCGCGCCTCGCCCCAGACCCAGGTGCGCAGGCGCTCGCGGGCCGCCTGGTCGGGGCCGGCGATGCGTTTGTCGACCTGCCCCTTGAGCCAGTCCTGGACCCGTTGCCGACCGAGCAGCGGACGCAGCGGGTCGATCAGGCGCATGCCCAGGGCCAGCAGCGGCGGCGCCGGCAGGTAGACCTCGATGTCCGGGATGCCGGTGCTGTAGTAGGCGGTGGCCACGTCGCCCCAGGGAATCGTCACGGCGTGCCGCAGGCCGCGGCCGAAATCGATGTCGCGGCGCTTGTAGCCCAGCGGCACGTCGCGCAGGCGGCCATTCTCGCGGATCTTGCCGCCGAACTTGAGGCCTTCGACGCTGGTCTTCGCGGTTCCCGTCGAAAGCCCGCTGCCGGTGTCGAAGCCCAGCGCCAGCCGTTGCGCGTCCGGCAGCGCCTCCTTCAGGCAGGCAGCCAGGCAATCGGTGGGGATCACATCGAAGCCGACGCCCGGGCAGACCACGATGCCGGCCTCGCGGGCCTCGGCGTCGCCGGCGTGGGCCTGCTCGAACACCGCGATCTCTCCAGTGATATCCACGTAGTGGGTGCCGGCGGCGCGGCAGGCGGCGATCATCGGCGTGCTGGTGGCAGAGAACGGACCGGCGCAATGGGCCACCACCTTCACCTGGTCCAGGGCTTCGCGGCAGGCCTGCGGATCCCCCAGGTCGAAGACCCGGCACTCCAGCCCGAGCTGGCTGCCGAGCGCGTGCAGGGCGGCCGGGTTGCGTCCGCCGAGGAGCGGCGTCAGGCCCTCGCGCTGCGCCTGTTCAGCGACCAGCCGGCCGGTGTAGCCGTTGGCGCCGTAGATCATCCAGTGACTGGCCATGGTGCGTCTCCCAGCGTGCAGGTGGCTTTCAGGTTAGACCTTGTAGCGCGCAGCGCCGCTTCTGTCGCCCAACGCAAGTCGTGCCGGCGGCCCGCAAGGTCGTTGTTCTGGCATGCTGTGCCAGTGGTGGCGCGGCTCCGGGTTGCTAGAGTCGCGGCACAAGAAGAACAACGGGAGAAACGCAATGCGGATTCTGGTAACGGGGGCGACGGGCTTCATCGGCGGGCGTTTCGCTCGCTTCGCCCTGGAGCAGGGCCTGTCGGTACGGGTCAGCGGTCGTCGTGCGGACGCGGTGGAACATCTGGTGGCGCGGGGCGCCGAGTTCGTTCCCGGCGACCTCGCCGACCCGGCGCTGGTCCTGCGCCTCTGCGAGGATGTCGAGGCGGTGGTGCATTGTGCCGGCGCGGTCGGAGTCTGGGGACCGCGCGAACGCTTCCTGGCGGCCAACGTCGGGCTTGCCGAGAGCGTCGTCGAGGCCTGCATGCGGCAAAAGGTGCGGCGCCTGGTGCATCTGTCGTCGCCGTCGATCTATTTCGACGGGCGCGACCACCTGGACCTGAACGAAGAGTACGTACCCCGGCGTTTTTCCGACCATTACGGGGCGACCAAGTACCAGGCCGAGCAACTGGTGCTCAGCGCCCGCGACCTGGGCCTGGAAGTGTTGGCGCTGCGTCCGCGCTTCGTGGTCGGCGCCGGCGACACCAGCATCTTCCCGCGAATGATCCAGGCCCACCGCAAGGGACGCCTGCGGATCCTCGGCAACGGCCTGAACCGGGTCGACTTCACCAGCGTGCACAATCTCAACGACGCGCTGTTCAGTTGCCTGCTGGCCGGCGAGCCGGCGCTGGGCAAGGTCTACAACATCAGCAACGGGCAGCCGGTACCGTTCTGGGATGCGGTCAACTACGTGATGCGCCAGCTCGACCTGCCGCCGGTCGGCGGTCACCTGCCGTATGCCGTCGGCTATGGCCTGGCGGCGCTCAACGAAGGCGTCTGCCGGATCCTGCCGGGGCGCCCGGAGCCGGTGCTGTTCCGCCTGGGCATGGCGGTGATGGCGAAGAACTTCACCCTGGACATCAACCGCGCCCGCGAATACCTCGACTACGACCCGCGGGTCAGCCTGTGGACCGCGCTTGACGAGTTCTGCGCCTGGTGGCGCGCCCAGGGACTCTGATCAGCCGCGCAACGGGCCGGCGTATTGTCGGCTCGGCGCCTGCGCGGGCAACAGGGAAGGTTCCGCCGGCGGCAGCGCGACCCCGCTGAGCCTGCCGAGGCGCTGTCCCAGCTCCCGCGTCGTCGCATCGCCGGAGCGGGCGCAGGCCGCCTGCATCGCGGCGATCGCATCGCGTTGCTGGAAGTGGATATCCAGCGCCTGTTCCTCGCGTAGGCGTCGGCGCACGGCGCGCATGCAATCCAGCAAGGATTTGTTCAACTCCATGCATCCTCCGGCTCTCGAATCTGCCCGGCAATGCCCAGGCAAGCGACGTGCCATGCGGGCCGCGGACCAGCGCCGGCGTGCGGGGCGGGGAACCGCTGGCGGCCTGCGGCGGTCTGTGCCGGACAACGTTCGCTCCGTCTTGGGGCGCACGGCTTCGCGGTGGAGCGCCCCGGTCCGGCAATTTGCTTCGAGCAGACGCTGAAGGGGCGGGGCCGAACCGATATAATGCGCCATTCGGCCCTTTCTCCAGGCCTCCGGCAGGATGCCGTTCCCCTTCACAGGTTTTCACCATGCGTAACGATGCTTTCGACGAACTCGACGATGTGCCCAGCCTGACCACCGATGCTGCCGACCGTGATGAATTCGGCCACCACCCGCGGCACGTCTACGAACCGGAGCAGCGCCGGGTCGTCGACACCAAGGAGCGCCGTCCGGCCTCTACCGGCCCGCTCTGGGCTCTGCTCGGGGCGATGCTGATCGCCCTCGCCGGGGTGGGTTGGTGGAGCCACCAGCAAATCAGCCTGATGGAACAGCAGTTGGTGGCGACCCAGGAAAGCTTCGTAAGGATCAGCGAGGAAGCCGCCGGGCGCCTCGACGACATTCGCGGCAAGGTGGTCGCCAGCGAGTCCAGCGTCACCAGCGAACGCGAGGCTCTGCGCCTGCAGGTCAAGCAACTGCAGGAGAAACTCGGCAGCCAGGAACGCCAGCAGGCCGATGTGAGCAACCAGTTCGGCGGCCAGGGCAAACGCCTCGACCAACTGGCCAGCGATCTCAAGGCCCAGCAGGAAAGCGCGGCGCAACTGGTCGCGCAACTGGACGGCAAGCTGCAGACACTGGCCGCCGAACAGGAGAAGCTGAAAGCCCTGCAGGTCGAACTGGGCAAGACCAACGAGCAACTCAAGGCCCTCGGCGGCGATGTCGCGGCGCTGAAGAAGCAGGGCAACCCGAGCCAGACGATCAAGGGTATCCAGGATGACCTGCTGGTATTGCGCAGCCAGCTCGACAACCGCCCGGCCCAGGGCGGCAATACCGCCGAGTTCGACGCCTTCCGCACCCAGGTGATGCGCAACATCAACACCCTCCAGGCCCAGGTGCAGAACCTGCAGCAGCAGCTCAATACCCGCTGACCCCTTGCGCCGCCAGCCGCCCGTCGCACCGGGCGCTGGCGGCGACAGTTCGCCGCGCCCGGCGAAAATCCCCGCTTCCATTGCTCTGGATCAGCGAATCCGCTGCTCCTCCACTCCGATACTGCGTCCTTAAGCGAGCCTTAAGTGAGAGTCGTTTAGATTCTCGGTCACCGGCCAGGGAGGCCATTGGTCCCTTCCTCTGCCTGGAATCCGCCATGAGCGCACTGCAACCGTCCCGTTCCTACCGCATCACCGGTTATTCCCCCGCCATCAGCAACGGCTATCGCCAACGCCTGTTCTCCATGGGGCTTCTGCCCGGCGCGGCGCTGCGCGTGGTGCGCATCGCCCCGCTGGGCGACCCGATCCAGGTCGAGACCCGCCAGACCAGCCTGGCGCTGCGGCGCAAGGACCTCGCCCTGCTGACCCTCGTCCCGCTCGACTGACCCCGCCCGGAATCCCCATGACCGCATTGACCCTCGGCCTGATCGGCAATCCCAACTCCGGCAAGACCACCCTGTTCAACCAGCTCACCGGCTCGCGCCAGCGGGTCGGCAACTGGGCCGGCGTCACCGTGGAGCGCAAGGAGGGTGCGTTCCATACCGTCCGTCACGCGGTACGCTTGGTCGACCTGCCCGGCACCTATTCGTTGACCAGCGTTTCCGCCCAGGCCTCGCTGGACGAGCAGATCGCCTGCCGCTACATCGCCAGCGGCGAAGTGGACGTGCTGGTCAACGTGGTGGATGCGGCGAACCTGGAGCGCAACCTGTACCTCACGGTGCAACTGCGGGAGATGGGCATCCCCTGCATCGTCGCGCTGAACATGCTCGACATCGCCCGTAGCCAGCGCATCCGCATCGATATCGACGGTCTGGCGCGGCGTCTCGGCTGCCCGGTGGTGCCGCTGGTATCCACCCGCGCCGATGGCATCGACGAACTGAAGGCGGCCATCGACTCCCTACAGCTCCCGCAGGCGGCGCTGGCGGTGGATTACCCACCGGCCATCCAGGCGCAGGTCGGCTACCTTCTGGAAACGCGCGCTCCGGCGGCCTCGGCCATCGAGCCGCGCTGGCTGGCGTTGCAGGCGCTGGAAGGCGACATCTTCAACGGCCCGGCGCTGGGCTTGCCGCCCGCCACCCTGGAACAGGCGCGCCAGGGCTGCGGCGAGGAGCCCGAGCTGGCGATCGTCGATGCGCGCTACCGACTGATCGGCGAGATCTGTGCGGCGGTCTGCGACCACCAGCAGGCTCAGCCGCACCGGCTGACCCAATGGCTCGACCGGGTCGTCCTGAATCGCTGGCTGGGTCTGCCGATCTTCCTGCTGGTGATGTACCTGATGTTCTTCTTCGCCATCAACATCGGCGGGGCGCTACAGCCGATCTTCGACAAGGGCTCGTCGGCGATCTTCATCGACGGCATCCAGTGGCTGGGTATCCGCTTCGGCCTGCCCGATTGGCTCACGGTGTTCCTCGCCCAGGGCATCGGTGGCGGGGTCAACACGGTGTTGCCGCTGGTGCCGCAGATCGGCTTGATGTACCTGTTCCTCTCGCTGCTCGAGGATTCCGGCTACATGGCACGCGCGGCCTTCGTCATGGACCGCCTGATGCAGGCGCTGGGCCTGCCGGGCAAGTCGTTCGTGCCGCTGATCGTCGGTTTCGGCTGCAACGTACCGTCGATCATGGGCGCGCGGACCCTGGACGCGCAGCGCGAGCGGCTGATTACCATCATGATGGCGCCGTTCATGTCCTGCGGCGCGCGCCTGGCGATCTTCGCCGTATTCGCCGGGGCCTTCTTCGGCCAGGGCGGCGCGCTGGTGATCTTCTCCCTGTACCTGCTCGGCATCGTCGTGGCGATCCTCACCGGGCTGTTGCTCAAGCACACCTTGATGCGCGGCGAGGCCTCGCCGTTCGTCATGGAACTGCCGCTGTACCATGTGCCACACCTTAAGAGCCTGCTGCTGCAGACCTGGTCGCGCCTGCGCGGCTTCGTGGTGCGGGCCGGCAAGGTGATCATCCTGGTCAGCCTGGTGATCGGCGGCCTGAACAGCATCACCCTCGACGGCAAGCCGGTGCAGGGCGACATCGGCCATTCCGCGCTGGCCAGCGTCAGCCAGCGTCTCACTCCGCTGCTGGCGCCGCTCGGGGTGCAGCCGGACAACTGGCAGGCCACCGTCGGCCTGGTCACCGGGGCGATGGCCAAGGAAGTGGTGGTCGGCACCCTGAACACCCTCTACACCGCCGAGCAGATCCAGGGCGAGGCCTTCGACTACGAAGGCTACGACCTGCCCGGGCAACTGCGCGAGGCCCTGGTCGAGACCTGGGACGGCCTGGTCGATACCTTCAGCCTCAGCGTGCTGGCCAACCCGGTGGAGGCGAGCATGGCCGACGGCGACATGGAGACCGGCTCGATGGGCACCATGGCGAGCAAGTTCGGCAGCCCCATCGCGGCCTACAGCTATCTGGTCTTCGTCCTGCTCTACGTGCCCTGCGTGACCGCCATGGGCGCGATCGCCCGGGAAAGCAGCAAGGGCTGGATGGCTTTCTCGGTGCTCTGGGGGCTGAACGTCGCCTACTCGCTGGCGACCCTCTGCTACCAGGTCGCCACCTTCGCCGCGCACCCCGAGCGTAGCGTCCTGACCATCGCCGTGGTGCTGCTCTTCAACCTGATCCTGATGACCTGCCTGCGTCTGTTCGGCCGTGAGCAGGTACTGCAACTGCCAGGCCGAATGGCCGATGCCCCGAGCGGGCAGGGAGGATGTCACTGATGGCGACACTCATGCAGCTCCGCGCCGCCCTGGAAGACGGCCAGGCGCGTGGGCTGAAACAGCTCAGCCGCCAGGTGGACGCGCCGCCGGCGCTGGTGGAGGCGATCCTGGAGCGGCTGATCGCGCTCGGCAAGGTCGAGCGGGTGGCTGCGCAAAGCTCGGGCGGTTGCGGCGGCGGTTGCAAGGGCTGCGCCCAGCGCGATCCGTGCGCGGAGCCGGAGCCGTATTTCCGCCTGCGCTAGACGGGCAAAGCACAGAGCCCGCCACGACAAGCGTGGCGGGCTCTTCCTGGCTGGCGCGATCAGGCCAGGGTCGGATAGTCCAGGTAGCCTTCAGTACCGCCGGTATAGAAGGTTTCCGGGCGCGGCGGGTTCAGTTCGGCGCCCTGGCGCAGGCGTTCGACCAGGTCCGGGTTGGCGATGAAGGGGACGCCGAAGGCCACCGCATCGGCGTCGCCCTTGGCCAGGATGGCGTTGGCGCTGTCGAGGGTGAACTGCTCGTTGGCGATGTAGGGTCCGCCGAAGGCTTTCTTCAGGGCTACGCCGATGCTGTCGTCGGCCTGCGCTTCGCGGGCGCAGATGAAGGCGATGCCGCGCTTGCCCAGCTCACGGGCGACATGGCTGAAGGTTTCCAGGCGGTTGGAATCGCCCATGTCGTGGGAGTCGGCACGCGGCGCCAGGTGTACGCCGACGCGCTGGGCGCCCCATACGGAGATCGCCGCGTCGGTGACCTCCAGCAGCAGGCGCGCGCGGTTCTCGATGGAGCCGCCGTAGCGGTCGGTGCGCTTGTTGGTGCTGTCCTGGAGGAACTGGTCGAGCAGGTAGCCGTTGGCGCCGTGGATCTCCACGCCGTCGAAGCCGGCGGCCTTGGCCCGCTCGGCGCCCTGGCGGTAGGCCTCGACGATGTCGGCGATCTCCTCGGTGTCCAGCGCGCGCGGGGTGACGTAGGGACGCTTCGGGCGCACCAGGCTGACGTGCCCCTCGGCGGCGATGGCGCTCGGCGCCACCGGCAGCTCGCCATTCAGGTAGAGCGGATCGGAAATCCGCCCGACGTGCCAGAGTTGCAGGAAGATGCGCCCGCCGGCGGCGTGCACCGCCTTGGTCACGTTGCTCCAGCCACGGACCTGGTCATCGGACCAGATGCCGGGGGTGTCGGGGTAGCCCACGCCCATCGGCGTGACCGCGGTGGCCTCGCTGAGGATCAGGCCGGCATCGGCGCGCTGGGCGTAGTACTCGGCCATCAGGGCGTTGGGCACGCGGCCTTCATCGGCGCGGCAGCGGGTCAGCGGCGCCATGACGATGCGGTTGGGCAGCTCGAGGTCGCCGAGCACGATGGGATCGAACAGAGTAGCCATGGAACATCCTCCACTAGGGAATAGACGGACAGGGGATCAATCGAGGACCGGCTGCGCCTGGGCGCGGCCGTTTCCGGAAAAGGCGATCAGGGTGGCCAGCAGCGCCAGCGCGGCCAGCGCGGCGGCGGCCAGCGGCACGCGGGTCAGGCCCAGGCCGTGGTCGATGACGCTGCCGCCGACCCAGGCGCCGAGCGCGTTGCCGACGTTGAAGGCGCCGATGTTCAGGGTCGCCACCAGGTTCGGCGCGGCATGCCCGACGCGGACCACGTTGACCTGCAGCGCGGGCACCGCGGCGAAGGCGGCGGCGGCCCAGAAGAACAGGGTGATTTCCGCCGGCAGCAGGGCCTGGCTGGTCCAGCTGAACAGCGCCGAGACCAGCGCCATGGCGGCGAACACCGCGGCCATGGTGGTGCCCAGGCGCCAGTCGGCGAGGCGGCCGCCGATCACGTTGCCGACGGTCAGGCCGACGCCGATCAGCAGCAGGGTCCAGGTCACGCCGCGCGGGCTGACCCCGGTGACTTCGCCGAGCAGCGGCGCGACGTAGGTGAACAGGGCGAACATCGAGGCGGCGAACAGCACGGTGGTGCCCAGGGCCAGCCACAGCGACGGGTTCTTCAGCGCGGACATTTCCTGGCGCAGGTCGACCTTCTCTTCCTCGCGGTCGTTTGGCAGCACCCTGGCCAGGCCGACGAAGGCGACCACGCCGATCAGGGTCACCACCCAGAAGGTCGCGCGCCAGCCGGCTTCCTGGCCGAGCGCGGTACCCAGCGGCACGCCGAGCACGTTGGCCAGGGTCAGGCCGGTGAACATCAGGGCCACGGCGGAAGCGCGGCGGTTCGGCGCCACCAGGCTGGCGGCGACCACCGAGCCGATGCCGAAGAAGGCGCCATGGCAGAGCGCGGTGACGATCCGCGCCAGCATCAGCAGGCCGTAGTTGGCGGCCACCGCGCAGAGCAGGTTGCCGACGATGAAGATGCCCATCAGCGCGAGCAGGGCTTTCTTGCGTTCCAGGCGGGCGGTGGCCATGGCCATCAACGGGGCGCCGAAGGCCACGGCGAAGGCGTAGCCGCTGATCAGCCAGCCGGCGCTGGGAATGGATACCCGCAGGTCGCCGGCGACCTGCGGCAGCAGGCCCATGATGACGAATTCGGTGGTACCGATGGCAAAGGCGGATAAAGCGAGGACGAGAAGAGACGCCGGCATCGGTCGAGCTCCTGGACTGCGAGGTGGTGGGGTGGAAGCGAGTGCTGCTTACAGCTCGTCGCCGAGTTGGTCGAGGAAGGCCTGGATGGTCTCCTCGTTGCGCTTGAAGAAATTCCACTGGCCGACCCGGCGGCTGGTCACCAGACCGGCGCGTTGCAGGGTGGCGAGGTGTACCGACACGGTGGACTGGGAGAGACCGGTACGCTGGTCGAACTTGCCGGCGCAGACGCCGATCTCGAACGGGTGGTCCTGCTCGACGAAGTACTTCTCCGGTTCCTTCAGCCAGCGCAGCATGTCGCGTCGCACCGGGTGGGAGAGAGCCTTGATGATTTCGTCGATGTCCAGTGGCATGGCGGTGGTCCGTTGGCCGTCCATATCGGGTTGGGACGAACTATATATCGGTGTGGGACGATATGGGGATCGATTGCGACGATAGTCGCTATCGACAGGGCTGATGACGATGATCGAAACGACCGTTCCGTCCCTGGGGTAAGCTAGCCCGCATGAACTACCTCGCGCATCTCCACCTCGGCGGCCCGCAACCGGCCCAACTGCTCGGCAGCCTGTACGGCGACTTCGTCAAGGGCCGCCTGCAGGGACAATGGCCGGGCGAGATCGAGCGGGCCATCCAGTTGCACCGGCGCATCGACGCCTTCACCGACAGCCATCCACTGGTGCATGCGGCCAAGCGGCGCTTCCCGCTGGAGCGCCGGCGTTTCGCCGGCGTCCTGCTGGACGTGTTCTTCGACCACTGCCTGGCGCGCGACTGGAACGACTACGCCGACGAACCGCTGCCGCAGTTCGTCGAGCGGGTCTACGGCACCCTGCGCACCGCCTCGCTGCTGCCGGAGCGCCTGGCGCGCATCGCGCCGCGGATGGCGGCCCAGGACTGGTTGGGCAGCTACCGCGAGTTCGCGGTCTTGCGCGAAGTGCTGGGCGGTATGTCGCGGAGGCTGTCGCGACCGCACCTGCTGGACGGTTCCTGGGAAGAACTGGCCCAGCGCTACGATGACCTGAGCGCGGATTTCCGCGCCTTCTACCCGCAACTCCAGGCTTTCGCCCTGAGCCAGCGCTGAGCCTGGCGCAGCGGCCATTGGCCCGGTCGGCGGAATCACCTATCAATTGTTTCAGTCCGAAGCATCCGCTTGATGCACATCAACCGGCAGCGGTCGCGTCGATCGTTCAATGGGGCCGACGTTCAACGCTCTGCCAATGGAGGTGGAAGATGAAACGAATCCTGGTGGCGACCGACCTGTCCTCGCGTTCCGAGCTGGCGGTCATGCGCGCCGCGGCGCTGGCCAAGGCGAGGAATGCCGAACTGACCGTGCTGAACGTGCTCGACGACGACCAGCCGCCGGTGCTGATCGCGCCGCAACGGCTGGCCATCGCCAACCTGCTGGAAGTGAACGGACAGGCCCTGAAGGAGCGCCTCGGCGTCGAGTCCAAGGCGATCGTGCGGGTCGGCGATCCGGTGGTGGTGATCAACGCGGTGGCCGAGGAGATCGGCGCCGACCTGCTGGTGATGGGCGCGCACCGGCACACGCCGCTGCGCGACCTGTTCATCGGCACCACCCTGGAGCGGGTGGTACGCAATGCGAAGATCCCGGTGCTGCGCGCGGCCGGTGCGCCGGAAGAGGAGTACCGCCGGGTGCTGCTGGCGCTGGACTTCTCGCCGACCTCGACGCGCGCGGTGCAGATGGCCGGCCAGCTCGGCTTCCTCGACGCCGCCAGCCTTACCGCGCTGCATGCCTTCGAGCCGTTCGCCAAGGGCATGATGCGTTATTCGGGGATCAAGGAAGACCGCGTCGAGCATTACGTCGACCAGGAGGAACTCAAGGCCAACGTCGAGCTGCGCGACTACGTCGCCGGCCTGGGGCTGGGCCGCGAGGACATCCAGTTGCGCGTCGGCGAAGGCTTGCCGATCAACGTGATCATGACCGAGGTACGCCGCCAGGCGCCGCAGTTGACGGTGCTCGGCACCCAGGGCCTGACCGGCTTCCGCCGCGCGCTGATCGGCAGCGTGGCCGAGGCGGCCCTCGGCGACCTGCCGTGCGACGTGCTGGCGGTGCCGCCCAAGCGCGACTAGGCGGCGCGCCGGGTTTGCGTAGGGGCGGCAGTGCCGAACAGCGCCAGGCGCACCGCCTGCTGGGCCTGGCGGGCCAGTTCGGCGCGGTCCAGGCCCTGGCTGGGGATCGGTTCCAGCAGCTGGATATGCACGCTGCCGCGCTCGCCGCGCAGCAGGCGGCCGAGGTGGCTGAGCAAGTCGTCGTCGCCGATGAACGGCGCCTGCGCATCGGGCACGCCGTCGCGGCGGTAGCTGATCGCCACCGGCTGCACCGCCACGCCGGCTTCCAGGGCGCTGGCCATCAGGCGACCGTGGAAGGTGCGCAGGCTTTCGCCGTTGGTGGTGGTGCCTTCCGGGAAGATCAGCAGGTTGCGCCCACGGTGCAGTTGTTCGGCCAAGCGCTGGTTGATCAGCCGGCTGTCGCCCGAGCCGCGGCGGATGAACAGGGTGCCGGCCTTTTCCGCCAGCCAGCCGGCCAGCGGCCAGGCACGCACCTCGGCCTTGGACAGGAAGGTCAGCGGCGCCAGGGCGCCGAGCAGCGGGATATCGGTCCAGGACACATGGTTGGCTACCCACAGCATGGGTTGCCGGGGCGCTTCGCCGCTGACCCTGACCTCGAAGGGCAGGGCCGCGCAGAGGCGCGCCAGCCACCAGCGGGTCAGGCGCTGGCGCAGCGGCGTGACGTCGGCGCCGGGCAGCCGCTCGCGCAGGCTGACCCAAGCGGCTAGGCCCAGTCCGAGCGCGACCAGCCCGAGCAGGCGTGCGCTGCGCAGCAGCAGGCGCAGCCGCGCCATCAGACCGCTGCCTTGAAGTGGCGGGCGTAGCGCGGGCAGAGTTCGTCGCGCTTGAGCAGGATGAACACGTCGGCGACCTGGAAATCCGGGTCCCAGCAAGGCTCGCCGCAGATCTTGGCGCCCAGGCGCATGTAGGCCTTGAGCAGCGGCGGCAGCTCGGCGGTGAGGTTTTCCGGGACGTCCAGCGGCGGCAGCGGGTTCTTCGGCTCGGCCTGCAGGTAGTCGGTGCACAGGTAGCGTTCGCGCAGCCGCTGCATCACCGCCTTGGCCTGCATACCGCCGTCGCGCATGGGAATGCTGGCGCAGCCCATCAGGTAGCGGTAGCCGCCCTCGTTGAGGACCTCGGCGAGTTCGCCCCAGAGTACCGCGATGGTGGCGCCGTTGCGGTATTCGGGAGCGACGCAGGTGCGGCCGATCTCCAGGACCGGGCCGTGCAGGGCGTCGAGGCCGGAGAGGTGGAACTCCTCTTCGCTGTAGAAGCGCCCGAGGCGTTCGGCGGCGCGATGGTCGAGCAGCCGGGTGGTGGCCACCAGGGCGCCGCTGTCGAGGTCGCGGACGCCGATGTGCGCGCAGTGACGGTCGTAGTCGTCGCGGTCGAGGCCGTCTTCGGCGCCTTCGAGCTTGGCGTCGAACTCGGCGCTGAATACGCGGTAGCGCAGGGCCTGGGCCTCGCGCAGGGCGCGGGCGCCGTTCAGGCGCTCGGCCTTCAGGCGGCGTCCGGCGACGGGTTCGCGGGTAATGGCGGTCTGGGTCATGCCTGGGCCTCCTTGGGCCGGCGCCGCGGGTTGCGGCCGCTCGGCTTTGTTGTGCAAGCTCAGGCTAGGAAGGCGCGGTGTCACCCCTGTGACAGGGGCGTGATGCTTGTATGACATTGTCGCCGGATGTAACGCGCCGTTGTTCAACGCTGGCACCCTCGGCAGGATGCCGGTTCCGACACATTCCACACTGGAGTCCGCCATGTCCTGGCAACGCTTGCTCGGCCCGCTCGACCGCCTGCCCACCGAAGGCTCCCTGGAAGACTGGCACGCCGCCGCCCTGGCGCGCGCCGACGGTCTTGGCACCCTGGAGCGGGCGGTGCTCGGCGGACGATTGGCCGCGAGTCCGGGCCTGGCCTTCCTCGCCGGCTACCAGGCGGCCCTGCGCGCGCTCTGGCCGGCGGCGCCGGAAGGTCTCGGCGCGCTGTGCGTGACCGAGAAGCGCAGCGTGCGCCCGGCGGACCTGCAGACCCGCCTGGAGGGGCTGGTCCTGCATGGACAAAAGGATTTCGTCACCGCTGGCGACAGCGCCTCCTGGTGGCTGGTGGCCGCCCGCGACGAGGCACCGGGGCAGCCGCCGCGACTGTCGATGACGGTGGTCCTGGCCGGCGCCCCGGGGGCGCGCCTGGAGGCGTTGCCGGCGCTGCCGCTGATGCCGGATGTGCCGCATTCCCGCCTGTTGCTCGACGGTGCCCATTGCGAGCGCCTGCCCGGCGATGGTTGGGACGACTACGTCAGGCCGTTCCGCCTGCTGGAGGATGTCCATGTGCTGGCGGCGCTGGTCGGCTGGCTCTATGGGGTCGGCCATGAATGCGGCTGGCCCTCGCCGCTGCTGCTGCGCCTGGCCGGCATCCTCGGCGGCTGCGCCGAGGTCGCGCGGCATCCGGTCGCCTGCGTCGGCACCCAGGCGGTACTGGCTGGGCTGTTCGAACAGTTCTCGGCGCTGGAGGGGCAACTGGATGCCGCCTTCGCCGCCAACGCCTCGACCTGGGAGGCATTGTGGCAACGCGATCGCGGCTTGCTGGCGATTGCCAACGGGGCCCGCAAAGTTCGCCTGGAGAAGGCCTTGACCCGCCTCGGGCTTGACCCAGGTCAGTGAGGCGCCGCGCCGCAGGCGCTTACCCTGCGCAGCATCCGGCGAGGAATGCTCCTCGGCGCCTGCACAGAGTAGATTTCACCGACCATGCGACGCGAACCGATCGTGCTGTTCGACAACGGCAGCCACCAGTGCCTGTGTTTCGATGACCTCGTCAGCGGCGAAGGGGTCCAGTCCAACCAGTTCCTGATCGTCGACAACGGCCAGTACCTGCTGCTCGATCCCGGCGGCGACCTGACCTACACGCCGCTCTCGCTGGAGTTGTCGAAACGCTTTCCGCTGCAGGAGCTGGACTACATCTTCGCTTCGCACCAGGACCCGGACATCATCGCCGCCCTCGACAAGTGGCTGCTGCACACCCGCGCCCGGGTGATCTGCTCCAAGCTGTGGGCGCGCTTCCTGCCGCACCTGACGGCCAACTACCTGGCGGTCAGCCATGGCATCAACACCTACGACCGGGTCATGCCGTTGCCCGACCGCGGCCAGGCGATCGCTCTCGGCGACTGCTCGTTGAAGGCGATCCCCGCGCATTTCCTGCATTCGGTGGGCAACTTCCAGCTCTACGACCCGGTGAGCAAGATCCTTTTCTCGGGCGATATGGGCGCCTCGCTGGTGGACGACGCGGCGCCGGTCAGCGATTTCGCCGCGCATATCCAGTACATGGACGGATTCCATCGCCGCTACATGGCGGCGAACAAGATCTGCCGCCTGTGGGCGCGGATGGTCCGGGACATGGATGTGGAGATGATCGTGCCGCAACACGGGCGGCCCTTCGTCGGCAAGGAAATGATCAGCGCCTTCCTCTACTGGATCGAGAACCTCGAGTGCGGCATCGACCTGCTCGGCCCGGACGACTACCGCATGCCAGGCTGAGTCCGCGCTTCCTGGCGTCATCGAGGCCATGCTAGGGTTGCCCCTCGACCGTCGAGAGGGCCCGCCGATGCCCGCTTTGCCGTTGTCCCGCCGCGCCCTCGCCGCGCTGGCCCTGGTATTCGCCCTCCCTGCCCTGGCCGAAGACTGGCCCGACACCGACTGGCCCCGTGCCCAACAGCCCGCGGGGCCGGCGCTGGAGGCATTCGAGCGCTATGCCTTCGGTCGTCGCGACGATGTTCGTCGCAAAGGCATCCGCACCGACGCGGTAGTGGTGATCCGCGACGGTCGCCTGGTCTATGAGCGCTACGCCGGCCCGAGCCGTGCAGAGACCCCGCACCTTACCTGGTCGGTGAGCAAGAGCCTGCTCGCCACGCTGCTTGGCGTCGCCGAGGGCGAAGGGCGCTTCCAGCTCGACGACCCGGTGGCGCGCTACTACCCGCCGTTCGCCCGTCATCCCGAGGTGACGTTGCGCCACCTGCTGAACTGGTCTTCCGGGCTGGACTGGCAGGAGGACTACGAGTTCGCGCCGTTGAAGTCCTCCGTGGTGGCGATGCTCTACACCCGTGGGCGTGACGACATGGCCGGCTTCGTCGCCGAAACCCCGCAGGCCCGGCCGCCGGGCCGGCGTTTCCGCTACTCCAGCGGCGACAGCAACGTGCTGGCGGCGGCCCTCCACGGCATGCTCGGCGCGGACTATGCCGAGTACCCCTGGCGCGCGCTGTTCGAGCCGCTGGGCATCCGTTCGGCGGTATGGGAGCGAGACGCCGCCGGCACGTTCGTCGGCTCGTCGTACGTCTACATGAGCGCCCGCGACCTGGCGCGCGTCGGCCTGCTGATGCAGCGCCACGGGCGCTGGCGCGAGCGGCAACTGCTGCCGCTGGCATGGGTCGAGTTCAACCTGACGCCCTTCGCCCGCTACCGGCCGAGCGCGGAAGAGGAGGGCGAGGCGGTGCCGGGCGGCCAGTGGTGGTTGAACCGTGCGGTGAAAGGCGCGCCGGCGCCCTGGCCGGACGTCGCCGAGACCGCCTTCGCCGCGCTCGGCCACTGGGGCCAGGCGCTCTACGTGCTGCCCGAGGAGAAGCTGGTGATCGTGCGCTACGCCGACGACCGCGACGGGCGTTTCCGCCACAACGAATTCCTGCGCCTGGCACAGGCGGCGTTCGCCGGGGAGGCGCGGCCATGATCCGTCGCCATCCCTTGCTCTTCCTGTTCGTCCTGGGGCTGCTCGCTGCCCTCGCGTGGGCCTGGCAGAACCGCATCCACCTGGCGGCCTTTCCCGCCATCATCGGCGCCTACACGGCCAAGGAGTACTGCTCCTGCCGCTACGTGATGGGGAACTCCGCGGACTATTGCCGGGCCTATACCCAACAGTACGTGCCGATCAGCGGCTTCTTCGACGACGAAGCCCGCCGCCGGGTGACCGCCCGCGGCCTCGGCAGTACGCAGACGGCCGCCTGGCTGGGCCCGCGCGAGGGATGCCGGCTCATGCCCGAGGCGGACAGGCTGCCGGACTGACCGGCGGCGCATGTCGGGGCGCGGGGCGAGGGACGGCGCCGGCCCGAAGCCGGAGGTGGAATGCCTGTTGTATTGTGTGTCCTGTTATTGCTCCTCAGCCCGCTGCTGTCGGCGGCGGAATGGCAACTGGAGCCGGATTACTCGCGGATCAGCTTCGTTTCCGTGAAACGCGCGAAGATGGCCGAGGTGCAGCGCTTCGATCGTCTCAGCGGCCAGATCGACAAGCAGGGCGTCGCGCGCATCGTGGTGCCGCTGGGCACCCTGGACAGCGGCCTGGCCCTGCGCGACGAGCGAATGAAGGACAACTTCTTCGAAACCTCGCGCTTCCCCGAGGCCACCGTGGAGAGCCGCCTGGACATGGCCGGCTTCGACGACCTGCGGGTCGGCCAGTCGCGGGTCGAGAAGCTCGACTTCACCCTCGACCTGCACGGCCAGCAGCGCCGCCTGAAGGCCGACGTGCTGGTCACCCGCCAGGGCGAAGGGCTGGTCCAGGTGGCGACCCTGGAGCCGGTGCTGCTGAAGCTGCTCGACTTCGACCTGGAAGAGAAGCTCAAGCCCTTGAAGGAGATGGCCAATATTCCCTCGATCACTCCCGAGGTACCGGTGTTCGCCGTGCTGAACTTCCGCGAAGTGCCGCCGGAACAGTTCTGACGTACCGGCGGAGGGCGGCGCGGGCCTTGGGTTCCACCCAGTGGAACCGCCTTCCGTTGTCCTTCGCCGCGTGCCGCGCTTAGCTGTGACCACGCCCGGCCGGTCTTGCGTCCGGGCCTCCCGCCAACAAGACCGGAGCGCAATCCGGCCAGAGGAGAGACGGCATGGCTCGACATCGACACATCGTGGCCTGGCTCGAGGAGGTCGCCGGCGACCTGCGTAGCCTGCGCCAGGACATCCACGCCCATCCCGAACTGGGCTTCGAGGAGCGACGCACCGCCGCGCTGGTCGCCGAATGCCTGCGCGGCTGGGGCTACGAAGTGCACGAAGGGATCGGCCGCACCGGCGTGGTCGGCGTCCTCCGCCAGGGCGACGGTACGCGGCGGCTCGGCCTGCGAGCGGACATGGATGCGCTGCCGATCGTCGAGGCCACGGGGCTCGGCTACAGCAGCTGCCACGGCGGGCGCATGCACGCCTGCGGCCACGACGGACACACCGCGATGCTGCTCGGCGCGGCACGCTACCTGGCGGCGACGCGGCGTTTCGACGGCACCCTGGTACTGATCTTCCAGCCCGCCGAGGAAGGCCAGGGCGGCGCCGAGGCGATGCTCGCCGACGGGCTGCTGGAGCGCTTTCCCTGCGATGCGCTGTTCGGCATGCACAACATGCCGGGACTGGAGGCCGGGCACCTGGGCTTCCGCGCGGGACCGATGATGGCTTCCCAGGACCTGCTGAGCGTCACCCTGGAGGGCGTCGGTGGACACGGTTCGATGCCGCACCTGAGCGTCGATCCGTTGCTCGCCGCGTCGAGCGCGGTGATGGCCCTGCAGAGCGTGGTGGCGCGCAACGTCGATCCGCAGAAGGCCGCGGTGGTCACGGTCGGCGCATTGCAGGCCGGCGAGGCGGCCAACGTCATACCCCAGCGCGCCGTGCTGCGCCTGAGCCTGCGGGCGCTCGACGGCCAGGTGCGCGAGCAGGTGCTGCAGCGGGTTCGCCAGATCATCGAGTTGCAGGCCGCCAGCTATGGGTGCCAGGCCAGCATCGAGCACTACCCGGCCTATCCGGTGCTGGTCAACAGCGTCGAGGAAACCGAGTTCGCCCGCCAGGTCGGGGTCGAGCTGGCCGGCGCGGAGCAGGTCGACGGCGACACGCCGAAGCTGATGGGCAGCGAGGACTTCGCCTGGATGCTACAGCGCTGCCCCGGCAGCTACCTGTTCATCGGCAACGGCAGAGGACGGCCGATGGTGCACAACCCGGCCTATGACTTCAACGACGACATCCTGGTCCGGGGCGCGGCCTATTGGGGCGCGCTCGCCGAGACCTGGCTGGCCGCCCCCGCGGCGTCCGGCCTTCGACTGACTGCCGCCAATAACGGCGCGGCCTGAGCCGCGCCGGCATTCCCCCGGTTACCAGGAGATTCCCATGCACGCTTGCCCGAGCGGTACCTCGCGTACCCGCCAGGTGGCGGCTGCCGTGATCGGCAACGCCCTGGAGTGGTACGACTTCATCGTCTACGGCTTCCTTTCCAGCCTGATCGCCAGGCTGTTCTTCCCTTCCGGCGACGAGTACACCTCGCTGTTGATGGCCCTGGCCACCTTCGGTGTCGGTTTCTTCATGCGTCCGGTCGGTGGGGTCCTGCTCGGCCTGTATGCCGACCGCAGGGGACGCAAGGCGGCGATGCAACTGATCATCCTGCTGATGACGCTGTCCATCGCGATGATCGCCTTCGCCCCGACCTACGCGGCGATCGGCGTCGGCGCACCGTTGCTGATCGTGATCGCGCGAATGCTGCAGGGTTTCGCCACCGGCGGCGAGTACGCCAGCGCCACGGCTTTCCTGGTGGAAAGCGCGCCGCCGCACCGGCGCGGTCTCTACGGTTCCTGGCAATTGTTCGGCCAGTGCCTGGCGGTGTTCGCCGGTGCGGGGATGGGCGCGCTGGTCACCCATTGCCTGGACGCCGAGTCCCTGGAGAGCTGGGGCTGGCGGGTGCCGTTCCTGTTCGGTCTGCTGATCGGTCCGGTGGGATTGTGGATCCGCCGCTACATGGGCGAGACCGAGGCCTTCCTCGAAGCCATCCGGGAGCCCGACGAGCGCCAGGGGCTGCTCGGCGTGCTGCGCGAATACCGGCGCAGCGTGCTGGTGAGCATGGGCCTGACGGTGATCGGCACGGTGTCCTTCTACGTGGTGCTGGTGAATATGCCGACCTTCGCCCACAAGCAGTTGGGCCTGCCGCTGGACGAGGTGTTCATGGTGCAGATGGCTGCGGTGGCGCTGATGACCCTGGTGATCCCGTTGGCTGGGGGACTCTCCGACCGGGTCGGGCGGCGCCCGGTGCTGCTGGTCGCGACCCTGGCCTTCATGCTCATGGTCTATCCGCTGTTCGCCTGGGTCGCCGCGGCGCCGAGCCTGGGGCGCCTGCTGCTGATGCAACTGTTGCTGTGCACGGCGATCGGCGGCTTCTTCGGCCCGGCGCCGACCGCGGTGGCCGAGCAGTTTCCGGTGCGGGTGCGTTCCACCGGCCTGGCGGTGGCGTATAACCTGGCGGTGATGCTGTTCGGCGGTTTCGCTCCGTTCATCGTCACCTGGCTCACCGAGGTCGGCGGCTCGCCAGTGGCGCCGGCGTTCTACGTGCTCGGCGCGGCCTTCCTCGGGCTGCTCGCCACCCTCTATCTGCGGGAGGGCGCGACGCCCGCCCCGCGCCCCCGTGAACCGGCCCTGGGCAAGCCGGCAAGGAGTCTGTGAATGAGCGCCACCCGCCATCGAAGCGACGGCCACGAGGAAATCGTCGCGCTTGACGCGCTGCCGCTGTCCGCGGCGATCCGCCGACGCGAACTGTCCTGCCGCGAGGTCATGCAGGCCTACCTGGCGCAGATCGAACGGTTCAACCCGCGGGTCAACGCCATCGTCTCGCTGCAGGCGGAAAGCCGCCTGCTCGCCCAGGCCGACGAGCGCGACCGGCAACTGGCGCGCGGCGAATGGCTGGGCTGGATGCACGGCATGCCGCAGGCGATCAAGGACCTCGCCGCCACCTCCGGCATTCCTACCACCCTGGGTTCGCCGCTGTTCGCCGGGCAGGTGCCGGAGCACGACGCCATCGTCGTCGAGCGGGTGAAGAGCAGCGGTGCGATCGTCATCGGCAAGACCAACGTACCGGAGTTCGGGCTCGGCTCGCAGACCTACAACCCGCTGTTCGGCACCACCCGCAATGCCTACGATCCGGCGCGGATCGCCGGCGGCAGCAGCGGTGGGGCGGCGGTGGCGCTGGCGCTGCGCATGCTGCCGGTGGCCGACGGCAGCGACATGATGGGTTCGCTGCGCAACCCCGCCGCCTACAACAACGTCTACGGCTTCCGCCCGTCCCAGGGACGGGTGCCGCACGGCCCGCAAGCGGAACTGTTCGTCCAGCAACTGGCCACCGAAGGCCCGATGGGGCGCAGCGTGGCGGACCTGGCCCGGCTGCTGGCCACCCAGGCCGGCTACGATCCGCGCTGTCCGCTGTCGTTGCGCGACGATCCGCGCAGGTTCGCCGACGACCTCGGGCGCGATTTCCGCGGAGCCCGGCTCGGCTGGCTCGGCGACTACGCCGGCTACCTGCCGATGGAGGAGGGCGTGCTGGAGCTTTGCGAAGCCGCGCTGGGCGATTTCGCCGAGCTGGGCTGCGACGTCGAGGCGTGCCTGCCGGACTATCCCCTGGAGCGCCTGTGGCGCACCTGGCTGGTCCATCGCCAGTGGCTGGTGCAGGGCTCGCTTGGCGAGCTTTACGCCGATCCCGCACGGCGCGTCCGGCTCAAGCCGGAGGCGCAGTGGGAAGTGGAGTCCGGGCTCGGCCTCGGCGCCACCGAGGTCTATCGCGCCTCGCTGGATCGCAGCGACTGGTATCGGGCGCTGGCGCGTCTGTTCGAACGTTACGATTTCCTCTTGCTGCCCAGCGCCCAGGTGTTTCCTTTCGATGCAGAAACGGCGTGGCCGCGGCAGGTCGCCGGGCGGCCGATGGACACCTATCACCGCTGGATGGAGGTGGTGATCGGCCCGACCCTGGCCGGTTTGCCGGCGATCAGCGTACCGATCGGCTTCGGCGCGGCGGGCCTGCCGATGGGATTGCAGATAATCGGCCCGGCGCAGGCCGACCTGGCGGTGCTGCAACTGGCCCATGCCCACGAGGGCCTGACCCGTTGGGTCAGCCGCCGTCCGCCGGCGATGCTCGAGGCTCCAGGGGGCATCGACTAGGCCGCGGAGCAATGCTGGCGTATTCGCAGATTCTTCCTACATGACCTGGGCCTGCATCTTGCTTTGCCATAACGGTCTGTCGACGGTGGAGGTGTCGTCATGCCGGAAAGAGAAGAGGCGGGAACCGTGCGTTCGGTGGAGCGGGCGCTGGCGATCCTCGATCTGCTGGGCCAGCACCAGGCGCTGGGGCTCGAGGAACTGCATTACCTGACCGAACTGCCCAAGGCCACGGTGTCGCGGCTGCTGCATACCCTGCTGGAGCAGGGCTGGCTGTACCGCGGCTTGACCGACCGGCGCTACCGGCTGCGTTCCACCCGCCTCTACGGTGACGCCGCCGAGCGCTTCCGCTGCCAGATGGTGGAGCGTTCCGCGCCGCTGCTGGTGGAGTTGAGCGAGCGCACCGGGCTGGTCGCCGATTTGTCGATTCTCGACGGCGACCGCCTGCTGGTGGCGGAAAGCTCGGTGCCCGGCGTCCTGCGCAAGCGCTACCCGGCCAACCGGCTGGTGGTCGGCCAGCACGCCAGCCTGTTCCATTCGGCCATGGGCAAGGCCTGCCTGGGCGAACTGGCAGACAGCGAGGTGCGCCGCCTGGCGCGCCAGCACCAGGTAGACGAGGACCTCTGGTTGCGCACCCGCGAGCAGGCCCACGGCCAGGGCTACGGCGAGCGTACCGAGGGACACTGGGAGTATCCGGTGCGCCTGCCGTTCCTGATCCGCGCGGTGGCCTTGCCGGTACGCGCCCAGGGTCGCCTGCTCGGCAGCGTGGCGCTGCACTGGCCGCGCGACCAGGATTGCGTCGAACGGGTGCGCCGCCGGCACCTGGGAACCCTGGCCGATACCGTCAGTCAGTTGCAGCACGCGCTCGACTGACGCGGGAGTTTGCCTGCTCCCAGGCGGCCGGTTTAAGGTGGCGCCGGACGCAAAGGGAGCCCGCATGCACAAGTTGATCTGCCTCGGCCTGGCCCTCCTGGCCTTGCCGGTCCAGGCCGCCTGGTACCTGGACTACGAGTCGTCGCGACTCAGTTTCATCTCCACCAAGAACGCTACCCTTTCGGAAGTCGGCCGCTTCCTGGTCATGCACGGCAAGGTCGACGACAAGGGGCAGGCGCGCCTGCGCGTCGAGCTGGACTCGGTGAGCACCGACATCCCGCTGCGCGACGAACGCATCCGCGAGCATCTGTTCGAGACCAAGCGCTTCGCCGAGGCGGAGATCACCGCCCAGCTCGACCTGGCGCCGATCGTCGAGCTGGCCGACGGCGTGCAACTGGAAATGCGCCAGCCGGTGACCGTCAGCCTGCATGGCAAGCGCAAGAGCTACGCCAGCGACCTGTTGGTGACCCGCCTGGACGAGCATCGCTTCCAGGTGGTGACCCTGTCGCCGCTGGTGCTGGACGCCGCCGACTTCGACCTCGCCCCCGGCATCGAGACCCTGCGCAAGCTGGCCGGCGCCGGCAGTATCGGGCTTTCGGTGCCGGTCGGCGCCGTGCTGATCTTCACTTCGCGGTGAGCGGCCCGGTCTTTCCCTGGCGCAGCGACAACCGCTTCGCCCTGCTCAATGACGGCGTGCGGTTCTTCCCGCGCATGCTGCTGGCCATCGAGGCGGCGCAGCGGAGCATCGAGCTGGAGCTGTACCTGGTGGAAGACGGGCATTGCGCCGAACTGTTTCTCGTCGCCCTGCTGGATGCCCGCCGCCGGGGCGTCGCCGTGCGCTGCCTGTTCGACGGCTTCGGCTGCCTCGGCCTGGGCAGCGCCTGGATCCAGCGCCTGCGCGAGGCCGGCGGCGAACTGCGGCTGTACAACCCGCTGCGCTGGAAGCTGACTGGCGGCAATCTCTACCGCGACCATCGCAAGCTGCTGCTGGTGGACGGGCGCCTCGGTTATGTCGGCGGCGCCGGGATCACCGACGAATTCTGGGAACCGGTCAGCGACGTCAGCGCCTGGCGCGAGGTGATGGTCGAGATGGACGGCCCGGTGGTGGCGGACTGGGCGGCGCTGTTCGAGCGGCAATGGCTGGCCTGTCTCGAAGAGAAAGCCTGGAAGCCCCGCGAGGGCATGACCCTTACCCGCCTTCCGCCGCAGCCGGGGGCGGCCCGTGGGTTGGGCCGGGTGGCCTACGCCGACGCCCGCCAGCACCGCGACATCCTGCAATCGCTGGTCCGCGCGCTGAACGGCTCGCGCCGACGGATCTGGCTGGCGACGCCGTACTTCCTGCCGACCTGGAAGGTTCGCCGGGCCCTGCGCAAGGCCGCCCAGCGCGGCGTGGAGGTGCGCCTGCTGCTGGCCGGGCGGCTCACCGACCACGCCCCGGTGCGCTATGCCGGGCAGCGCTACTACCCGCGCCTGCTGCGCGCCGGCGTGCGCATCCACGAATACCAGCCGCGCTTCCTGCACCTGAAGATGGTCATGGTCGACGATTGGGTGAGCGTCGGCTCCTGCAACTTCGATCATTGGAATCTACGCTTCAACCTCGACGCCAATCTCGAGGCCCTCGACCCGGACTTCACCAATGAGGCGGCGGCGAGCCTGCTGGCGGACTTCGCCGACAGCCGCGAGGTGACCCTGGCGATGTGGCGCGCGCGACCCCTGTGGATGCGCCTGCACCAGCGCCTGTGGGGTTGGCTTGACCGGGTAGTGGTGAATTTCCTCGACCGCCGGCGCTAGGGAGCGGCCGTTCGTAGCCGCTGGCCGGCCCGGTGAAACTTGCCGGGGAGCTTGCGGGTCTACCCCGGACCGCCCATTACAATGACAAAGGAGAGATGCGTGGCAACGCCCGACTCCAAGGAACGTTTCATCGGACTGGAATGGTTGCGCTTCCTGCTCGGCCTGTACGTGGTGGTGTACCACACCCTGCATACCTATCCGAAAGAGCAGAAGTTTCCCGATCTCGACGAACTGACCAGCCTGGGGTTCTTCGCCACCAGTACCTTCTTCGTGCTTTCCGGCTTCCTCCTGGCCCATGTCTACGCACGCAGCGGCCGGTTGCGCGAAAGCGCCCGCAGCTTCTGGACCAAGCGACTGTCCAATCTCTATCCGCTGCACCTGTTCTCCCTGCTGCTGTCGATCCTGGTGTTGCTGGCCCTCAGCCACCTGGGAATCGGTCCCGAGCTGGACAAGGCCACCCCGCGCTTCGTCATCTACGACACCAACGAAGTGCTCGGCCGCACCCACCCGGAACTCTTCCTGCACTGGATGAGCAACACCGAACTGTTCGTCAACAGCATCCTGCAGATCCTCCTGCTGCAGGCCTGGAATCCCTATTACCTGACCTTCAACGCGCCGTTGTGGTCGCTGTCGACGCTGATGTTCTTCTACCTGGCGTTTCCCTTCGTCGCCCCGCGGCTGATGCGCAGCCGGCACAAGTGGAAGGTGCTGGCGCTGGTCTGGCTGGTCTACCTGATCCCGCCGGCGCTGGTGGTGGCCAGCGAGAGCTACGGGATCCCCTGGACCGGCCTGCTGCACCGCAATCCGTTGCTGCGCCTGCCGGAATTCCTTGGCGGCATCCTGGCCTACGGGTTGTTCCGCGGCTACCGTGACCGTGGCATGGTGCCGGGACGCGGCCTGCTGGCCGCGCTGGTGGCGCTGGTGGTGGCGGCCTTCCTGGTGGCCGACTACCTGTTCACCCAGGGCGCCAAACATTGGTACTTCCTGCTGCACAACGGCCTGCTGCTGCCGGCCCAGTTGCTGCTGGTGTGCCTTTGCGCGCTGCCCGCCGACCCGAAGAGCGCTTTCGTCCGCCACTGGTCGCCGCGCCTGGGGGCCGCCTCGCTGTCGCTGTTCGCCCTGCATGTGCCGATGTTCACCCTGTTCTCCCGTAGCGAGCGCCTTATCGCCGTGCCGGGGCGTTGTCTCGACGACTGGCGCGCCTGCACCGAGGCGGCGGCCGCGCTGCCATCGTCGCTGCTCTACTACCCGCTGTTCCTGGTCCTGCTGGTGGCGTTCTGCGTGCTGTTCCAGGAGCGCGGCGTGGTGCCGGTGCGCAAGTGGCTGGTGCGCCGGCTGATGCCGGCGCCGGCGCTGGCCAAGGTGCCGCGCCCGGCCTGAGGCCGTTCTCCCGGAGAACCGGACTTTCGACGGGTGGCAGGCCCGGCCCGGCTGGTTATGCTGCGCGGATAACCATAAGAAGAGGGATGGAGCATGCTGCGCAGCCTGTCGCTGGCCCTGTCGATCGTCGCGAGCCTGGTCGGCTGCAGCACGCCCGGCGCGTTCTTCGGTGCGGTGGACGGACCGGCCTTCGTCGCCCATCCGAGCGCCGATGCCAGCCACGCCACCGTCTACCTCTACCGTCCGCGGAGCCAGTGGGCGGACGAGGAACTCGAGGCGCCGGGGATCTTCCTCAACAACGAACTGATCGGCAGCCTGCCGAGCAACGGCTACCTGGCGTTCGAGTTCGAGACCGGCAGCTACAAGCTGGAAATGCGCCGGCCGCTGGCGGGCAGCTTCTGGACCCTGTTCGCCGACGGTCCGATGGATTTCACCCGCATCGCCAGCTTCATGCTCGAGGCCAGGGCCGGCTCGGTCTACTACCTGCGCTACGACGAACTCAACCCGCCACCGAAGAGCGAGCACCCGGCGGGTGAGGGCGATGGCCCGCTGCAATTGGTGGCGGCCGATCTCGGCGCTGCGGAAATCGGCGCTACCCACCAGGTCCAGGAGCCCATGCAGTTCGCCGCCAGCGGCTACCGGAAACGCGTGCAGCGCTCGTTCTGGGAAGGCGTCGGGCGGGCCCTGGACAAGATCGGCATCTGAACCCGGCACGCGTGTAGTAACCGTCTATTACCCGCGTCCCCCTGCGGATTGGCTACCTTAGGTGCATCCCCGGTATGACCGGGCCCTGCCCGAAGGAGTGCGCGTGATGGCTGCGAAGAAGATCCTGATGCTGGTCGGCGACTATGCCGAAGACTACGAAACCATGGTCCCGTTCCAGGCCCTGCAGATGGTGGGCCACCAGGTGCATGCGGTGTGTCCGGACAAGCGGGCCGGGCAAAGCGTGCGCACCGCCATCCACGATTTCGAAGGCGACCAGACCTACAGCGAGAAGCCGGGCCACAACTTCACCCTCAATGCCGACTTTGCCCAGGCCCGCGCCGAGGATTACGATGCCCTGCTGATCCCCGGCGGCCGCGCGCCCGAATACCTGCGCCTGAACGAGCAGGTGCTGGCTCTGGTGCGTGACTTCGATGCCGCGCGCAAGCCGATCGCCGCGGTCTGCCATGGCGCCCAACTGCTGGCCGCCGCCGGCGTTCTGCAAGGGCGGGCGTGCAGCGCCTATCCGGCCTGCGCCCCGGAGGTGCGGCTGGCCGGCGGCGAGTACGTCGACCTTCCGCCGGACCAGGCCCACGTCGACGGCCACCTGGTCACCGCTCCGGCCTGGCCGGCGCATCCGGCGTGGCTGGCGCGCTTCCTCGAGGCGCTCGGCACCCGCATCAGCCACTGAGACCCAGGAGACCCCCGCGCATGTGCGAACTCTATGTGAAAGCCGATCCGATCCTCTATGAATCGCGCTCGCGTTCCTTGCGCATCCGCGGGGTGGTGACCACCCTGCGCCTGGAGAACCAGTTCTGGGACATCCTCCGGGAAATCGCCGAAGGCGAGGGCCTGAGCACCAACCAGTTGATCACCAATCTCTACGAGGAAGTGATGGACTATCGCGGCGAGGTGCTCAACTTCGCCTCCTTCCTGCGTGTCAGTTGCACCCGCTACCTGGCGCAGCGGCGCGAGAAAGTCGCCGAGCTGAGCCTGGTCGGCCAGCGCGCCCAGGCCTGAGGCGAGGGAAGACGCGACCGGGGTGAAACGTTTAGGCTGGTCGCACTTCCTCCCCCGATCCGGCGTCGCCTCGTGAAATACTCCCTGCCCACCACGGCCACCGCGCCGTTCTGTCCCTCGGCGGTCAGCCACAGCGTGGCGGTGCCGGCCGACGCCTCGCCGCTGCGCAAGCTGGCGCTGTTCATCGGCCCCGGCCTGCTGGTCTCGGTCGGCTACATGGACCCCGGCAACTGGGCCACCGCCATCGAGGCGGGCTCGCGCTTCGGCTACGCGCTGCTGTTCGTAGTGGTGCTGGCGAGCTTTTCCGGGATGCTCCTGCAAAGCCTCTGTTCGCGCCTGGGCATCGCCACCGGCCGCGACCTCGCGCAGCTCTCCCGGGAGCGCTACCGCCCTGGCGTGGCGCGTGGCCAATGGCTGCTGGCGGAACTGTCGATCGTCGCTACCGACCTTGCCGAGGTGCTCGGCGCGGCGCTGGCCTTCCACCTGCTGCTGGGAGTCTCGATTACCACCGGGGTGGTCCTCACCGCCTTCGATACCCTGATCGTGCTGGCCCTGCAGGGCGCCAACTTCCGCCGCCTGGAGGCCATAGTGCTGGGGCTGATCGCGACCATCGGCGCGTGTTTCTTCGTCGAACTGGTGCTGATCGGCCCCTACTGGCCGGATGTCGCCGCCGGCTTGCGGCCGTCCTGGGACACCCTGAGCAGCCAGGAGCCGCTGTACCTGGCGATCGGCATCCTCGGCGCGACGGTGATGCCGCACAACCTCTACCTGCATTCGTCCGTGGTGCAGACCCGGGTCAGCGGCGACGACGCGGCGAGCAAACGCTCGGCGATCCGCTTTTCCCGGCTCGACACCATCGGCTCGCTGTCCCTGGCGCTGCTGGTCAATGCGGCGATCCTGATCCTCGCCGCCGCGGCTTTCCACGGCAGCGGCCATACCGAGGTGGTGGAGATCCAGGACGCCTACCACCTGCTCGACCCGTTGGTGGGAGGCGCCCTGGCCAGCTTCCTGTTCGGCTTCGCCCTGCTGGCGGCGGGGCAGAGCTCGACCTTCACCGGCACCATTGCCGGGCAGGTGGTGATGGAGGGTTTCCTCCGGGCGAAGATTCCCTGCTGGCAGCGGCGCCTGATCACCCGCGGCCTGGCCCTGGTGCCGGCCTTGATCGGCGTGCTCTGGCTGGGCGAAGGCGCGGTAGGCAAGCTGCTGGTGCTCAGCCAGGTGGTGCTCAGCCTGCAATTGCCGTTCGCCCTGTGGCCGCTGATTCGCTTCAGCAGCGACCGGGGCCTCATGGGGGAGTTCGTCAACCCGCGCTGGGTCAGCGCGCTGGCCTGGTCGTTGTTCGGCCTGATCTCGGCGGCGAACCTGACCCTGCTGTATTTCTGGTTCGGCTGAACCAAGGCGCCTGCGGCGCTGCCAGCCCAGGCTCCGGCCAGTGGCCGTACGAAAAAGCCCGGCGCGGGGCCGGGCTTTTTCAGGGACGGAGCAGGCTTACTTGACCTCGACCGCCAGGCTTTCGGCGATCTTCTTCTGCCAGACCGCCGGGCCGGTGATGTGCACCGACTCGCCGTTGGTGTCAACCGCGACGGTGACCGGCATGTCCTTCACCTCGAACTCGTAGATCGCTTCCATGCCCAGTTCGGCGAAGGCCAGCACCTTGGACTTCTTGATCGCCTGGGCGACCAGGTAGGCGGCGCCGCCGACGGCCATCAGGTATACCGCCTTGTTGTCCTTGATCGCCTCGATGGCGATGGGACCGCGCTCGGACTTGCCGATCATGCCCAGCAGGCCGGTCTGTTCGAGGATCTGGCGGGTGAACTTGTCCATCCGGGTGGCGGTGGTGGGACCGGCCGGGCCGACCACCTCGTCGCCGACCGGATCGACCGGGCCGACGTAATAGATGAAGCGGCCTTTCAGGTCCACCGGCAGCGTTTCGCCCTTGTTCAGCATGTCGACCATGCGCTTGTGCGCGGCGTCGCGGCCGGTGAGCATCTTGCCGTTGAGCAGCAGGGTCTCGCCCGGTTTCCAGCTTTGCACCTCTTCCGGGGTGATCTTGTCCAGGTCGACGCGGCGCGCGGACGGGCCGGCTTCCCAGACGATCTCCGGGTAGGCGTCGAGCGACGGCGCTTCCAGTTCGGCGGGGCCGGAGCCGTCGAGCACGAAGTGGGCGTGGCGGGTCGCGGCGCAGTTGGGGATCATGCACACCGGCAGCGAGGCGGCGTGGGTCGGGTAGTCCATGATCTTGACGTCGAGCACGGTGGTCAGGCCGCCCAGGCCCTGGGCACCGATGCCCAGCTGGTTGACCTTCTCGAACAGCTCCAGGCGCAGTTCCTCGATGCGGTTCTGCGGGCCGCGGGCCTTCAGTTCGTGGATGTCGATCGGGTCCATGAGGACCTCCTTCGCCATCACCGCTGCTTTCTCCGCGGTACCGCCGATGCCGATGCCGAGCATGCCCGGCGGGCACCAGCCGGCGCCCATGGTCGGTACGGTCTTCAGCACCCAGTCGACGATCGAGTCGGACGGGTTGAGCATGGCCATCTTCGACTTGTTCTCCGAGCCGCCGCCCTTGGCCGCGACATCGACCTCGACCTTGTCGCCGGGAACGATGGAGTAGTGGATCACCGCCGGCGTGTTGTCCTTGGTGTTCTTCCGCGCGCCGGCCGGGTCGGCCAGGATCGAGGCGCGCAGGACGTTCTCCGGCAGGTTGTAGGCGCGGCGCACGCCTTCGTTGATCATATCGTCGACGCTCATGGTAGCGCCGTCCCAGCGCACGTCCATGCCGACCCGGACGAACACGGTGACGATCCCGGTGTCCTGGCAGATCGGGCGGTGGCCGGTGGCGCACATGCGCGAGTTGATCAGGATCTGCGCCATGGAGTCGCGGGCAGCCGGCGATTCTTCGCGCAGGTAGGCCTCATGCATGGCCTGGATGAAATCGACCGGGTGGTAGTAGGAGATGAACTGCAGGGCATCGGCGACGCTCTGGATCAGGTCGTCTTGCTTGATCACGGCCATGGAGCACGGTCCTCTTCAGGCGGGTAATTCGGATGCGGGGCAGGGTCACGGAGCCGGCCGCAGCCGAGGAGCGCGCCGGTCAGGCACCGGCGCAAAAAAGGCGCGACAGTATAGCCGTTCCGGCGAGACGGGCGCACGCGCCGACGATCAGACCTTGGTCGGCCAGCCGGCTGGTCGGCCGATAAATCCGCGGTCCGCTAGCTGGCAGTTCGTTCGACTAGGCAACCCGCAGGGGGCAGGGTACATTGCGGCCAGGTGCCATTACGGGACGGAGCCCATGCGCACAGACAAGCCTCCTCTGAAACAGCGTGCGCTGCAAAAGCTCTTGCTCCGCCGGTTCGGCATGGCCGCAGGCACCTACCTGCTCGGCCTGGTCCTGCTCTGGCTGGCGCTACTCAGCGGCTTCTACCGCGCAGCGCCGACCACCGCGGCGGCCAGCACCACCCTGGTGGTGGCTTGCCAACTGGCCTTCCTCTGGCTGTTCGCCAGCGGACGCAACCTGCGTTACGCCGATCCCAGCCTGACCGAGCCGCAGGTGCTGGTGGCGATCGCCTGGCTGACCTATTTCCTCTACCACGTCGACAGCCTGCGCGGCACCTTCATGGTGTTCTACGTGCTGGCCCTGCTGTTCGGTGTGTTCCAACTGCCGCCGCGGGTCTTCGCCCGCTGTGCGGCGCTGGCGTTCATCGCTTTTTCCGGCATCTACCTGGTAGAGGCCTTGCAGCAGCGTCTCGAGCTACCGGGCCGGGCTGCATTGCAGGTGCTCGTGATGTTCATCGTAATGGTCTGGCTGAGCCTGTTCGCCAGCTACATACAGGCGATGCGGCAACGCATGCGCCAGCGCCGCTATGCCTTGCAGGCGCACCAGGACACGCTGCGCGGCATGATGCGCCAACTGGAAGACCTGGTGGCCACCGACGAACTCACCGGTCTGTTCAACCGCCGGCATTTCATGCGCATGGCCAGCCGGGCGCTGGAAGACCTGCTGCCGAACCGGCAGCACGGCCTGGCGCTGATCGACCTCGATCACTTCAAGCGGATCAACGACCGCCACGGCCACGCCGCCGGCGATCGGGTCCTGCAGACCTTCGCCGCGGTGGCGCGTTCCTGTCTGCGCGATGGCGACGTCCTGGCCCGTTACGGCGGCGAGGAGTTCGTCCTGCTGCTGCCCCACGCCGACGCGGAACAGCTGGAAAGCTGTTGCGAGCGCCTGCGCCTGGCGTTCCAACAGGCGGAACCGGTCGGGGTCACGGTGGATACCCTGAGCCTTTCGGTGGGCATGACCCTGCTGTATGCCGACGACGATCTCGACGAGGCCTTGCAGCGGGCCGACCAGGCGCTCTACCGTGCCAAGCGCGGCGGACGAAACCGCTGCGACGCCACCTGGGAGGTCACCAGTGCCTGACATACGGGTCGGCGAGCGACGCCTTGCCGTCGCCGCCGGCAGCAACCTGCTGGATGCGCTGCTCGCCGGTGGCATCGCCGTGCCCCATAGCTGCCGCGCCGGCAGTTGCCACGCCTGCCTGGTGCATTGCCTGCAGGGCGAGGTGGACGACACCCTCCCGGAGGCGCTCGATCCGGCACGGCGCGAAGCGGGCTGGCGGCTGGCCTGTCAGTGCCGGGTGCTCGGCGACCTCGTGTTGCAGCCTTTCGATCCTGAGCGCGACGGGCTGCCGGCCAGGGTCGTAGCCTGCCACTGGCTGGGCGATGTGCTGCGCCTGCGCCTGGAGCCGGAGCGGCCCTTGCGCTATCGCGCCGGGCAGCACCTGCTGCTGTGGAGCGACGATGGCGTGGCGCGTCCCTATTCGCTGGCCAGCCTGCCTCACGAGGACCCATGGCTGGAGTTCCACATCGACTGTAGCGCTCCCGGCGCGTTCTGCGACCGCGCCCGGCGCCTGGCGCCTGGCGCGCTCCTGCGTCTGGGCGAGTTGCGCGGCGGGGCGTTGCGCTACGAGCCGGACTGGCAGGAGCGACCGCTGTTGCTGATGGCCGCCGGTACCGGGCTGGCGCCGCTCTGGGGGATACTTCGCGAGGCCTTGCGCGCGGAACACCAGGCGCCGATCCAGTTGCTGCACCTGGCGCGCGACCACTACCTGGCGAGCGAGTTGGCGGAGTTGGCCGGGCGTCATCCGCAAGTGCGCGTCAACCTGGTGTCGGCGGCGCAGTTGCCCTCTGCCTTGGCCGATCTCCGCCTTGTTCCGCGGCGCAGCATGGCCTTACTCTGCGGCCAACCCGCCAGCGTCGAACGCTTCGCCCGGCATCTCTACCTGGCCGGCGTACCGCGTAGCCAGACCCTGGCGGACCTGTTCCTGCCCCACGCCTGACGCGGCGCGGTGGCGGTGCCTTGCAGCCATTGCCGCGGCCCTGCGCCGCATCCCTGGAGTGACGATGAGCGAGCTGATTCGGGTCGAACGCGAAGCGGGGCTGCTGACCCTGCGCCTGGACCGCCAGGACAAGAAGAACGCGCTGACCCGCGCGATGTACAGTCGGATGGCCGAGGCGCTGCTGGAGGCGCAGGCCGATACGGCTGTGCGGGTAGTGCTGATCACTGGCGGCGATGCCTGCTTCACCAGCGGCAACGACATCCTCGACTTCCTCGAGCAACCGCCATCCCTGCGCGACAGCCCGGTCGGCCGCTTCATGAGCGCCCTGCTGGAATTCCCCAAGCCGGTGATCGCCGCGGTGAACGGACCGGCGGTGGGTATCGGCACCACCCTGCTGCTGCATTGCGACCTGGTCTTCGTCGGTCGCAATGCGCGATTGAAGATGCCGTTCGTCAACCTCGGCCTGACACCGGAGTTCGGCTCGAGCCTGATCCTGCCGCGCATGCTCGGTCATGCCAGGGCTGCGGAATTGCTGATGCTCGGCCAGGACTTCAGCGGCGAGCAGGCGGCGGCCTGGGGCCTGGCCAATGCGGCGCTGGAGGATGGCGCCACGGTGCTGGAGCACGCCCGCGATGCGGCCCGGCGCTTCCTGCACCTGGCGCCCTCGGCGGTAGTGGAGAGCAAGCGCCTGATGAAAGCGCCGTTTATCGAGGAGCTTCGCCGGGTGATCGCCGAGGAAGGCGATATCTTCAGTACCCGACTGCGCTCGCCCGAGGCGATCGAGGCGCTCAGCGCCTTCATGCACCGGCGCCAGCCGGATTTCTCCAGGTTCGCCTGAGCACACCGCTGTTGGGCCAGCGGAGCGACGATCCGTAGGGCGGATAACGCCCCAGGCGTTATTCGCCGCGATGCGGCTGAAACGGCGGATAACCGCGTAGCGGTTATTCGCCCTACACCAGGTTGGGCTAGCGGAGCGCCGGTCCGTAGGGCGGATAACGCCCTAGGCGTTATTCGCCGCGATGCGGCTGAAACGGCGGATAACCGCGTAGCGGTTATTCGCCCTACACCACGTTGGGCCAGCGGAGCGCCGGTCCGTAGGGCGGATAACGCCCTAGGCGTTATTCGCCGCGATGCGGCTGAAACGGCGGATAACCGCGTAGCGGTTATTCGCCCTACCCCACGTTGGGCCAGCGGGGCTCCGGTCCGTAGGGCGGATAACGCCATAGGCGTTATTCGCCGTGAGGCGTCTGAAATGGCGGATAACCGCGTGGCGGTTATTCGCCCTACACCACGTTGAGTTAGCGGAGCGCCGGTCCGTAGGGCGGATAACGCCGCGGGCGTTATCCGCCGCGACGTGCGCTTATACCAGCAGGTCGCCGACGTGCAGCACCTTCATGGTGTTGGTGCCGCCCTGGGCGGTGTAGCTGTCGCCCTTGGTCAGGATAACCCAGTCGCCCTTGGTCACCACGCCGCGCTTGAGCAACTCGTCGACCGCGGCCTGGCTGACCTTCTCCGCCGGCAGCGCCGCCGGGTCGAAGGGGATGGTTTCCACGCCGCGGAACATCGCCACGCGAGCCTGAGTCTCGCGGTGCGGGGAGTAGGCGTAGATCGGTACCGACGAGCGGATGCGCGACATGATCAGCGGGGTGAAGCCGCTTTCGGTCAGGCAGATGATCGCCTTGATCCCCGGGAAGTGGTTGGCCGTGTACATCGACGCCAGGGCGATGCTCTCGTCGCAGCGGTCGAAAGTCTGGCCGAGGCGATGGCTGGATTTCTGGCTGGTCGGGTGCTTCTCGGCGCCCTGGCAGACGCGGGCCATGGCTTTCACCGCTTCCACCGGGTACTCGCCGGCGGCGCTTTCCGCCGAGAGCATCACCGCGTCGGTGTAGTCGAGCACGGCGTTGGCCACGTCGGAGACTTCCGCGCGGGTCGGCATCGGGCTGTGGATCATCGACTCCATCATCTGGGTCGCGGTGATCACCACTTTATTGTTGCGGCGGGCGTGCAGGATGATCTTCTTCTGGATGCCGACCAGCTCGGCATCGCCGATTTCCACGCCGAGGTCGCCACGGGCCACCATTACCGCGTCGCTGGCACGAATCAGGCCGTCGAGTGCGTCGTCGTCGGCGACCGCCTCGGCGCGCTCGATCTTGGCTACCAGCCAGGCCTTGCCTCCGGCCTCGGTGAGCAGGCGGCGGGCGTATTCCATGTCCTTGGCGTCGCGCGGGAAGGAAACGGCCACGTAGTCCAGGTCCATGTCCGCGGCCAGCTTGATGTCGGCCTTGTCCTTGTCGGTCAGCGCCGGCGCGGTGAGACCGCCGCCGCGGCGGTTGATGCCCTTGTGGTCGGACAGCGGGCCGCCGATCAGCACCCGGCAGCGCAGTTCGTCGGCGGCGACTTCCTCGACCACCATCACCACCCGGCCGTCGTCCAGCAGCAGTTCATCGCCGACCCCGCAGTCCTTCACCAGGTCCGGGTAGTCGATGCCGACCACTTCCTGGGTACCGGCGTCGCGGGCGTGGCTGGTGGAGAAGCGGAACTTGTCGCCGACCTGCAATTCGATGCGCTTGTTGGCGAACTTGGCGATGCGGATCTTCGGTCCTTGCAGGTCGCCGAGCAGGGCGACGAAGCGGCCGTGCTTGGCCGCCAGTTCGCGCACCAGCCTGGCGCGGGCGCGGTGTTCATCGGGGGTGCCGTGGGAGAAGTTGAGGCGGGCGACGTCGATCCCGGCCAGGATCAGTTGCTCCAGCACTTCCGGGGAATTGCTGGCTGGGCCGAGGGTGGCGACGATTTTGGTGCGGCGAACGGACATGCAAAGGACTCCTTGGATAACGCTGGCGTGCAGGCTACCACCGGCGAGGCTCGGCGGCGACTGCGGAGTCATACTATCTGCATCAGATGTCATTTGTCGGTTTGAGCACCAGCAGGTCGCATTCCACCTCCTCCAGGACGCGTTCGGCGGTCTGCCCGATCAGTGCGTTGTCCAGGTGCCCCCGGGCGACCGCGCCCATCAGCAGCAGGTCGATGTCGTTGGCCCGGACGAAGTCGGGGATCGCCTGCTCGGCATAGCCGGCCAGCAGGTGGCGGCGCTCCGCGGCGATCTCCGGGTAGGCTGCCAGCAGGTCGTCGAAGGCCTGGCGGTGACGCTCCTCATGTTGCAGCACGAAACGCTCGTAGCCGGCGAGCATTTCCGCGTCGAACAGCAGGCTGCGCGGCATCGCCGCGTGGGTATGCAGGTAGTCGGCGCGCAGCCCCAGGCTGGCTTCGAGCTGGCGGGCGGCGGCGATCAGCCGGTGATCGAGGGCGGCCGGCTTGTCGCTGGCATGCAGCGGGTCGAGCGCCGCGCACAGGCGCTGGCCGCGCCAGGCGTCGTGATGGACCAGCCAGAGCGGCTGCGGGCAGTGGCGGATCAATTGCCAGTCGCTGTTGCCCAGTAGCAGGCGGCGCAGCAGGTTGTGCTTGCGGGTGCTCTTGAGGACCAGGTCGGGCCGGGTTTCGCCGACCCGTTGCAGGACCATCCGGTCCAGCGGCTTGCCCCACTGGGCCTCGACCTGAGTGCGGATGCCGGCCTGCTGCAGCGGCATGGAAAGCTGCTCCAGCCAGGTGACCCGTTCGTCCAGGTAAAGGTCGCGGGCACGCTGCAGCGAGTGACTGTCGAAGAACAGCCCGCCGTCCAGCGCCGGGTTGAAGTCGCACAGCAGCAACTCGACGCTGGCACCGCTGCGTTCGGCGATCCACTGGGCACGGGTAAGGGCCGGCTGTTCGTCGCTGCTCGGGTCGACGACCACCAGCAGGTTATGCAGGTTCATGGCAACGCTCCTGGCATTGGGCGGGAATGCCATTGCAGACCAGGCGCCGCGACGGGCGCTTGATCTGGGTCAGTCCGGCGGGGATCAGCGAGGTTGCACGTTGAGCGCCTGGTCGAGGTGCCGGCCGGCCTTGTTCGACAATTCGCCTTCAGGATAGTCGAGCAACTGGCGACGCAGGTATTCGATGGCCTTGTCGCGGTTCGGGTGCGGGTTGTCCGGCGCCAGGTACATCAGGCCGAGCTGGTAGAGGGCTTTTTCCTTTATACCGGCAGGAATCGCCGGATCGTTGACCGCCAGCAGGTAGAGCTCGGCGGCTTCGTCGACCCGATCCTTGAGCACCGCGCGGCGCGACAGCAGGGTCATGTCCGGGTCGAGGCTGGTCTTGTAGAGATCGAGGTTCTGCTGTGGCTTCCAGGTGGCGAGCAATTCGCGAGCGCTCTTCTGCACCGGCTCCCTGGCCCGCTGGCGCATTGCCAGCAGGCGCGCCTGGGCATGCTCGGCGGCGTGGGTGCCGGGGAACTCGCGGACCACGCGCTGGAAGTAGTCGGTGGCCTTGGCGTCGTCGCGCTGGTCGTTGTAGCGGCTCATGTAGATCAGGCCGATCTGGTACAGCGAGATACCGCGCACCTCGGCGCTGTAGCGGCGATTGTCGTAGCCGGTGAGGTAGAGCTTTTCCGCCTCGGCGCTCCTGTTGTCGCGGATCGCCATGGCGCTGTAGGTCAGCAGGTCGCCTTCCTCCTCGATGGCGGCGGTCATGCGGTTGCTCTTCATCTGCTTGTATTCGGCGACTTCGCCAGTGGTCACCTGGGCGACGAACAGCGGCGTGGTCGGCGAGCAGGCGGCCAGCAGCGACAGCAACGGGAGCAGGACGAGACGGCGGGCGAAGCGCATGGCATCTCCTTGGCGCCAGGGCGAGGGGCATCCCAGTCTAGTCAGACCCTTCAGTCACGCCAATACGCGCCGATACAGTTCCCAACGGAGGATATGCCTATGCGAAGCTTGATCGTTGCCTGCCTGGCGCTGAGTGCCACCGGTTGTAACAGCTGGTCGCTGAACAGCGACCTGAACGGGGCCTACCGCGCCTACGACAAAGGCGATTGCGCACAGGTGATGCTCGACCTGTCGCGGGCCGAACGGCGGATTCGCGCGCGGCCCTACCTGCAGCCGGAAATCTCGCTGCTGCGCGGCCAGTGCCTGGAACGCCAGAGCCTGTTCGTCGACGCGGCGCAGACCTACCACTTCATCATCGCCCGTTACCCCACCAGCGAATATGCCTACCGTGCCAAGGCGCGGCTGGAGACGTTGCGCCAGCTGGGCCGGCTGAGCGAGACGCCGGCCTCGGCCAGCGCCGTGCCGACCCGCCTGTAGGCGGCCGGGAGGGATTGGACGGGCGTTCAGGCTGACCGTCGGTCGCATGGGACACCGGTCTATCCGGTAAGCTTCGCCCTGGATTTCACGGAGGAGGTTCGCATGCGTGCCCTGTGGTTCTGTGTCGCCCTGATGCCCGTGCTGGCGCAGGCGGACATCTATCGCTGGACCGATGCCCAGGGCAAGGTACACTTCTCCGCCACGCCACCGGCCGGCGCGCAACGCGTCGAAGTCAGGCCGCAGGTGGTGGAACGTGACGCCGCGACCCGCCAGCGCGAGCAGCGCACCCAGGAGTATTTCGATGCTCGTCGCGAGGAACGCACCGCCGCCGCCGAACGTGCCGGCCAGCGCCAGGCTGCGCTGGCCGAGGAATGCGGGCGCTTGCGGCAACAGTTGTCCCAGCTCGAACGCGGCGGCCGCTTCTATCGGCAGGACGCCGGCGGCGGGCCGGTTTATCTGAGCGATGCCGAGCTGGACGCCATTCGTCGCGAACTGGCCTCGCGGGAGTCCGAACGCTGCCGCTGAGCTTGTTCCCCGAGCGCCGGCATCGTCATACTGGACTGCAAATCATAGCGAAATGCCATTATGGGTCTTCAACGACATATCCAGCGCCATCAGTTGCCCAGCTACCTGAAGGTGTTCAATCGCATCACCGATAAGCCGATGGGCTACATCGGCAACGTCTCCGAGGACGGCCTGCTGCTGATCAGCCAATTGCCGATGCTGGTCGGCGCGCGTTTCGAACTGCGCCTGAAGGTTCCGGGACTGGGCGGTCGCCCGCAATGCATCGATTTTTCCGCCGACTGCCGGTGGACCTGCGAGGACGTCACGCCCGGTCATTTCGATTCCGGCTTCCATCTGCTGGCGCCGCCCGCCGAATTCCTCGAACTGGTGGAGGCGCTGCGCCGCTACTTCAGCTTCCCCCGCCAGCCGCAGTCGGTCTGATCCGTCAAAGCACGCCGGCGCGCTTCCAGCCCAGGTAGCGGCTGATCAGCTCCGGCCCGAGTTCGCTGGGACGCGCATCGAGCACTGGCACGCCGTGGGCCGCGAGCTTCTCGTGGAGGCCGTTGCGCGCATTCAGGTAGTCGATGGTGCCGGTGTAGGCGAGCGCCTGCTCGTAGCGGGCGACCGGCTCGTGGCGCAGGGTGTCGAGCACTTCCTCGCGCAGGCTGGCGACCAGCACCCGGTGCTGGCGGCCCAGGCGTTTCACCGCGCCGAGCAGTTCTTCGTCGTCCTCGTCGCGCAGGTTGGTTACCAGAATCACCAGGGCCCGCCGCCGCTGGCGGGACAGCACCGCCTGCACGGCTTCCGGGAAATCGGCGGGACGCTGGCTGGTCTGCAGGTCGTAGACGGTGTTGAGCAGCGCGCCGAGCTGGGCGCTGCCCTTGCCCGGCGGGAGATGCCGGCGGTCGTCGCCGGCGAAGGTCATGGCGCCCACCGCGTCGCCCTGGCGCAGGGCCACGTAGGCCAGCAGCAGGCTGGCGTTGAGGGCATGGTCGAAGTGCGACAGGTCGCCGTCCTGGCTGCGCATGCGGCGGCCGCAGTCGAGCAGGAAGAGGATCTGCTGGTCGCGTTCGTCCTGGTATTCGCGGGCGATCGGCGTGCGTTTGCGAGCGGTGGCCTTCCAGTCGATCTGGCGCAGGGTGTCGCCGTCGCGGAATTCGCGCAACTGGTGGAACTCCAGGCCGAGGCCGCGGCGCTGGCCGCCGCGTACGCCGATCTGGTTGAGCCAGTGGTCGACCGCCATCAGTTCGGCGCCGTAGAGGCGGGCGAAGTCCGGGTAGACGCGGGTCTCGCCGCGTGCTTCCAGGTAGCGGCGCTGCCGCCACAGGCGCAGCGGGCTGGGCAGTTCCAGCTCGCAGCGGGGAAACACGAAGTGACCGCGGTTGAGCGGCCGCACCCGGTAGCCGACCTCGGTGCTTTCGCCCGGGCGCAGTTCGACCTCCTGCGGCAGGTACTCGAAATCCATGCCGGCCGGCAGGTGATCGAACAGGGTCAGGCGAACCGGACGCCGATAGGTGTGCTGCAGATGCAGGCGCACTTCGCTCCAGCGCCCCAGCGGCAGGTTGCCGCTGAGCTGGCGGCTCAGCTTCGGCACCGCCTGGCGGCGCGCCCACAGGGCGTCCAGCAGGCCGAGCAGGAGCAGCGCGGCGAGCGCCGCCCACCAGAATGTATGCAGTTGCGCAGGCAACCGCTGGCCGAGCGCCGACAGGCTGCCCAGGCCGATGGCCAGCAGCAGGAGCGCGGCGAACAGCGCCAGCAGGGCGCGCGATGGCTTCATACGCGGGGGGCCGGTACCTGGTCGAGCAACTGTTGCAGGACCTGGTCCACCGACAGCCCCTCGATGTCCAGCTCCGGAGACAGCCGGACCCGATGGCGCAGGACCGCCAGGGCACAGCCCTTGATGTCGTCCGGCACCACGAACTCGCCGCCGCGCAGCAGCGCCCGCGCCCGGCCGCAACGGACCAGGGCGATCGACGCGCGAGGTCCGGCGCCGAGGGCCAGGCCCGGCCAGTTGCGGGTGGTGCGGGCCAGGCGCACGGCATAGTCGAGGACCTGGTCGTCGATCGGCAGGTCGCTGGCGATCCGCTGCAGGGCGAGAACGTCCTTGTCCTTCAGCAGCGGCCGCAGGTTGGCTACGTCGAGCATGTCGCTGCGCGCGGAGCGGGTCACCTGGCGCACCAGGGTCTGTTCCTCGGCTTCGGCCGGGTAATCGATGCGCAGCTTGAGCATGAAGCGGTCGAGTTCGGCTTCCGGCAGCGGATAGGTGCCTTCCTGCTCGATCGGGTTCTGCGTCGCCAGCACCATGAACGGCTGCGGCACCGGCAGGGCGCGTCCTTCCAGGGTGACCTGGCGCTCCTGCATCACTTCCAGCAGGGCGGCCTGGGTCTTGGCCGGCGCGCGGTTGATCTCGTCCGCCAGCAGCAGGTGGGTGAACACCGGCCCCTTGCGCAGCTTGAACTGCTCGCTGGCGAGGTCGTATACGGCGTGGCCGGTGACGTCGCTGGGCATCAGGTCGGGGGTGAACTGGATGCGCGCGAAGCCGCCGTCGAAGCAGCGCGCCAGGGCGCGTACCAGCAGGGTCTTGCCGAGCCCCGGCACGCCTTCCACCAGCACGTGACCGCCGGCGAGCAACGCGGTGAGCACGTCGTCGATCACTGCGCCCTGGCCGATCAGGGCTTTCTGCAGTTCGGTGCGCAGGGCCTGGGCCAGCTGGCTGGCGCGCTGGCGCTGGAGCGCCGGGTTGGGCGCGGTGCTCGGTTGTTCGGGCGTCTGTTCGCTCATAGGGCATTCCTGAGGCTTTGCAGGTGGGCGACCTGGCGGGTGAAGTCGGCAGCGGAAAGGCGCTGCGCCGGATATGGGCGCATGGCCTGGCTGATGGCGCTGGGTGGCAGGCGGGTCATGCGCCCGAGGATCTGCCATTGCTCGGCGACGCCGAGCTGTTCGAAACCGGGGTGGCGACGCCGCGCCCTGCGCAGGATGTCGCGTTGCAGACCGTGCAGCAAGGCGACGTGGCCGCGCTGGCGGAGGAGGAAGTCGGCGCCGGCGCGCAGGTGTTCCTCCAGTTGCCGGCGCGAACGGCTGGCCACCGGCTGCAAGGGACCCTGGCGCAGCCCTGCGCGCCACAGGCCGGCGAGCAACAGCAGCAGCGCTGCCGCCAGGGCCTCGGGGAAGTGGCGGGCGAGCAGGGTGGCGAGGCTGTCGCGTTCGGCGCGGTAGAGCAGGGTCACCTGGTTGTCCTGGGTCAGGTACCAGAGCAGCCAGGCGTTGTCGTACTGCTCGATGTTGCGGTTCTGCCAGATCCAGGCGTCGGTGAGCACCGTGACCAGGCCCTTGCCGTGCTGCATCTGCAACAGGTGGGTGGCGTCGCCGCTGTTGGCCCAGGCGTAGGCGTGGTTCTGCGGATCGTAGAGGTGGTAGTCGGGATCGAAGCCGATGTAGGCCGGCGAGCGCTCGTTTTCCAGGTACAGGCGGGTCAGTGCGGAATAGTCCGGCACGCTGTCGGCGGGCTCTTCTTCCTCGCCGGCGGTGTCCTCCGGCGGCGCTTCGGTCGCGTGGTCGTCGACGCTACCTTCGTCGGCGTCGGCGGTTTCCTCGCTGGCCCGGTCCTGGCTGTCGTCGAAGTCCTCGGTCAGGTACTGGCGGATATCCAGGCTGTCGAGCAGCAGGTCGCCGCTCTTCTTCTCGTCCTCGTCCCACAGGCGTTCGGCGATCAGCACCAGGTGCCCGCCCTGCTCGCTCCATTGCAGCAGGCGGCGAGCCTGGCCGGGAGTCATGCCGGAGCGGCTGCCGAGCAGGAGCAGGGTATGCCCGGAGGGCGGCAGCTCCTTGAGGACCTCAAGGCCGTCGGCGCGGCTCACCGTGACCCCCTGCTTGCGCAGGAACAGTTCGGCGGCCAGGTAGGGATTGCGCCGGGCCTCCGGCGATGGGCCGAGGTCGATCGTCTCCGTATAGGGTTGCAGGCGGCTGGCCAGGAAGATCGCCAGCAGCCCGGCCAGCAGCAGGAGCACGGCCAGCAGCAGGAAGCGCGCGCGCCGGCTCATCATGGCTTGGCTCCCGCGGCGAAAAGGCTGCGCCAGCCGTCGCAGAGGCGCTGGCGAGCGTCGTCGGCCGGCAGCCGGTGGCCGTAGGCGAGCGCCTGCCATTGGGCGGTCAGCAGTTGGCTGTAGTGCAGCAGCGGCCGTTGTTGCTCCAGTCCTTCGACCAGGCGCAGGACCTCGCCCTCGGTATGGGAGCCCTTCAACGGCAGGCGGTAGTCATGCAGCAGTCGGCTGAGCAGCCCGCGGTAGAGCAGGCCGAGGGCTTCCCGTGGTTTCTCGTTCCAGAGCCGTTCGGCGTTGCCGGCGATGTCGTCGGGCAGGCTTTCCGGACTGAGATCGAGGCCGAACATCACCGTCGGCGCTTCGCGGCGGGCCCGTTGCGGCAAGCCCAGGTTGCCGACGAACAGGCGCAGCCATTCACGGTAGCGCCAGACCAGCAGGAACACCGCGCTGAACAGCAGCGCCCAGAGCAGCACTTCGATGACCTGCGCCGCGTGACGGAACGGCACCCAGTTGGCCAGGGCCTCGAAGAATGCCTTGAGCCGCTCTTCGTCCTCCTTGCGGCTGTCCTTTTTCTCGGTCTTGTCGCCGAAGCGCCAGCCCGTAACGGTCTCGCTGTTCTTGAACGGCGCGCCGTCGACGATCGCCCGGATCTGCTTGCCGGCCTGTTCGCTGTTGAGTTTCTGCCGCAGCAGGCGGGCCTGCTCGGGCGGCCGCTCGGCTTCGCCGGCGCTGGTGGCGGCCGCCGGCTCGGCGTAGGCGGAAGGGGCGGGCAGCCAGGCCAGCGAAGCGGCCAGGCCGAGCAGCAGGACATAGGCGCTGCCGACCAGACGCTGGCGCAGGCGGCGGAACACCAGCTCGATGTCCCAGGCCTCCAGTTCGGTGCGCCGGTTCAGGTAGAGGGTGAAGCCGCAGGCCACGTAGATCGGCTCCCAGACTACCAGCACCAGGACGTAGAGCAGGTTCGACAGGTGCTCCAGCCAGAGCCACTCGCCGGCTTCCGGGTCGAGCAGGCTCTGCCAGTTCCAGTCGATCTCGTTCTGCGCCGGGATCAGCAGGTAGAGAAGCATGGCGAAGCCGGCCCAGAGCGCCATTTCCAGGTGCACGCCGACCACGGTCAGCCAGGTCGCGCCGCCGGCGTTGCGCTGGGACAATACGATCAGGCGCTGGCTGCGGGGCTCCCCGGCGAGCCCTTCCAGTTGCAGGACCGGCAGGTCGAAGCTGCGCGTCGGACTGAAGCGGCGCCACAGCAGGCTGGCCGGCAACTGCTTCCTCAGCAGGGCGGGATAGGCGCGCAGGGCCTGCCTCAGGGTTGGCGTATCGCCGAACAGGGCGTACGAGAGAATGTACAGCGGCAGCCGTTCGAAGGCCGGCTTGAGCCACCAGAAGATCAGGATCGCCAGGGTCGGATGCTGCCACAGCAGGAGGCTGAGCACGGCGAACAGCGGCAGGGTCAGCAACGCCCAGCTGCCCATCAGCAGGCGCGCATGGCGATGCGCCAGGAGGATGCCGAGGTCGAGCGCTTCCCAGGCGCTGCGCGGGCGGATCGCCACGCTGGCGTCAGTCAGGCGCATGGCGGCTCCGTCCGGCGAACAGGAAGTAGCTGCCGACCAGCAGCCAGAGGACCGCGCCGACCGCGTACTTCACCCGCGGCTCGAAATGACTGATGGAAGACCAATAGGCCTCGGTGAAGGCCGCCAGCAGCAACAGCACGATCACCCCGGCGATCAGTTGCACGCTGCGCCGGGCGGCCAGCCGCAGGGCTTCGCCGCGGGTCAGGCGACCTGGCGCGAGCAGCGCCCAGCCGAGCTTGAGGCCGGCGGCGCCGGCGAAGGTGATGGCGGTCAGTTCGAACGCGCCGTGGCCGATGACGAACGGCCAGAAGGTCTGCACGTAGCCGATCTGCGTCAGGTGGCCGGCCACCGAACCGATCATCAGGCCATTGAACAGCAGGAAGAACAGGCTGCCGAGTCCCAGCAGCACGCCGCTGGCGAAGGTCTGAAAGGCGATGCCGATGTTGTTCATGATGTAGAAGCCGAACATTTCCCAGTCGTCGCTGGTGTCGCGTGCCCCCAACGGACCCAGGCGGGTGGTTTCCGGGGCGTACATAGACTCCATCTCGCTGACCTTGTCCGGGCTGACCACGCTGTAGATCAGGTCGGGAAAGTGATAGACCAGCAGCCCCATGAGCAGGGCGCTGCCGTAGAACAGCAGGCTGGCCACGGCGATGCTGCGCCATTCCTCGCGGACCAGGCGCGGCAGGCCGGCGAGCAGGAAGCCGAGGATGCGGCTGCCGAGGTGGCTGCGGTGCCGGTAGAACTGCTGGTGGCCGCGCATCGCCAGTTGCTGCAACTGGTCGATCAGGTGACTGCTGTAGCCGCGCTCCTGGGCCAGCGCCAGTTGCTGGCAGAGGCGCCGGTAATCGGCGGCGAAGTCGTCGCTGGAGCCTTCCAGCTTCTTGCCTTTCTCGAGGAAGGCGAGGCGTTTGTCGAAGCGTTGCCAGGCGGCCTGGTGGCGCTGTTCGAAGAGGCTCTGTTTCATGCGCTCTCCTGACGCAGGCCGAGAAAGCCGCGGGCGATGCCGTTGATCTCGGCCTGGGCGCGTACCGGCTCGACGCCCAGCGGTTCGGCGAGAATGCCCGCCAGTTCCTCGCGGCGTGCCGAGGAAAGCGCCGCGCCGCGTTCGGCGAAACCGAGGAAGGCGCGCTGTTCTTCCAGGCTCATGGGGAAGGGCGGCAGTTGCGGCTCGACGTCAGGCAGGCTGGGCCGGCTCAGTTCGGGTTCGCGGTAGACCACCAGGGTGCCGGCGGCGATGTCGCCCAGGCGCTTGAAGGCCGGATGGTTCAGGCAACAGAGCAGACCGAGGGCGTAGCCGAAGGGCAGGATGTCGGCGAAGCGCAGCAGGTTGCGCAGCAGCGACGCGGCCCAGCCCACCGGAGTGCCGTCGTCGTGGACGACGCGCAGTCCCATCATCTGCTTGCCGGGCGAGCGGCCCTGGTTGAGCACCTCGAAGAGGACCATGTACCACCAGGTCATGATGAAGGTCAGCAGCAGGCCGAGGCCGGCGCCGAGCTTGCCGAGGAACGCCAGGCCGAGCATCAGCACCAGCATGATCAGGCCGCGGATGCAGAGGTCGATGGTATAGGCCAGGGCCCGGGGGACGACGCCGGCGGGACGCAGGAGCAGGTCGATGCCTTCCGGCGTTTCCACGTGGTAGTGGGTGTCGAGGACCTCGGCGCCTGGCCGGGAGGCGGGCGCGACGAGGCGAGCGGCTGCGTTCGGTGGCATCGGGGGGCCGTGTCGGGGAAAGTCAGATGCTAGCCAGCGTGGCGTCATCAGGCAACCGGGCCGCCGCGACGGCCCGGTCTGCACCTCAGTTGCCCAGTGGGCGAACGCCGAAGATGGTGCGGTAGAGAATACCCATGGAGACGACGAACAGCGGGCCGGTCCAGATCAGGCCGATGAACAGCGGGATCATGCTCACCAGCATCAGCAGGCTCAGCACCAGCAGCAGGCCGAACACCTTGAACCAGTGGCGGCTGATGGCCTTGCGCGAGGTTTCCAGGGCCTGCCAGGGCGTCAGGCCGCGCTCGGCCACCAGCGGCAGGGCGAGCATGTAGGCGACGCTCAGGTAGAGACCGGGGATGATCAGCAGGAAGAAGCCGACGTAGACCATCAGCATCATCAGCAGGCCGGTGAGCAGCAGCGGCACCAGCATGCCGAAGTAGTTGAACATTTCGTTGAAGGTCGCCGGCTGGTCGGCGGCGCGGCGGATGCCGATCATGGTCAGGCCGGTGAAGAACGGGTAGCCCACCGCCGTGGCGACCAGGCTGGCGATCATCTGGCCGACCGCGAAGGCGATGGGATCGGCCTCGCTCATCAGGCCGATACCGCCGAAGAGCAGGGTGAGGATGAAGGTGATGGTCTGGATCACCACGCTGTAGACCACGAAGGCGCCGATCAGGATGCCTTTGACGCCCTTGATCTTGGCCCAGGCTTCGCTGATCACGTCGCCGATGCGGAAGTCGTAGTCGCCGATGACCGGCGGCACCGCCTGGGTCGGTTGCAGGGCGCTGGCGGGGGTGGCGTAGGGATTGCTGGTGTCGTTCATGGTGCTGTCCTTGTCAGTGAAACGGGCATCCGTGCGAGCGGAATGCTAGCGAGGGCGGAGGGGACAACGCAAGGTTCGGATGGCAGATATGCGCACTGACGCGCCCTGGCGGGCCGTGCCTACGGCGCTTTCCGTGAGTTCGTTGGAAAACCTGGAAATCCCCGAAGTGGGTCGCGAGCTTCGCGGCAGTCACTGGTAGACTGCCCGGTGCCGCCAGAAAGGGAATGACCGTGAACGCGAGTATTTTTTGGTACGACTACGAAACCACCGGCATCGACCCTCGCCGCGACCGGCCGTTGCAGATCGCCGGGATCCGCACGGACGAGGCGCTGAACGAGATCGGCGAGCCGATGAACCTGTATTGCCGTCCCAGCGACGATATCCTGCCCCACCCTATGGCTTGCCTGATCACCGGCATCACTCCCCAGCGGCTGGCCGAGCGGGGGCTGTCCGAGGCCGACTTCATGACCCGGGTACACGGCCAGCTGGCGCAGCCGGCGACCTGCGTGGCCGGCTACAACTCCCTGCGCTTCGACGACGAAGTGACGCGCTACAGCCTGTACCGCAACTTCTTCGATCCCTACGCCCGCGAGTGGCAAGGCGGCAATAGCCGCTGGGACCTGATCGACATGGTCCGTACCGCCTATGCCCTGCGCCCGGAGGGCATCCAGTGGCCGCAGCTGGACGGCCGGCTGTCGCTGAAGCTGGAAATGCTCACCGCGGCGAACGGCCTGGAGCATGGGCAGGCCCACGACGCGCTTTCCGATGTCCGCGCCACCATTGCCCTGGCCCGCCTGATCCGTCAGCGCCAGCCGCGCCTGTACGATTACCTCTACCAGTTGCGCAGCAAGCACAAGGTGCTCGACCAGGTACGCCTGCTGCAGCCGCTGGTGCATGTCTCCGGACGCTTTTCCGCGGAGCGCCATTTCCTCTCGGTGGCCCTGCCGCTGGCCTGGCACCCGCGCAACCGCAATGCTCTGATCGTCTGCGACCTCTGCGCCGATCCCGCGCCGCTGCTGGAGTTGTCGGCCGAGGACTTGCGCAGGCGCCTGTATACCCGTCGCGACGAACTGGCCGAGGGCGAGTTGCCGGTGCCGCTGAAGCAGATCCAGGTCAACCGTTGCCCGGTGGTGGCGCCGCTGTCGGTATTGCGCGCCGAGGATCGCCAGCGAACCGGCATCGAACTCGATGAGTGCCAGCAAAAAGCCGAGCTGTTGCGCCAGCATCAAACCGTCTGGGCGGACAAACTGACAGCGCTATATGGCGAAGAAAGTTTCTCCGCCAGCGACGACCCCGAGCAACAGTTGTATGACGGATTTATTGGCGATCGGGATCGACGCCTTTGTGAACAGCTGCGCCTTGCCGAACCGGAGCAATTGGCCAAAGAACAATGGCCCTTCGACGATGCCCGTTTGCAGGAGTTGTTCTTCCGCTATCGTGCGCGAAATTTCCCGGAAACTTTAAATGTGGCCGAGCGCCAACAATGGGAAAGCTTCTGCCGCAATCGTTTGTCCCATGAAGAATACGGCGCACCGAATACTTTGCCGGCCTTCGAGGCGGCGCTGGAGGCTTGTCGGCAAGAGCAGGGCGGCACATTGCCGGCGGTACTTGCGGCCTGGCGCGATTACGCCGCGGAACTGCGTCAACGCTATTCGCTGGAGACTTGAGGGCGCAGGCAGAGGAGCCGATACAATCCGGCGGAAATGAAAAACGCCAGCACTGGGCTGGCGTTCTTCGTGGAACTGACTGGTTTAGCCGAGCAGGGTGGCCCAGCTCTCGACGGCCTCGGGGCCCCACTTGGCTTTCCACTCTTTCAAAGTCTTGTGGTTGCCGCCCTTGGTCTCGATGACTTCGCCGGTGTGCGGGTTCTTGTACTGCTTGACCTTGCGCGCGCGCTTGCCGGCAGGCGCCTTGGCGGTGCGGGTGCTCTTGCCGATCTTGGCGTCCGGATCGAGCAGGGAAATCACGTCACGCAGGGACTTCTGGTAAGTGCCCATCAGCGTGCGCAGCTTCTCTTCGAATTCCAGTTCTTTTTTCAGTTTGTCGTCTTGTTCCAGGGACTTCAGGCGCTCCTGAAGTTCCTTGATGGCTTCTTCCGTGGCGCGATATTCGTTGATCAGGGACATGTCAGGTACCTTGTCTGTGCTGAGTGGCGGTGGCGGGCATGTAAGTAGATTCAATAATAGTCAGGGCGAAACTGTAAGTAAACCGCGATGAAAACTTTTCTCGATGAAATTCAAAGTAATTAATTCCGCATCGGGATTGCCCTGTTGTGCGGGTTTATTCTCTCGCGCAACAGCCTGTCGAAAGACCTTCGCCGAGGCTGAACTTTTCCCGCCATGCCGCTAGAATGGCGGCCTTTCGCGATGTTTCTGGAGTATACCCATGCGCACTTTTCGGCTGGTGATCGCCTGTCCCGACGGGGTCGGGATCGTTGCCAAGGTGAGTAACTTCCTGGCCACCTACAATGGCTGGATCACCGAAGCCAGCCATCATTCCGACAACGATAACGGCTGGTTCTTCATGCGCCACGAGATCCGTGCCGACTCTCTGCCGTTCGACCTGGATGGCTTCCGCCAGGCTTTCGCCCCGATCGCCCGCGAATTCTCCATGGAATGGCGGATCACCGATTCCGAGGTGAAGAAGCGCGTGGTGCTGATGGCCAGCAAGGAGTCCCATTGCCTGGCCGATCTGCTGCACCGCTGGCACAGCGGCGAACTGGACTGCGAGATTCCCTGCGTGATCGCCAACCACGACGACCTGCGCAGCATGGTCGAGTGGCACGGCATCCCGTATTTCCACGTTCCCGTCGATCCGCAGGACAAGCAGCCGGCCTTCGATGAAGTTTCCCGGCTGATCGACGAACATGGCGCCGACTGCATCGTCCTGGCTCGCTACATGCAGATCCTGCCGCCGGACCTGTGCCGCAAGTACGCCCACCAGGTGATCAACATCCACCACAGCTTCCTGCCGTCCTTCATCGGCGCCAAGCCGTATCACCAGGCGTCGAAGCGCGGGGTCAAGCTGATCGGCGCGACCAGCCATTACGTGACCGAAGAACTGGATGCCGGTCCGATCATCGAGCAGGACGTGGTGCGGGTCACTCACCGCGACAACGTCGAAGACATGGTGCGGCTGGGCAAGGATGTGGAAAAACTGGTGCTCGCGCGCGGACTGCGCTATCACCTGGAAGACCGCGTACTGGTACACGGCAACAAGACGGTGGTGTTCGACTGAGTCGGCTTCCCTGGAATGCCGGCCAGGGCCGGCACCCGGAGGAACGAACATGAGCGATCCCAGGTCGGCGGGCACCGCCAGCCCGCCACCGACCCTCGGCGAGGGTTGCACAAGCCGTTACGACATCGACGCCCTCGGCGACGAGGACGGAACCGAGTTTCCCGGCGCGGCCGAACTCTGGCGGCGTATCCAGGAGAGCGCCAGCGAGACGGGCGAGGCTGACGCCGAGGATACGCTCAGGAAGAAGCCTCGCGACTGCTGATCAGCTTCTTCAGCAGCGGGCGTCCGGCGAGCACTGCGAACACCGGGCCGCCGGCGACGAGGTAGAAATAGAAGGTCACCGCTCGCCAGATGACGATGGCCGCCGCCGCCGTCGACTTGCCGATCATGGGGGCCAGCAGGGCCGCCGAGGTCAGCTCGGTGCCGCCGGCGCCGCCGGGGATCAGCGAGAGCTGTCCGGCGCTGAGCGAGACCATCTGGATCAGGAAGGTCCAGGCCCACTGGATATCCACTCCCAGGCCGCGCAGGGTCAGATCGAGCACGCTGAAGCGCAGTAGCCAGTGCGTACTGCTGAGAAGGAAGACCGCCAGCAGGCGTCGTTTCGGCAGGCGCAGGCTGTCGTGCAGGGCAATGCGGAAATGCAGGATCTTGCGGCCCCAGTGCAGGCGCTTGCGCGATGACACGCCGAGCCGCGCCAGAACCCGCCCGTTGAAGCGGATCACCTGGTGCAGGTAGCGGATCAGCATTACCGCGCCGACGAACAGGCCGACCAGGAATACCGCGCTGAAGATCAGGCTCGATTCCATGTTCGGGCTCAGCGAATGGCTGAGGGCATAGATCAGGATCGCGCCGAGGGCGCAGAGGAAGAACGTCAGGTCGGCCAACTGGTCGACCGCGAACACCGCGCTGGTCTGTGCCGGGCGCAGGCCGCGCCGGGCCAGCAGCGCCATCAGGGTCAACGGCCCGCCGCTGCCGCCCGGAGTGGCGCAGAAAGCGAATTCGCTGGCCATGATGATGCCGACGCTCTGCAATTGCCCGAGCTTGCCGGCGCGCCCGGCGAGCAGCAGGCGCAGGCGCAGGCCGTTGATGAACCAGCAGACCACGATCATGCCGAACATCAGCAGCAGACTGTCCAGCGGGAAGGCGCGCAAGCGCGGGAACATGTCGCTGCCGCCGAGCACCAGCGGAATCAGCGAGGCACCGATCAAACCGAACAGCAGTAACCAGCCTCGACTCATGCCGCGCGGTCCAGGGCGAGGTGGCGCTCCAGCCAGTCGATCTTGGTCAACGGCTGGCGCCCCTCGGACAGCAGGATGCGCAGGGTACGCAGCCAGTATTCGCGGGAAAAGCGATGGCGCATGTCGACCGGATGGAGTCCGAGACGGATCACCGGCGCTGCGCGCCAGGCCCGGCGGCGCTGCTCGCTGAGCGCCCAGGAGAGGCCGCGACGCCAGGCACTGCGCGCGCTCCAGACCAGGCCGGGGGCCTCGATCGGTTGCAGGTGGGGAAGCAGATACAGGTTGGACGGGTCGCTGGTGTAGCGCAGCCCGCTCTCGCCGAGCGCCTGGCGGGTGCCGGCGCTCATCAGCCAGGCCGGCGCGACGAAACCGTGCAGCGGCCATCCGCGGCGGCGGAACAGCTCGATGCCGGCGGCCAGGCGGGCCTTGGCCTCGGCGTGGTCGAGGGCATAGAACTCTCCCTCCCAGGTGTAGATGCGACGCATGAAGTATTGCCCTGGAGTACGCGGTGGTGGGGCGTCATCGTAGTGATAGAAGCCGTGGAGAGCCAGTTCGTCACCCCGGGTTACCCGCCGCGAGAGCAGTTTGCAGAACTTTTCGTCGGCTTCCAGCGGGTTGCGATGGTGGAAGTCGGGCACTACCAGCCAGGTCATGGGGACCTCACCGAGCGCGTCCACGGCCTCGACGAAGGGCCGGTAGTCCGGCCAGGTTTCCGGGGCCACGTCGTGCAACACCAGCAGCAGGCTGCGTTCAGCCATAGCGCGGGAACCTCGCCTCGCTGTCGCCGAGTACCGCGTGGTAGTGCAGGAGCAGACCGGCGACCACCGCGTCCCAGGCATGCTGGCGCTCGACGTGACGGCGGGCGCGCTGGCCACGAAGCTCGACGTCGTGGCTGAACAGTTCGCGCACCGCGCAGGCCATGGCGTCGCCGTTGTTCGGTGCGCAGAGCACGCCGCAACGCTCCGGGACTATTTCCGCCAGTGCCCCGGCGCGCACCGCCACCACCGGAATGCCGCTGGCCATCGCTTCGAGTGCGACCAGGCCGAAGGTCTCCTGGTCACCGGCGTGCAGCAGCGCGTCGCTGCTCGCCAGCAGGCGGGCGACTTCGCGGCTGTCGCAGAAATGGTCGACCACGCTGGTGTTGCGCGGAACCCGGGTCGGCATGTTGGAACCCACCAGCAACAGGTGATAGCCGTCGCCGAGGCGCTGGATGGCGTCGAGCAGTACCGGCAGGTTCTTTTCCCGCGAACCGCGCCCTGCGAACACCAGCAGGCGGGTTTCCTCGTCCAGGCCGAGTTCCTGGCGCAGCCCCGGATCGCGGTTGCTCGGATGGAAGGTGACCAGGTCGACGCCCAGCGGTTGTACATGCACGTCGGCGACGCCCAGGCGCATCAGCTTTTCCGCCATCACCCGGCTGGGGGCCAGGACCCGGTCGAAGTGGCCGTACAGCTTGCTGACGTAGTTGTCCGCGTTGGTGCCGAGCCAGGCGCCCATGCGATTGCTCACCAGCAGCGGCAGGTCGGAGTGGTAGAAACCGATCACCGGCACGTCCAGCCGACGCCGTGCGTCGAGCGCCGCCCAGGCGGTGAGGTAGGGGTCGCCGACCTCGATCAGGTCCGGTTGCAGATTGCGCAGCACCTTGCGCCAGGGGCCGCGACGGAGAGGGAAGCGGTAGCCATTGCCGAATGGCAGCGGCGGCGCCGGCACCTCGTGGATGCCGTTCGCCTGGCGATAGCCGGCGCCGGGAACCAGCACGCTGTGGCGAATGCCGGGATAGTGCCAGAGATGGCGATGCTTGGCTTCGAGATAGGTGCGTACCCCCCCGCTGGCAGGCGCGTAGAACATGGTCATATCGGCGATGTGCACGATGGGCCTTCCTCCGTTGAGCTTGTTCCTTCTGCCACTCAGTGGACCACCGGCGCCGGCAGTCGTTCGAACGGTGTGCGGGAGCCATGGGTAGCTTCAAGTCTAGGAAAGAAAGCGCGAGCCGGCGCGTTCGGGGCAGCCAGCGCGGGAATAGGTCGCAGAGGGAGCGGGCGGAGAGGAAGGCATGCCTCGGGAGGCATCCTGGCAGGATAAGGGTGAACAACGCCGTTGGCGTTGTTCACCCTACGAATGGCCGGGGGCAGGGCGGATAGCCGCGGCGCGATTATCCGCCGGTTCGGCTACGGCTCGGGCAGTGCTCAGATCTTGAAGCTGTCCACCAGCTGGCGCAGGCGCCCGGCCTGGGTTTCCAGCTCGCCGCAGGCGCGCAGGGTGGCCTGGAGGTTCTCCACGCCTTCCTGGTTGAGGGTGTTGATCTCGGTGATGTCCATGTTCAGCGAATCGACCACCGCGGTCTGCTCCTCGGTGGCGGTGGCCACCGACTGGTTCATCCCGTCGATCTCGGCGATCCGTCCGGTGACGCTGCTCAGGCGTTCGCCGGCACGGTTGGCGATCTCCACGCTTTCAAGGCTGTAGCGCTGACTCTCGGTCATGGTACTGACCGCTTCCTGGGCGCCGATCTGCAGTTCCTCGATCATCTTCTGGATCTGCTGGGCAGACTCCTGGGCGCGGTGGGCCAGGTTGCGCACCTCGTCGGCGACCACTGCGAAGCCGCGTCCGGCTTCGCCGGCGCGCGCGGCTTCGATGGCGGCGTTGAGGGCGAGCAGGTTGGTCTGCTCGGAGATGCCCTTGATCACTTCGAGGATCTGGCCGATGTTCACCGTGCGGCTGTTGAGGGCCTCGATGTTGGCGCAGGAGGCGCTGATCTTCTCGGAAAGCTCGTTCATCGCGCGGATGGTCTGCTCGACCACCTGTTTGCCGTCCTCGGCCTGGTGGTTGGCGTCGGACGCATGGTGCGAGGCATCGGCGGCGTTGCGGGCGATTTCCTGGGCGGCGGCGCCGAGTTCGTTGATCGCCGCGGCGACGCTGTTGGTGCGGTTGGACTGCTCGTCGGAGTTGGCCATCGAGGAGTTCGAGGCGTTCACCACCAGTTGCGCCACGTCGTGCAGTTGGCGAGCGGTGCCGGCGACCTCGCGGATCGATTCGTGGATACGCTCGACGAAGCGGTTGAAGGAAATGGCCAGGGCCCCGAACTCATCGTTGCTGGTGACCTTCAGGCGCTTGGTCAGGTCGCCTTCGCCCTGGGCGATGTCCTGCATGGCGCGGCCCATGTCGGTGAGCGGCTGCATCAGTACGCGGATCAGCATGCCGAGGAGGAGGACGATGGCGACCACCGCGATCAGCGCGGCGACGATCGCCGAGGTACGCAGCTTGGTGAGCATGGCATAGGCCTTGTCCTTGTCCACCGAGATGCCGATGTACCAGTCCAGGCCGGACAGGCCCTTGACCGGAGAGAAACTGAGGATCCGGGTGTTGCCGTGCAGCTCGGCCTCGCTGAAGCCGCTGCCGATCTTCGGCGTGTTGCGTGGGTAGACGTCGCTGAGGCTCTTCATGACCTGGTCCTTGTCCGGATGGACGAGGATCTTGCCGTCGCCGCTGACCAGGAAGGCGTAGCCCATGCCGCCGAAGTCCAGCGAGTTGATGATCTTCACCACCGTCTGCAGGCTGAGGTCGCCGCCGACCACGCCGAATGGCTGGCCGCCCTGGCGCGCCGGGCTGGCGATGGTCAGTACCAGCTCGTGGATGGCCGGCTCCATGTAGGGTTCGGTGAGGGTGGTCTGGCCGGCGCTGGTGGCGGCGTTGTACCAGGGGCGGCGGCGCGGGTCGTAGTCGGCCGGCAGGTCGCTGGTGGGACGCGCGGTGTAGGTGCCGTCGGTCTGCCCCAGGTAGGTGAAGAGGAAGGTCGAGCCCAGCAGCGGCTGTTCCAGCAGGGCCTGGGTGGTCTCCGGGCTGTGGTCGCGGGCCAGGGTCTGGGCCAGGTTCTCGATCAGCAGGATGCGCCCGCTCAGCCAGTTCTGCACGTTGCTGGCGGTGATCTCGCCCATTTCGTGCAGGTAGTCCTCCAGGTCCTCGCGGATCGAGGCACGCTGCAGGGAGTCGTTGTAGAGGGTGAACAGGGAGAAGGTCGCGATCACCACCAGCGCGGCGGCGAGCAGGATCTTGTGGCTGAACTTGAGACTTTTGATCATGGTTTCTTGCATCCGGGAGGCGCGGGCGCGCTGTCGTGAACAGCCCCAGTTGGATCGCAACTGCAAGGCTTGCCGTGTCTGTCGGCGGCAAGTCCGGAAGCTTTAGCGCAACGGATGAATGGTTTCACCGAATGCGACCTGGAGAATGAAAAAAAGCGCCCGTGGGCGCTTTTCGTCGGCAGGGCGGATAACCGCATCGCGGTTGTCCGCCGGTTCGGCGACGAGACCGGCCGGTCTCAGATCTTGAAGCTGTCCACCAGTTGGCGCAGGCGCCCGGCCTGGGTTTCCAGCTCGCCACAGGCGCGCAGGGTGGCCTGGAGGTTCTCCACGCCTTCCTGGTTGAGGGTGTTGATCTCGGTGATGTCCATGTTCAGCGAGTCGACCACCGCGGTCTGCTCCTCGGTGGCGGTGGCCACCGACTGGTTCATCCCGTCGATCTCGCCGATCCGCCGGGTCACGCTGCTCAGGCTTTCGCCGGCACGGTTGGCGATCTCCACGCTCTCCAGGCTGTAGCGCTGGCTCTCGGTCATGGTGGCCACCGCCTCGCGGGCGCCGACTTGCAGCTCTTCGATCATCTTCTGGATCTGCTGGGCCGACTCCTGGGCGCGATGGGCCAGGTTGCGCACCTCGTCGGCGACCACTGCGAAGCCGCGTCCGGCCTCGCCGGCGCGCGCGGCTTCGATGGCGGCGTTGAGGGCGAGCAGGTTGGTCTGCTCGGAGATGCCCTTGATCACTTCGAGGATCTGGCCGATGTTCACCGTGCGGCTGTTGAGGGCCTCGATGTTGGCGCAGGAGGCGCTGATCTTCTCGGAAAGCTCGTTCATCGCGCGGATGGTCTGCTCGACCACCTGTTTGCCGTCCTCGGCCTGGTGGTTGGCGTCGGACGCATGGTGCGAGGCATCGGCGGCGTTGCGGGCGATTTCCTGGGCGGCGGCGCCGAGTTCGTTGATCGCCGCGGCGACGCTGTTGGTGCGGTTGGACTGCTCGTCGGAGTTGGCCATCGAAGAGTTCGAGGCGTTCACCACCAGTTGCGAGACGTCGTGCAGTTTGTGCGCGGTCCCGGCGACTTCCCGGATCGAGCGATGGATACGCTCGACGAACTGGTTGAAGGCATCGCCGAGCACTCCGAATTCATCGCGGCTGGTCACGGCGAGGCGCTTGGTCAGGTCGCCCTCGCCCTGGGCGATGTCCTGCATGGCACGGCCCATCAGGTGCAGCGGCTGCATCAGCAGGCGGATCAGCAGGCCGAGCAGGACCAGGATGGCGACGATGGAGATCAGCGCGGCGGCGATGGCCGAGACGCGGAACTTGCTGAGCATGGCGTAGGCCTTGTCCTTGTCGATGGACAGCGCCAGGTACCAGGTCACCGAAGGCAGGCCCTTGATAGGGGTAAAGGCGAGGATGCGGGTATGCCCGTGCAATTCGGCCTCGCTGAAACCGGTGGCGATCTTCGGCGTGTTCTGCGGGTAGACCTCGCTCAGGGTCTTCATCACCTGCTCTTTGTCCGGGTGCACCAGGATCTTGCCGTCGCCGCTGACCAGGAAGGCGTAGCCCATGCCGCTGAAGTCCAGCGAATTGATGATCTGCACCAGGGTCTTCAGGCTGAGGTCGCCGCCTACCACGCCGAGGGTGTTGCCAGCGGCCTTCACCGGTGTCGCCGCGGTGATGATCAATTCCTGGGTGGCGGCGTCGACGTAGGGTTCGGTCAGGGTCAGGCCGCCGGCCGCCACGGCGTCCTTGTACCAGGGCCGGCTGCGCGGATCGTAGCCGGCCGGCATCGGGCTGTCCGGACGCATGGTGAAGACGCCGTCCTGCTGGCCGAGGTAGGTGAAGCTGAAGGTCGAGGTCAGGGCCGGCTGTTCGAGCAGGGCGCTGACGGTTTCCGGGCTGTGGTCGCGGGCCAGGGTCTGGGCGGTCTGCTCGACCAGCAGCAGACGGCCGCCGAGCCAGTTCTGAATGTTGCTGGAAGTCACGTCACCCATTTCCCGCAGGTAGCTTTCGAGGTCCTCGCGGATCGCGTTGCGCTGCAGGTAATCGTTGTAGAGGGTGAACAGTGCGAAAGCGGCGAACACCACGAGGGAGGCCGCGAGGAGGATCTTGTGGCTGAACTTCAGACTTTTGATCATGTTGTATTGCGTCCAGGAGTATGTAGCGCCAGTCTTTGACCAGACCCCTGCGACCGTTCCGCGGGCGCAGGAGCTTTCCGTACGCCTTGCAGCGTCGGGCGGGTCGCGCGGGTGGGTAGTCCGTCGACCCAGGCACGGCCTTGTGCCACGAAGCCACGGTTCCCTGGGTGGCTCCGAAGAATGCGTGATACGGATACGATGGCGATTTTTCCTGTCTCAGCAAGGCCCGAAGGTCTTCGCTGAAGCTGGACGGCCAGATCGGGTCGATGCGCTGGCCCGACGCCCTTCGCGGGAACCCGCGCATATTGGTACGCGGGTTCCGCTGGAAGCCCCGTTGCACAAGGGCTTTCCCTTACTGTCGGCACAGCGTGCCGGAGCTTTAGTCCCGAGGATGAATGGATGTCGCAAGCGAATGAGTTGTTGATCGGCGCTGGCCCCGATGGCCAGCCGGTAGGACAGGCCTGGCGCCTGGCCAACCGTCATGGATTGATCGCCGGCGCCACCGGTACCGGCAAGACGGTGACCTTGCAGCACCTCGCCGAATCCTTCAGCGATGCCGGTGTCGCGGTGTTCGCCGCCGACATCAAGGGCGACCTGTGCGGCATCGCCGCGCCGGGCAACCCGCAGGGCAAGGTCGCCGAACGTATCGCCAGCATGCCGTGGCTGAACTACCAGCCGAAGGCCTACCCGACCACGCTCTGGGACATCGCCGGGAAGACCGGCCACCCGTTGCGCACCACCATCAGCGAGATGGGCCCGCTGCTGCTGGCCAACCTCCTGGAGTTGACCGATAGCCAGCAGGCCGCGCTGTTCGCCGCCTTCCAGGTGGCCGACCGGGAAGGCCTGCTGCTGCTCGACCTGAAGGACCTGAAGGCGCTGCTCAACCATCTGAAGGACAATCCGGAAATCCTTGGCGAGGACCGGGCGCTGTTCACTGGCGCTTCCGGGCAGGCGCTGCTGCGCCGCCTGGCCACTCTGGAGCAGCAGGGCGCCGAGGCCTTCTTCGGCGAGCCTGCCCTGCAACTGGAAGACATCCTCCGCCCCGAGCCGGACGGGCGCGGGCGCATCCACCTGCTCGACGCCAGCCGCCTGGTGCACGAGGCGCCGAAGGTCTACGCGACTTTCCTGCTCTGGCTGTTGGCCGAGCTGTTCGAGCAACTGCCGGAGCGCGGCGATGCCGACAAGCCGGTGCTGGCACTGTTCTTCGACGAGGCCCACTTGCTGTTCAACGGCACGCCGAAAGCCTTGCGCGACCGCCTGGAACAGGTGGTCCGGCTGATCCGCTCGAAAGGCGTCGGGGTGTACTTCGTCACCCAGTCGCCGGGCGACCTGCCGGACGATGTCCTGGCCCAGCTCGGCCTGCGTATCCAGCATGGCCTGCGCGCCTTCACCGCCAAGGAGCAGAAATCGCTGCGCGCGGTGGCCGACGGTTTCCGCCCGAACCCGGCGTTCGACACCCTGGGGGTGCTGACCGAACTGGGTATCGGCGAGGCGTTGGTCGGCACCCTGGAGGAAAAGGGCACGCCGGCCATGGTCCAGCGCGTCGCGGTGGCGCCGCCCTATTCGCGGATCGGCCCGCTGAGCGACAGCGAGCGCGCTGAACTGGTCCAGCGGTCGCCGTTGAAGGGTCGCTACGACCAGCCGATCGATCGCGAGTCGGCCTACGAGGTGCTGGCGAACAAGGCGGGCGCCAAGCCCGAGGTCCAGGGCCAGGCGACTGCTCAGCAGGAAAGCTCGTCCGGCGTCGGCGGCATGGCCGGGCAGATTCTCGGCAGCCTGCTGTCCAATTCGACGGTGAAGAGCGCCATGCGCCAGGCGGCCAACCAGTTGAGCCGGGAGCTGGTGCGTGGCCTGCTCGGCTCGTTGATGGGCGGGAAGAAGCGGCGCTGAGCGCCAGGCCATGAAAAAGGCGCCCGCGGGCGCCTTTTTCATGGGGGCTGGATGATCGCCGGCTAACCGCTTCGCGGTTAGCCGGCCTGTGGGACGGACGGGCTCAGATCTTGAAGCTGTCCACCAGGTGCCGCAGGCGCCCGGCCTGGGTTTCCAGCTCGCCGCAGGCGCGCAGGGTGGCCTGGAGGTTCTCCACGCCTTCCTGGTTGAGGGTGTTGATCTCGGTGATGTCCATGTTCAGCGAGTCGACCACCGCGGTCTGTTCCTCGGTGGCAGTGGCCACCGACTGGTTCATGCTGTCGATCTCGCCGATCCGGCTGGTCACGCTACCCAGGCGTTCGCCGGCACGGTTGGCGATCTCCACGCTCTCCAGGCTGTAACGCTGGCTTTCGGTCATGGTGGCCACCGCCTCGCGGGCGCCGACTTGCAGCTCTTCGATCATCTTCTGGATCTGCTGGGCCGACTCCTGGGCACGGTGGGCCAGGTTGCGCACCTCGTCGGCGACCACCGCGAAGCCGCGTCCGGCCTCGCCGGCGCGCGCGGCTTCGATGGCGGCGTTGAGGGCGAGCAGGTTGGTCTGCTCGGAGATGCCCTTGATCACTTCGAGGATCTGGCCGATGTTCACCGTGCGGCTGTTGAGGGCCTCGATGTTGGCACAGGAGGCGCTGATCTTCTCGGAAAGCTCGTTCATCGCGCGGATGGTCTGCTCGACCACCTGCTTGCCGTCTTCGGCCTGGTGGTTGGCGTCGGAGGCGTGGTGCGAGGCATCGGCGGCGTTGCGGGCGATTTCCTGGGCGGCGGCGCCGAGTTCGTTGATCGCTGCTGCGACGCTGTTGGTGCGGTTGGACTGCTCGTCGGAGTTGGCCATCGAGGAGTTCGAGGCGTTCACCACCAGTTGCGCCACATCGTGCAGTTGGCGAGCGGTCCCGGCGACCTCGCGGATCGATTCGTGGATACGCTCGACGAAGCGGTTGAAGGCATTGGCCAACGTACCGAATTCATCGTTGCTGGTGACCTTCAGGCGCTTGGTCAGGTCGCCTTCGCCCTGGGCGATGTCCTGCATGGCGCGGCCCATGTCGGTGAGCGGTTGCATCAGTACGCGGATCAGCATGCCGAGGAGAAGCATGATGCCGACCACCGCGATTAGCGTGGCGACGATCGCCGAAGTGCGGAATTCGCTGAGCATCGAATAGGCGGTGTCGCGGTCGAGGACCAGGGCGACGTACCAGGTCACGCCGGGCAGTCCCTTCACCGGGGTGAAGGAAACGAACTGGCTGCGACCGTCGAGTTCCACCTCGTGGACCCCGGGGACGATGTTCGGTGCGCCTTTGGGATAGACTTCGGCGAGGGTCTTCAGGACCAGCCCGGAGTCGGGGTGGAGGAGGATCTTGCCGGCGTCGCTGACCAGGAAGGCGTAGCCGGCACCGTCGAACTTCAGGGAATTGAGGATCGCGGTCAGGGTCTCCAGCTTCATGTCGCCGGCGGCGACGCCCAGCAGTTGACCGGCGTGCCGCACCGGCAGCGACATGGCGAGGATCTGCTCGCCGGTGCCGGCATCGACGAAAGGTTCGGTGACGATCAGCCGGTCGGCCGCCAGCGCGTCCTTGTACCAGGCGCGGGTACGTGGGTCGTAACCTTCCGGCATGGCGTCGTAGGGGCGCATGGTGAAGGTGCCGCTGGCCGCCTCGCCAAGATAGACCGACGCGAAATTGCGGCTGAAGACGGGCTGTTCCAGTTGCCTTGCGATATTCGCCTCGTCGGGCTGGTCGAGCAGCGCCAGTTGCGAGGCCAGGCCTTCCACCAGGTGCATGCGGCCTTCCAGCCAGCTCTGGATGTTGCTGGCGGTCAGGGTGCCGATTTCCCCGAGGTAGTTTTCCGTGTCCGTGCGCACGGCCTCGCGCTGTCGGTAATCGTTGTAGAGGATGAAGCAGCTGAAGGCGAAAACTACCACCAGCGCGGCGGCGAGAAGGATTTTCTTGGCAAACGACAGCGAGCGAAGCATGAGCGATGCGTCCTGGCAAAAGCCTCAAGAAGGGCGGGGAGCCCAGGCCACCAGGTAGGGAGCTTGCGGGGGAAAGCCATGATCCAGCGCCTGAACGGCAGGCTTTGTAGCACAGTGCCATTACAAAGGCAAAATAGTGGCGCCATGAAAATGGCGCCACTATGGGAAGCGACCGGGAAAGCGCTCGCGTCAGTTCGCTGTCGGAGACAGCCCGCCGACTTTTTCGCCGACTCCGTCGAAGAAGGCTTTCAGCCCGCCGACGATACCACTGTCCGTGGGACTCAATACGGCAATCAGAGCCACCGCGATCAAACCTGCGATAACCGCGTATTCGATGGCATTTGCCCCTTCTTCGTCCGCCAGGAATGCGCGAAGTTTGCAATACACGAGCAGAGTCAGGTTCTTCATTCTTGTTTGCTCCTCGAACGCGGCAATCACCGAGACAGAGCCCTGCCTCCACGCTGAGGCTAGGCCGATGATGGCGTTTTGCAACAACTAAATGGCATTAGTAGGAGTGGATTAGTCGCAAGGTTATATGGCGAGTTACAAGGCTTGGACTACATCTAATGACAAATTGACATTGATTATCCCAAGTCTAGATTCAGGCCTATCGCCGCATGGTCGAAGTTATGAACTTTGGTTCTTGAATAACGACTGTCTCCAGTCGATAACCCAATGTACCTGCCATGGAAAGCCAGTCCCGGAGTATGGCCATGACACGGACAGCAAGACGCCACTTTTTCTTTTTCGTTCATCGGCGATCGCCGGTGATTTTCCGTTCATCGACCTGTCCGGACGCATAGCAGGGGTCTGCCCATGAATAGCAAGGTGCTGATGGCCCTGGCCGGCCTGCTGCTGCTCGGTGCGGTGTTGCTCGGATACCTCGGCGTATCCATCGGCCGCGCGCCATCGAACGCGCACGCTCCATCCGTGGCGCCGGCTTCGGCGACGGTGGACGCTTCGCTGGAAAAGCTCGAACGCAAGCCGGTGCTGGTGGCCAGTCGCGATCTCCCGGCGCTGGCGGTGATCGGCAAGGACGACCTGAGCGTCGAGCTGTTGCGGACCGCACCGGTCGGTAGCTACGACAGGCCCGAGGCGTTGCTCGGCAAGCGGGTCTGGGTCGCGGTGCCGGCCGGCAGCATTCTTTCCGCCGCGACCCTCGAACCCGGCGGTCCGCTGGCCCGGACCATCCGTCCGGACGAGCGGGCGATGGCGATTGCTGTGGACGAAGTGGTCGGCGGCGGCGGCTTCGTCCTGCCCGGCGACTATGTCGACGTGATGCTCTTCGTGCGTGACGAGCGGGACGGCGAATCGACCCCGCTGGCGCAACTGGTGTTGCCCGGCGTCCGGGTACTGACCTACGGCGAGCGGATCGCCGTGGGCAGCGATGGACAGGACCGCTCGAACCAGGAAAAGGACCCGCGTCCGCCGCGTACCGCGGTGCTGGCGGTACCGGAGGACGGCGTGGCGCGGCTGATGCTGGCGAGCCAGGCCGGTTCGCTGCGCCTGGCCATCCGCAGCAAGGACGAAGAACTCTACCGCAGGGAGCAGGAAGGCGCGCTACTGCAAGCGTCGCTGGGCGCGCCGAGCGCGGCGCTGAGTCTCGACCAACTGCTGGAGCGCCGCAAACCGACGGCGCCGAGCGTGCGCAGCGCGGCTCCGCGCGTGCCGGTGGCCAACGGGGTCACGGTCTACCGTGGCAGCGCCATGACCCATGAAGTGCCTTGAGGGGAGCCGGCATATGCATCGGAGCACCGGGATAGGCGTGTCGCGCTGGCTGGGAGGGCTGCTGGGGGTGGCGTTGGCGCTGCCGGCACTGGCTTTGCCGCAGGGCTGCATCGAGTTGCTGGCGCAGGCGCCGCGGGTCGACGTCGTCCAGGGACAACAGCGTGACCTGCGCCTGGCGGTGCCGATCGAACGGCTGGCCATCGGCGATCCGAAGATCGCCGACGTACAGTTGCTGGATCGTCGCGGCTTCCTGGTCACCGGCAAGGAACAGGGCTCCACCAGCCTGCTGATCTGGACCGGCTGCAGTCCCGAGCCGTTGCGCAGCCTGGTGGAGGTCGAGGGACGCGGTAGCGTCGATACCCGCGGTGCTCCAGCGTTCACCGTCGGCGCCGTGGAGGAGCTGCCGAACCAGGTGCAGACCGATATCCGCTTCGTCGAGGTCAGCCGCAGCAAGCTGAAGCAGGCCAGCACCTCGTTCGTCCGCCGCGGCGGCAACCTCTGGGTGCTCGGTGCGCCGGGCAGCCTCGGCGATATCAAGGTCAATGCCGACGGCAGCGGCCTGGGCGGCACCTTCGGCACCGGCAGCTCGGGATTCAACCTGATCTTCGGCGGCGGCAAGTGGTTGAGCTTCATGAATGCCCTGGAGGGCAGCGGCTTCGCCTATACCCTGGCGCGCCCGAGCCTGGTGGCGATGAGCGGGCAGAGCGCGTCGTTCCTCGCCGGCGGCGAGTTTCCGATCCCGGTGCCGAACGGCACCAACGACAACGTCACCATCGAATACAAGGAGTTCGGCATCCGCCTGACCCTCACCCCGACGGTGATGAACAACCGCCGCATTGCTCTCAAGGTGGCGCCGGAGGTCAGCGAACTGGACTACAGCGCCGGCATCCAGAGCGGCGGGGTGGCGGTGCCGGCGCTGCGCGTCCGGCGCACCGACACCAGCGTGATGCTGGCCGACGGCGAGAGTTTCGTGATCAGCGGGCTGACCAGCAGCAACTCGGTGAGCAACGTCGACAAGTTTCCCTGGCTGGGCGACATCCCGATCCTCGGTGCGTTCTTCCGCTCGACCAAGCTGGACAAGGACGACCGCGAGCTGCTGATGATCGTCACCCCGCACCTGGTCCAGCCGCTGGCCGCCGACGCACAGTTGCCGGACCTGCCCGGCGAGGGCCTGCGGCACTACGATCCGGGGTTCTCGCGCCTGTACTTCCTCGAGCGCGGCGAGTACGACGGCCAGCAGAACGACACCGGTCTGTCGGATTAGGAGGCGCGCATGAACCAGAACTTCGTGGCGCTGACCCAGCATCCCGGCGAACTCGACTGGTTGCAGAACAGCCTGGCGTCCGCCGGCCAGGTGGTTCCGGCAGGCAGCGCCAGCCTGGAGGAGCTGCTGGCGCTGCTCGACGTCACCGCCGCCGGGGTGCTGTTCATCAGCCTCGGCAAAAGCAACCTGGTGTCCCAGGGTGCGCTGGTCGAGGGATTGGTATCGGCGCGGCCGATGCTCTCGGTGGTGGCCATCGGCGACGGCCTGGACAACCAGTTGGTGCTGGCGGCGATGCGCGCCGGCGCGCGCGACTTCATCACCTACGGCGCCCGCGCCAGCGAGCTGACCGGGCTGATCCGGCGCCTCGGCGGACGCCTGCCCAGCGTGCCGGTGAGCGCGGCGCGCCAGGGCGAGCTGCTGACCCTGGTCAGCGCCCGACCGGACGCCGACGGCGCCTTCGTCGCCTTGCACCTGGCCAAGGCGTTGCAGGAGCAGACGCCGAACCAGGTCCTGCTGCTGGACGTCGGCCAGCCCACCGGCGAGGCGCTGGCGATCCTCGGCCTGGACTCGGCCTTCACCTTCAGCGATGCCTTGCGCAACCTGCGGCGCCTCGACCAGACCCTGATCGACAGCGCCTTCACCCGCCTCGACAGCGGCCTGCGGATACTCAGTCTGACCGACGAGCCCGGCGTGCTGGAGCGAGTCACCACCGCCGAACTCTATCTGTTGCTGGGCAACCTGCGCGGGGCGTTCAGCCATGTGGTGGTCAACCTCACCGGGCTGCCCGAGGGCGAGCTGAGCAACCAGTTGCTGGTGCAGGCCAACCGCGTGCTGTGGATGGTCGACCAGAGCGTGCCGTCCTGCAAGAAGGGCCTGGAGCGCCTGCGCCGCCTGCGCGAGCGCAACCTGCCGTTGCCCTCCATCGAGTTGCTGATCGAGCGCTACCTGCCCAATGTGGCGCCGGACCAGCAGGCCCTAAGCCGGATGTTCGACCTCGATCTGTTCGGTGTCCTGCCGTTGTCCCCGGAATCGCGCCTGCGCGCGAAGAACCTCGGCAAGAGCCTGTTCGAGGTGGCGCCGCGCGACCCATTGGCGGCCAAGCTGCGGCAACTGGCGGACAGCCTGTGCGTGACACGCGGCGAGCGCCGTTCGCTGCTGTCCTGGCTCGGCCGGGCCAAGGCGGCGCTGCTATGAGCACGGGATTCGGCGCGCGTCCTGACGGCGGTGCCTTCCACTCCCGCCAGGAGCAGGACATCCAGGCGCTGAAGCTGCGCCTGCACCGCTACATCATCGACGAGATCGACGAAGACGGCATGAACCTGCTGGAGGGCGCGCGCTCCGCCGTGGTCCAGTACGTCTCGGAAAAGGTCTGCGAATACGGCTCGCGCCATCAACTGGCGATCTCCCGCTACGAACTGGACCGCCTGGCCGAAGAGGTGGTCGACGAACTCACCGGCTTCGGCCCGCTGGAGATCCTCCTGCGCGATCCCGGCGTCTCGGAAATCCTCGTCAACGGGCCGGGCCGGGTGTTCGTCGAGCGGGAAGGGCGGCTCTACCAGAGCGACCTGCGCTTCATCGACGACCACCATGTGCTGCGGGTGATCCAGCGTATCCTCGCGCCCCTCGGCCGACGCCTGGACGAGTCCAGCCCGATGGTCGACGCGCGCCTGCCGGACGGCAGCCGGGTCAACGCGATCATTCCCCCGGTGGCGCTGGACGGGCCGTGCATCTCGATCCGCAAGTTCAGCCAGGAGCTGCTGCGCAGTGCCGACCTGCTGGCCTACCAGAGCGTCGACGAAGCCTTGCTCGAGTTCCTCCGCCAGGCGGTCTCGCGCCGCTGCAACATCCTCATCAGTGGCGGCACCGGCACCGGCAAGACCACCTTGCTCAACGTCATCAGCGGCTTCATCGACGAACGCGAGCGGATCGTCACCATCGAGGACACCGCCGAGCTGCAACTCGGCCACGACCACGTGGTGCGCCTGGAGACCCGTCCGCCGAACGCCGAGGGCTACGGCGAGGTGACCGCCCGCGACCTGATCCGCAACGCCCTGCGGATGCGCCCGGACCGGATCATCCTCGGCGAGATCCGCGGCGTCGAGGTGCTCGACGTGCTGCAGGCGATGAACACCGGCCACGACGGCTCGATGAGCACGGTGCACGCCAACTCGGCGATGGATTCGCTGCTGCGCATGGAGATGCTGGTCGGCCTGACCGGCAACAGGCTGCCGGAGCAGACCTTGCGCCTGATGATCTGCGCCGCGCTGGACGTGGTGGTGCAGATCACCCGCCTGGCCAGCGGTCGGCGTTGCATCAGCGAAGTGCTGGAGGTGCTGGAGGTGCGCGACGGCGTGTACGTCACCAATACCCTGTTCAGTCTCGACCGGCGCGGTAGCGGGCAGTTCGTCCGCCAGGCCGCGCCGGTCGGGCAGAAATTCCGCCAGGCGCTGCTGTGAACGGCGCGCAACTGCTGGTGCTGTTCAGCGGCGTGCTGGCTTTCGCCGCGCTGGCCCTGGCGTTCATGGGCTGGCGCGCCGGGCGCAACGAACTGGTGGTTGAACGGCTGCTGGGACGCCAGGAGGCGGTCGCGGTGCGGCCGCGCAGCAGTCACTGGCTGGCTCGCCAGATGCGTCGCGCCGGTATCCAGCGCCCGCGCCCGTGGTTGTTCGGGGCGGCAGTGCTCGCGCTGCTGCTGGTCTGGAGCGGATTGGGCCTGTTCGGCACCATCGGCGCGCTAGGCGGCCTGCTACTGGCGGCGCTGTCCTGCCGCGTCGCCCTGGGCATGCTCTACCAGCGCCGCCTGAAGCGAATGATCCGGCAGATGCCGCGTTTCCTCGACCAGGTAGTGCGCAGCCTGCACGCCGGGCGCACGCTGGGCGACGCGCTGATGCAGGCAGTGGAGAATGCCGAGGAGCCGCTGCGCGACATCTTCACCCTGGCGCGCAACCACGTGCTTCTCGGCATCCACCTGCCGGAGGCGTTGCAGGAAGTCGCCGAACTCTACGAGGTTGAGGAGCTGCGCATCCTCGCCCTGGGCGTCTCGGTCAACCACCGTTATGGCGGCAATACCAGCGACCTGCTGGACAGCATCGTCAAGCTCATCCACGAGCGCGAGAAGCTCAGCCGGCAGTTGCACGCGATGACCGGCGAGACACGGATCAGCGCCTATGTCCTGGCCGGCGTGCCGAGCGCCCTGGGCGGCTACATCCTGGCGAGCAACCCGGGCTATCTGCTGAACATGTGGGCCGACGGCACCGGGCGTTTCCTGCTCCTGGCCTCGCTCGGGCTGCAACTGCTCGGCTGCTATGCGCTGTGGCGCATGCTCAAGAGCGTCTAGGAGGTGGCCATGCAGGCACAGTGGCTGATTTTCGCGGCGCTCCTGATGGCGGTCGGCGGTGCCTTGTTGCTGTTGCTCCAGGCGCGCAACGGCAGCCGCGAGCAGCGCCTGATCGAGAGGCGCCTGGGAGCGCTGGCCAACCCTGGCGGCTCGACCAGGTGGCTGGCCGGCATGACCGAGCGGATGGACGACAGCTTCTGGGTGCGGCGCCTGCAACTGATGGACAGCGAGGCCCGCCAGTTGCTGCAACAGGCCGGCTGGCACGAGAGTCGCTACCGGACCCTGTACCTGATCTCGGTGTTCCTCACGCCGCTGCTGTTCGTTCTCCTGGTCTTGCTGGTCAAGCTGCTGCGCGCCGAGAGCGAGGCGTCCTACGCGGTGCCGCTGCTGTTCGCCGCCGGCATCGGTTTCCTCCTGCCCAAGCAGGTGCTCAAGCACTTCGCCAAGGCGCGCCGGGCGCTGATCGCCGACGAGATGATCCTGTTCGTGCAACTGATCCGCATCCTCTTCGACGCCGGCCTGACCGTGGAGCAGACGCTGCGCGTGGTCTGCCTGGAAGGCCGCGGGATCACCCCGCAACTGGCCCGCGAGCTGGACCTGGCGCTGACCCGTGCCGACAACGGCATCGACCTGGCGGAAGAGCTGGAGGCGCTTGCCCGGCGCCTGCAGGTGGACCCGCTGAACGACTGCTGCGGCGTGCTACGGCAGATGTTGCGCCAGGGCGGCAGTGCGCGCAGCACCCTGCTGACGCTCAAGCAACTGTTCGAAGACCGGCGCCTGACCACCTTGCAGGAACGCATCGGCAAGCTGTCGGCGAAGATGAGCCTGGTGATGATGGTGCTGCTGTTCCCGGCGCTGCTGATCGTCCTCGCCGGTCCGGGCGTCATTGCCATCACCAAGGCCTTGGGAGGACTGGGATGAAAGCACTGATCGGCATCGGCCTGTGCGCCGCCCTGCTCGGCGGTTGCGCCGCGCTGCCGGGGCGGGACGGCCCACGGGAGTGTTCGCAGCAGCTCGGCCAGGAGCAGGAACTGCAGATGAACATGGTCCGCGACATGATCCGCGAGGGCCGCCTGCATGCGGCCCTGGCCAACCTGGAAAGCATGCCGCCGGGGTTGCTCGACGTGCGCGAGGAAAGGGCGCTGATCCTGCGCCGGATCGGCGACCCGCGGGCCAGGGCCGAGTACCAGGCCCTGCTGGAAACCTGCAAGGCACCCGAGGCGCACCACGGCCTCGGCCTGCTCGCCCTGCGCAATGGCGACAGCGCCCGGGCGGTCCTCGAGCTGCGCGAGGCGGCGCGCCTGCGGCCGACCGAGAGCCGCTTCCGCAACGACCTGGGGGTCGCCCTGCTCAAGCGCGGCGACCGTGTCGGCGCGCGCTTCGAATTCATCACTGCGCTGGAGTTGCAGCAGGGTGGCAAGCTGCCGGCGACCAACCTGCTCGGCCTGCTGTACCTGCAAGGCGACCGGGAAGATGCGCAGCGCCTGATCGAGCGTTTGCAGCTGAATGCCCGGGACATCCGCGCGGCCGAGGCGCGGGCGCGCAGCTGGGGTGCCGTACCGACACCCGGCGCGGCGCCGGCAAGCGACGACCCGCTGGCGGAACTGCCGGCGGAGGCGAATATGCATACCGCGATGGCCAACGAGGCGCCCTGAGCCGGCGCCGGAGAGGTGAACCATGCACGAGCGAATCCTGTTCGGCGTCTTGCTGCTCCTGTCCGGCACGGCCTGGGCCGCGGACACGCCGGCGGTCCGTCCTGCCGCGCCAGCGACGGCCGAACCGCAGACCGCCACCCGCGCCTGGCTGGCCATCCAGGCGAGCGGCCGGGCCGCCAGCCCGGTTCGGCAAAGCGCGACCGCCGCCGAGCGCCAGCGTGCCTACCAGCGCTACCTGAAAAGCTATGAGCACGAGATTCCCGAGTACCTGCTGGAAGATCGCGGCTTCGGCGAGAGCAAGAACTGACGGTTCCTGGCGGAGGGGCAGGGCATGAACGGATGGCCTGCAAGACAGCGCGGGGCGATCGGCATCCTGGCGGCGACCACCCTGCTGCTGGCCTTGATCTGCCTGTTGCTGGTGGTGGATACCGGGCGGCTCTACCTGGAGCAGCGCAACCTGCAGCGAGTGGCGGACGTGGCGGCGCTGGAGAGTGCCTCCCAGGGAGCCTTGTGCGGCGACCAGAGTTCTGCCCAGGCGACGTCTTTCGCCAAGGCCAGCGCGATGCTCAACGGGTTCGATGCGGACGCCGCCGGCTCCAGCCTGTCGGCGGAAGTCGGCGGCGTGCTGAGTGCCGGCGGCCTGCGCAGTTTCATAGCCAGCGCGTCGAACGCGGCTGCCGCCAACGAGGCGGTGCATGTCGAGGTGACCAAGAGCGTTCCCGGCAGCCTGGTCGCCAACCTCGGGGGACTGTTCGGCGGCGGCAATGCCAACGTCGATCTCCGCGCAGAGGCCGTGGCGCGACGCCTGCCGAACGCCACGATTTCCGCAGGCACGGGGCTGGCGAGCGTGAACAGTGGCCAATCGGCGTTGCTCAACCCCATCCTGAGCGGATTGCTGGGCACCCAGATCGATCTCTCCGCGGCGGCCTACAACGGTATCGCCGACGCGAAGCTCAGTGTGCTGGACATTCTCGGCGCGGATGGAATGGGCTTGATCGGGGTCGATACCAGCCTGGGGACCATCGAACAGTTGTTGAATACCAACGTCGGCTTGCAGCAGGTACTCGCCGCCAGCGTGAACGTCCTGGCGAAGAACGGCGTAGCCTCGGTCGAGGCCCTGAGAACGCAATTGGTGGGGGTAAAGTCGGCCACGTTGAAACTGGGAGACCTGCTGGGGCTGAGCGCCGGCGAGGTGAACAGCATGTCGCAGCTGGATACGGCGATCAATGCGCTGGATCTCATCATGGCGGTTGCCCAGGTCGCCAACAAGAATTCCGCGGTCGCCGTGAACCTGGGTATCCCTGGATTGGCCAATGCACGGCTCACGGTCGTAGAGCCGAAGAGGATCGTCTCCGGGCCGCCAGGGCAGGATGAGAGCGGTGCCTGGCGCACGGAGGTGCGCCAGTCCCAGGTACGACTTACGGCGGACATCGATTCCGGGTTCCTGTCCATTCTCGCCACCACGAAACTGCAACTGGCCATCGAAGGCGCGTCGGGAGCCGTCTGGCTGAAAAGCATGGCCTGTACCCGCCCGGATACCGCGTTGGACTTCGGTTGGAGAAGCAGCGGAGCGACGATAAAGATCGGCAGTCCGGCCAACATCGATCAGGTCGGCTCGATTCTGGTGCTTGGCGGCTTGGTGCGATTGGATCTCAAGCTCGATACCTCGATCGCCGGCAGCTCGGGCGATACGCGATTCAACGTGAAAGCCGACGGTTCCGATCTCGTCCAGAGCCGCAGGTTGCCGGAAAGCGGCTTTCTCGCCAGTACCCTGAAAACCAGCATCAACGTCAATCCCGTGGTGCTCGGACTGTGCTTGCCTTTGCTGTGCGGCTCGACGGCGCTCACCGACCTCATCGTGAATTCCGTGGTGGCACCTCTGGTCGATGGGCTGCTGACGCCGATCCTGAATCTGGTCCTGCCCTTGCTGGGGGTACAACTTGGATACATCGACGCGGAGATTCTGAAGGTCGATGTCGGCAGGGCGGAACTGCTGATCTAGCAGGCCCGCCGGGCCATCGCGCCTGTCAGTGCACCACCGCTCCGCTGCCCTGCTGCATCGCCGCAGGCGACAGGGCCAGCGCCAGCTGTGTGCGGTTGTGCATATGCATCAGGCGCAGCACCTGGGAGACGTACAGCTTCACCGTGTTCTCGGTGATGCCCAGCTCGTAGGCTATCTGGTAGTTGGTCAGGCCCTTGCTCACCAGCCGCGCCACCGCCTGCTGGCGGGGCGACAGCTTGCCGAACAGCGGATTGCTCGGGGACACCTGGCTTTCCGCGACCGACGCCGGCGGCGCGGACGGCTGGCTGTCTTCGCTCTTGAGGGCACTCGGCTGGCTGTTGCCGTGTACCTCGTACTTGATCTTGTGGATGTCGCGGTAGATCGAGTTCAGCGATTCGGCGAGGTATTCCAGGCGCTGGTTGACGTGGCTCAGGCTCAACTGGCTGCGGACGCGCTCGTGCAGGCGGTTCTCCAGGCGTTCGAGGCCATGCAGCAGTTCCTGCGGCGCCACCGGTTTCTGGTAGTAGTCGGCGGCGCCGACCCGCATGGCCTCGATCACTTCCTGGCGGCCATCGTGACCGGTGAGGATGATCGATTCGAAGAACCTGCCGTTGCCGGCGACTTCCTTGAGGCTCTCGATCAGGCGGATACCGTTGTCCTGCCCCAGGTAGAGGTCGCAGATGACCAGGCCGATGTTCGGGTCGGCCTGGAAGCTGGCGATCGCCGACTCTCGGTGGGTGCTGGTTACGCAACGGTAGCCACTGTTTTCCAGCAGTTCGCGGAGTTCCGAGGTCACCTGGGGTTCATCATCGATGATCAAGACGCTGAAATGCCGCGAGGCCGGTTTGTCCATGGTCATACGCTCCATTTGCTTATTTTGTTTTTAACAGGGGACGTGCATTGGAATGCAGCCATACCGAATGGTATTAGCCATAAGCATATAGTCGCTAAGTGAGGTCTTCCGCAAGTTTACTCAGATAATTTTACTGATAATCAGATGTGCCAAAAGGCCGGCGCTCATGGCGAATATAAAAGGGAATGACTTGTTTTTTGACGGTGCCCTTCGAAGGCGAACTTCTTCATCCATTGCGGACTTTTCTACCGAACGTTTGAATAACTTTACGAGGATGAATAGCGCGATGCACAGCAGGCAGCCGAAGGCCAGGCTATAGAGCACCGTAAGTGGGTCGCTGGCCAGCCCCAGTGCGGCCAGGTACTTGACGTCGGCAGCGCCGAGCCTGCCGAGAAGGTAGCCGGGAAGGCTGAGGCAGACGCCTATAAAAAGTGCGGTCATTGCCATATTAACCGTAGCACCGGTCAGGCTTGACTCTTTCACATATAAATAAACAAAGGAAATAAGAAATCCGCCCAGGATAAGCCAGTTGGAGACGCGCAAACGTTTGATGTCCTGATATCCGCAAACGCTTGCCCACAAGGCCAGTGCTAATTGCTCCATCCTGTTCTTCAGCCTTTTTTCGACATCTGGATTAATACCTTTTCAGTAACGTTGGCGGAGCGAATGACGACTAGTATTAAGGATGCGGATCGGGGATGTCAGCTCATGCTCGGAAAAGCTTCCCGGCGACGCCAGCACGGCGCCGTCGCCATCGAATTCACAGCGATCTTCCTGCTGTTTTTCGCGCTGGTCTACGGTCTGATCAGCTACAGCATTCCTTTGCTCATGTTGCAGTCGTTCAACGATGCCGCTGCCGTGGGGGCCCGTGCGGCGATCGCTGTCGATCCCTCCGATGCGGGCTACGAGAGCCTCGCCGAAGCCCGTGCCAGGGACGAGTTGCTCGCGCGCCTGGACTGGATGCCGGCGGCCTGGCGGGCGAACCTCCAGCCCTGTGCCGGCAATGGCCAGTACGCCGACTACGTCAGCGCCACGTCGCGGATCGAGGTCTGCGTGCAGTACCCGTACGGCGATCCGGGCAAGGCGATCATCCCCGTGCTGAGCTTCCCCGGCATCGGCGCGATTCCCAACCTGCCGCAGACGCTGAAGGCGAGTGCCAACCTGTTGCTGTGAGGTGGTCGCATGTTCGAATTTTCCCGCTCGTCGTCCGCCGAGGCCGAGAGGCCGGAACCCTTTTCGCAGGAAGGCCCCGCCCTCTGGAGCGCTTCGCTGAGGAGTTGGGACCTGTGTTTCGAGATGGACGAACAGGACCGCGTGATCCGGGTCGGCGGGCGGCAGGCGTATCGTCTGCAGTGCGCCCATGGGCTTGGCGAACAGCCGCGGCCTTTCGCCGAGTATCTGGAGCGGCGCGCCCCCGGTGCGCCGACGCTGGCCGGCCTGCGCCGGGGCGAGCGTCTCGACCTGACGCTGCGCAGCGATGCCGCCGCGCCATTGACCTGTCGTTTCCAGCCGATGCAGCCGCTCGACGGCCTGGGACGCTCGCTGCTGCTGGGCATGGACATCTCCGACCTCAACTGGCAGTCGGACAGCCAGCAGCACCAGTTGCAGAGCCTGAGCCTGGGCAAGCTGATCCTTTCGCGTCTGCGCCATGTCTCCCACGGGCACCTGGCGGAGGCGGTCCAGGAGATTCTCGAATCGCTCTCCGGCGCGTTCCAGATGCAGGCTATCGCCCTGCTGCTGGGCGACGGCAAGGGCTTCTGCACGGTCTTCGCCAGTCATGTACGGCCTGGCAGCGACAGTTTGCTGCGACCGACCCTGCAACTCGCCGACGACGATCTGCGCGAAGGGGCGGGCGCGCGCTTGCTACGCCGTGGCGAAGGCGCCTCGACGCTGCTCCGGCAGATCGGCGAGGACGCGCTCTACCTGGTGCCGGCGACGATGCGCGGTGGCCGCCTGGGGGCGTTGCTGGTGCGGCCGATGTCGCTGGAGCAGCTCGCCCAGGGGCCCGCGCCGCAGGACTGGCAATACCTCGCGGAACTGCTGGCGAACCAGGTGGCGGACCGCTGCGAACTCCACGAGCAGCACGACAGTTCGCGCAAGCTGGGGCTGTTGCAGGAGATGATCGGCGGCGGCTGGTGGCGTTACTGGGCGGAGCAGGAACTCTTCGAACTGGCGCCGGCCTTGCACGACAGCCTGGGGTTGACCGGCGAGTATCGTCGGGTGCCGCTGGAACACCTGCAGGGCCTGCTGCAACCGGCGGACGCCGACGAGCTCGGCCTGCGCCTGCGTGCCAGCCTGCGCAGCGGCCAGGCGCTGGCCCAGGACCTTTGCCTGCGTCAGCCGGATAGCCGCGGCGAGCGCCGCTGGCTGCGCATCGAGGGCCGGCCGCTGGGACGCGGCAGCGCGCTGGGGCTGTCCGGCGTGCTACTCGACATCAGCGAAGGCCGGCGCCAGGAGGAACGGGCACAGGCGGCCCACGCGCGGTTGCGCAGCCTGATCGACAGTGCGCCGGTGGTGATCTATGTCCAGCGGGTCGAGCAGGGGCACCTGGTGCCGGAGTTCTACAGCGAAAGCGCGAGCAACCTGCTCGGTCTCGACCTGCAGGGACAGAGTTGGCAGGCGCTCGCCGAGCGGGTGCATCCGGATGATCTGGAGGCCTTTTTCGCCCGCGGCCGCGAGCTGCTTCGCGAAGGCCGGGTGAAGACCCGCTATCGCCTCGCCGATGGCCAGGGCAACTGGCACTGGCTCTACGACGAAGCCAAGCTGCTGCGCGATGCCCAGGGCCTGCCCAGCGAGGCGGTGGGCCTGTGGCTGGACGTGACCGAGCAGCACCTGGCGGCACAGCGTATCGCCGAGAGCGAGGAACGCTACCGGGTCCTGGTGGAGGATTCGCCGGCGCTGATCTGTCGCTATACCGCCGACCTGGTGCTGACCTACGTGAACCGGACCTTCGCCGATAGCCTCGCGACCAGCCCGGAGCGCCTGGTCGGTCGCCGGCTCGACGAGTGGCTGGCGGCGGAAGACGCCAGCGCCTTGCGCGCGCGTCTGCTGGGTTCGCCGCGGGAGGGCGCCAGCGAGGTGCCGGAACTGCGCTTCAACCTGCCGGGGCAACGTTTTCTCTGGCTGGTGTGGGCCGAGCGACCGTTGTTCGACGCCCGGGGCGAATTGTGCGAGGTACAGGCGGTGGGACGCGACAACACGCCGGTGCGTCGGGCCCAGCAGCAACTGGCGCAAGGCGCCAAGATGGCCAGCCTGGGGGAGATGGTCAGCGGCCTCGCCCACGAGGTGAAGCAGCCGCTGCACGTGCTGCGCATGACCCTCTTCAACATGCGCCAGCGGATGAACAGCGTCGGCCTCGACGGCGACTACCTGGGCGAGAAACTGGAGCGCATGGATGCCCAGGTCCTGCGCGTCGACCGCCTGGTCAGCCACCTCGGCGTGTTCAGCCGCAAGTCGGCGCTGGAGGCGCTGCCGTTCGACCCCTATACCGCCTTCGAAGGCGCCCTGGGCCTGCTCGGCGAGGGGCTGCGTCAGCACGCCATCGAGGTGGAGTGCCCGGCGCCGACGCAGCGGATGGTGGTACGAGGGCAGGCGGACCAGCTGGAACAGGTGATCATCAACCTGCTCGCCAACGCCCGCGATGCTCTGCTCGGCAATCTTGGCCTGGCCAGCCGGCGCATTCGCCTGGAGCAGGTGGCCTGCCGCGAACCGGGCTGGGTCGAATTGCACGTGCACGACAACGGCGGCGGGATCGAACCGCTCCTGCTGGAGCGGATATTCGAACCCTTCTTCACCACCAAGGTGGAGGGCAAGGGTACCGGCCTGGGTCTCTCGGTCAGCCACGATCTGGTGCGCAACATGGGCGGTAGCCTGACGGCGGCCAACCAGGGGGAGGGCGCGTTGTTCGTGGTTCGCTTGCCGCTGGCGGCGCTGCCCGCCGAGGCGGGCGGATGACGTCGGTGGGAGCGCGGCAAAAAAAACGCCTGCGGACAAGCAGGCGTTTTTTTCAACCGGCGAGGCGGCTCAGATGAATTGCGAGGCCAGCCAGAACAGGCCGGCGGACAGCGCCATCGAAGTTGGCAGGGTGAGCACCCAGGCCATCAGGATGTTGCGCACGGTGCCGCCGTGCAGGCCGCTTTTGTTCGCCACCATGGTCCCGGCCACGCCGGAGGACAGTACATGGGTGGTGGACACCGGCAGGCTGTAGATGTTGGCCATGCCGATGGCGGCGGCGGCGGTGATCTGCGCGCTCATGCCCTGGGCGTAGGTCATGCCCTGCTTGCCGATCTTCTCGCCGACGGTGAGCACTACGCGCTTCCAGCCGACCATGGTGCCGATGCCGAGAGCCAGGGCCACCGCGATGATGACCCAGAACGGCGCGTATTCGGTGGTCGCGGTCAGGTCCTTGCGTAGCTTCTCGAGGTCGGCCTTCTCCCGCGCCGGCAGGTCGGACAGCTTGCCGACCTTCTTCGCGGTGTCGTCCAGGCACAGCAGGTAGCGACGCACCTGCACGCGCTCGTCGGCGTCCAGGTCGTTGTAGCTGGGCACGCCGCGCAGGTCGCGGAGCAGCGCGTTGATGGTCGGCTCGGTCTGTTTCGGATCGCAGCGGTAGAACTGCGGCATCTCGCTGCCATTGCTCTTGCCTAGGGCCAGCATGTCGCCGAGGGTATCGGTGTGGCGCTGGTAGAACTGACTGAGGTGCAGGGCGGCGTCGCGGGTGCGCTCGATCTGGTAGGTGGTGCTGTTCAGGTCGAGGACGAACTTGGCCGGGACGATGCCGATCAGTACCAGCATGATCAGGCCGATACCCTTCTGGCCGTCGTTGGAGCCATGGACGAAGCTTACCGCCATGGCGGAAAGCACCAGCACCAGGCGGTTCCAGAACGGCGGGTGCTTCTTCTCGTCGAGTTCGCGACGGGTTTCCGGGGTCTTGTGCATCTTCGACAGCGGACGCCACCACTTCAGTCCGAGCAGGACCAACGCGGCGACCATGAAGCCGGCCAGCGGCGAGAAGATCAGCGACAGGCCGATGTCGATCGCCTTCTGCCAGTTGATCCCTTCGGCCAGCGGCACGTCGGTGATCAGCGCATTGGCCAGGCCGACGCCGAGGATCGAGCCGATCAGGGTGTGCGAGCTGGAGGCCGGGATGCCGAAGTACCAGGTGCCGAGGTTCCAGGCGATGGCGGCGGCGAGCAGGGAGAAGACCATCGCCAGGCCATGGCCGGTGTTCACGTTGATCAGCAGCTCCACCGGCAGCAGGTGAACGATGGCGTAGGCTACGCCGACACCGCCGAGCAGCACGCCGAGGAAGTTGAACACACCGGAGAGCATCACCGCCCGGTAGGGGGACATCGCTTTGGTGTAGATGACGGTGGCCACCGCGTTGGCAGTGTCGTGGAAGCCGTTGATGAACTCGAAGGTGAGGACGAAGGCCAGGGCCAGCACCAGGCTGATACCCACCCAGGCATCGAGCCCGCTGAAAAGATCGAACATGTGAGAAACCGGTCAGAGACGGGGCGGCGATTATGCCAGATGCGTTTTTATCCGTCTGGAACTCCGGAAGGTTGCCATTGTCGCGGGCAACGCCCCGTCGCATCGGGCTTTGCGGGAAAAACGAAACAGATTGAAACGCTTCGTTATCCGTCGCTCTCCTGTCGGTTGGAGGTAAATGGAATGGGGTTCGCTGCTTCCTGCCCGGCCTTGAGACGCTCTTCTTCGATCTTCTGCAGTTCTCTGTCGAACGCCTGCTCCTGAACGGTTGGGCGTTTGCGCCAGGGCTTGCGGTCGGGTTCCGGCTGGGCGGCATAAAGCGTCACTTCGCCGCCGTACACGTCCTTGTAACGCTGTTCCTCGCGCGCCAGCGCGGCACGCAATTCGTCTTTCGTCACGGGTGGTCCTGAGTCCAAAAAGAGCGGGCCCGATAGCGACCAGGCTGGGCGGAAGCGGGGTCCGGCCAGCGCCGGTTGGGAGTCTAGTCGACCGCTACCGGCTGTAAATGGGCGCGGAATTATAACGTGGGCTCCGGGCTTGTCATACGGTGTCGGCCGACGGACGGCAGGACGGAAGTTCTTCGAGCGTCCCCTGGAAATGCGGCGAAGCCCCCATGGATCAAGGCCTGGCCGACGCGTCCGGGGTGTTCTCCGCCTTTCGTCGCGGCCTGCGCTAGTCGAATGCCAGCCATTGGCCATACCACTAAGGAACGATGGCGGCGCTTCCGGGGGCGGGCTACAAACCGGACTACAAGTCAAATAAAGAAGCCCCGCCGTCGCCCGTCCGACCCCAGGGTCATGACGCAACGCCCCGGAGGCCGGAGATTTACTCATGCAGCCCGCTCGTTCCCGCATCCTCTTCGTCTGCCTGTTGCAGAGCCTGGCCCTGGTTCTCCTGCTGGTCGGCGCCCGGCATGGCTGGCTGCCGCTGTACCTGGCCCTGCCGCTCGGCGTGGCGCTGCTCTGGTTGCCCTGGCTGCTTCCCGGCAACCGCACGGCGGTGGCGACCGTCGGCGAGCCCGACATCGCCCGGCTGGCTCGCGACCTGTCCCATAACACCAGCCAGAACGCCTTGTCGGCCGCCGGCGTGGCGTTCTCGGTGAAGCGCCTGGCGGAGAAGCTGCAATCCCAGCTCGACGCCGCCGAACAGATCGTCGGCAGCGCCGAAGTGATGATCCACACCGAGCGCGCCACCTCCAATCTGGCGCGCCAGGCCATGGACGCCGCCACCCGGGCGCGCGCCGGCAGCGACGAAGGCCAGGTGCTGCTGGCCTCGACCATCGAGCGCATGCATCGGCTCAGCGAGCGGATGGGCGCCAGCCGCGAGGCGATCGAGGCGCTGAACCAGCGCAGCGAGGACATCCAGCGGGTCACCCTGGTGATCCAGGGCATCGCCAGCCAGACCAACCTGCTGGCCCTCAACGCGGCCATCGAGGCGGCCCGCGCCGGCGAGCATGGGCGCGGCTTCGCGGTGGTTGCCGAAGAGGTGCGCGGCCTGGCCGGACGTACCGCCGAGGCCACCGAGGAAGTCGGCCAGATGGTCGCCGAGATCCAGCGCCAGACCAGCGAGGTGGTCGAGCAGATCCGCCAGCTTTCCGAAGAGTTGGGGGAAGGGGTCGGCCAGGTCGAGCTGACCGGTCGGCAACTGGAAGGCATTGCCGAACTGGCGGCCGGGGTGGAAAGCCAGATTACCGAGATCGCCCAGGGCGCCGAGATCAACCGCAGCCAACTCGCCAGCCTGTTCGCCGCGGTCGAGCAGGTGCGCGGCGACCTCAGCGCCAGCGAGGAACAGACCCTGCGCCTCGGCGAAGCTGCCAGCCAGTTGGAGAACCAGGCCGAGGTGATCAGCGAGCGCCTCGCCGAGGTCAGCCTGGACGCCTACCACCAGTCGGTCTACGACCTCGCCCGGGAGGGCGCGGCGGCTATCGCCGCTCGCTTCGAGGAGGACGTGCGCAGCGGGCGCATCGACCTCGACGACCTGTTCGACCGCAGCTACCAGCCGTTGCCCAATACCCAGCCGACCAAGTACCGGACCCGCTTCGACAGCTACACCGACCAGGTCCTGCCGGGCATCCAGGAGCAGTTGCTGGAGCGCAACCGCAACCTGGTATTCGCCATCGCCTGTACCCCCGAAGGCTACGTGCCCACCCACAATCGCGCCTTCGCCCATCCGCCCAGCGGCGACCCGCAGACGGACGCGTTGCGCAGCCGCAGCAAGCGCCTGTTCAACGACCGCACCGGGATTCGCTGCGGCAGCCACCAGCAGCCGCTGTTGCTACAGACCTACACCCGTGACACCGGCGAGCTGATGCACGATCTTTCGGTGCCGATCTTCGTCCACGGCAAGCACTGGGGCGGCCTGCGCCTCGGCTACCGGCCGGAGGGCGCGGAGCCGGGCAAGGCGGCCGCGCCGACGGCGCAGGGGCTGAGCCTGGCCTTGAACGGCTAGCCGGCTGTGGCGATCAGGCCGCCGGCCACGGCGCAGGCGAGCACCACTTGCCAGGGCGGCGTCTTCCAGGCGAGCAGGGCCAGCAGGGCGAAGAGCAGCAGGGCGAAGTCGGCCGGGCGCAGGATGCCTTCGGTCCAGAGCGGCTGGTACAGCGCCGCCAGCAGCAGGCCGACCACCGCCGCGTTGACCCCGGCCAGCGTTGCCCGTACCCGGCGTTCGTGGCGCAGGCGTTCCCAGAATGGCAAGGCACCGGCGACCAGCAGGAACGACGGCAGGAAGATCGCCAGCAGGCACAGCAGCGCGCCGCTCCAGCCGTTCGGCGCCGGGCCCGAGGCTGCGCCGAGGAACGCGGCGAAGGTGAAGAGCGGGCCCGGTACCGCCTGGGCGGCCGCGTAGCCGGCGAGGAAGGTATCGCCGTCGACCCAGCCCTTGGGTACCACTTCCGCCTGCAGCAGCGGCAGCACCACATGGCCACCGCCGAATACCAGCGAGCCAGCCCGGTAGAACGCATCGAGCAGGCGCAGCCAGTGTTCCGGCCAGAGGCGCGCGGCTAGCGGCAGGCAGACCAGCAGCACGGCGAACAGGGTGAGGAACAGCAGCGCGCCGCGGTAGCCAATGTCGATCGGCAGCCGCTCGTGGCCTTCCACTGCTTCCGTTTTCAACAGGGCGAGGCCGGCCAGGCCGGCACCGGCGATCACCGCGACTTGGGTCCAGGCAGTGGGCCAGGCCAGCACGCTCGCGCAGGACAGCGCCATCAGCGTCAGGCGCGGGCGATCCGGGCACAGGCTGCGTCCCATGCCCCAGACCGCCTGGGCCACCACCGCCACCGCGGCGATCTTCAGGCCATGCAGCACGCCCTCGGGCAACAGCGCGCCCCAGCGTCCCAGGCCGAGAGCGAAGAGCACCAGTAGCAACGCCGAGGGCAGGGTGAAACCGAGCCAGGCGGCGAGGGCGCCGGGATAGCCGGCGCGGGCCAGGCCGAGGGCCATGCCGACCTGGCTGCTGGCGGGGCCGGGAAGGAACTGGCAGAGGGCGACCAGGTCGGCGTAGCTGCTTTCGCTCAGCCAGCCGCGGCGGCGGACGAACTCGTCGCGGAAATAGCCGAGGTGGGCGATGGGCCCGCCGAAGGCGCTGCAGCCCAGCTTGAGGAAGGCGAGGAACACCGCGAGGGCGGTGTCGGGATGGCGGCTGGCGGTTGGCATGCGAACTCCGGATGGTGGCTGCTGCGAGCATAGCCGCAACGCATGCACGGCGGGTTACAGCATCGGCATGTCCTGGGCGCGGCTGGCCAGGCGGTATTGTTCCGGTGTGGTGCCGGCCAGCCGGCGGAACATCGAGATGAACGCCGAGGGGCTGCTGTAGCCGAGGTCGAAGGCGATCTGCTGGATCCCCCTGCCGGCTTCCAGCGCCTCGATGGCCGCGAGGAAGCGCAGGCGTTGGCGCCATTCGCCGAAGGTCATGCCCAGTTCGCGCTGGCAGTGCCGGGCCAGGGTTCGCTCGGTGCTGTGCACCTGCTGCGCCCATTGCGCCAGCGAGCGGTTGTCGCCCGGCTCGGCCTGCAGTGCGTCGAGCACCTCGTGCAGCGCCGGGGTACGGCCGTAGGGCAGGTAGTCGTCGTGGGGCTGGGCGCATTCCAGCTGGTCCATGACGACCCGGGCCAGGCGCAGGTCCTGCGCCGAGGTCGGCAGGTTGACCCCGCGCTCGGCGAAGTCCGAGAGGATCGCCTTGAGGATCGCGCTGATCGCCAGGGTGCAAGGTGTCGCCGGCAGGCGTCGTGACAGTTCGGCGGAGAGGTACAGCGAGCGGTAGACGATGGCCTGGCTGTTGTAGCAGCTGTGCACCCGCTCCGGTGGTATCCATACCGCGTATTGCGGAGGCGAGAGGAAGCGCTGGCCGTCGATCTCCAGCTGCATCACGCCATGGGCTGCATAGTTGAGCTGGCCCCAGGCGTGGGTGTGCGGCGGCGAATGGGTGTCGGCGCCGAACTCGTCATAGCGGAAATAGACGTCGAAAGACTGCCCCTGGAGATCGGGAAGGCGCAGCAAGGTGGTGGTCGACATGTCCGAACCTACGGGTGGTTTGTCTGGAATTCATTATACGTCTGTATTCGGACTGGCTCAGAATGGCCGCGTATTCCTTTTTCATAGTGCGGAACCTCCCATGCAATACCTGTTTCCCCTGCTGGCCGTGTTCATCTGGGCCGGCAACACCGTCGTCAACAAGCTCGCCGTGGGGATCATCCAGCCCGCCGAGATCGGTTTCTTCCGCTGGCTGCTGGTCGGCCTGGCGCTGACGCCCTTCATGCTCGGCCCGGTGCTGCGCAACCGCCGCTACATCCTCGCCAACCTCGGCAAGTTCGTGGTCCTCGGCCTGCTCGGCATGGCCGTCTACCAGAGCCTGGCCTACTACGCGGCAGCGCTGACCAGCGCCACCAACATGGGCATCATCCTGTCGCTGATGCCCCTGATGTCGCTGGGCCTGGCCAGCAGCATCCTGGCCCACCGGCTGAACGCCGGGGCGCTGCTCGGCGCGCTGGTGTCGCTGGCCGGCGTGGTGCTGGTGATCTCCCAGGGCCATCTCGGCGCTTTGCTGGAGCATGGAGTGAATCTCGGCGACGCGATGATGATCGTCGCCACCCTGGCCTATGCGGTGTACAGCGTGCTGCTGAAGAAATGGAGCCTGAAGCTGCCGGCCATGCAACTGCTCTACCTGCAGGTGCTGGTGGCGATCCTCGCCCTGCTGCCGCTGTACCTGCTGTCGCCGCGCACCGGCCTGAACGCCGCCAACCTGCCGCTGGTGCTGTACGCCGCGCTGTTCGCCTCGATCGTCGCCGCGCTGGCCTGGATGCACGGTGTCGCCCGTCTCGGGCCGAGCCGGATGGCGCTGTTCTTCAACCTGCTGCCGATCATCACCGCCTGCATCGCCACCCTGGTGCTCGGCGAGCGCCTGACCGTCCATCACCTGGTCGGCGGCGCGCTGACCCTGGCCGGGGTCCTGCTGGCCGAGTTCTGGCAGCGCCGCCCGGCCCGTCTGCGCTCGGCAACCTGCTGATTTCCCGGCAACTTCCTCGCGATTACGGCGCACGGAGGCGCCGCCACTGGCTATCATAGGCAGCGCTCCCCGCGTGGGAGCCGAGCCGTGCCAGCCTGGAAGAGGAAGAATCGTGGTCGAAGTGTTTTCCGTGCAGGATGGGCTGGACGCCGAGCGCGCCCTGCTCGACGAGGTGTGTGGCGGTGCCCGCGAGCATGGCCTGTTGCTCTGGCAGCCCTGCGATCGGGCGCTGGTCATGCCGCGCCGGATGGAGCGCCTGGAAGGATTCGCGCCGGCCAGCGCAGCGGTCGCCGAACGCGGCTGGCCGGTGCTGCTGCGCGATACCGGCGGCGAGCCGGTGCCGCAATCGCCGGGCGTGCTGAACATCGCCCTGTCCTATGCGCTGGGGCCCGGCGACAACGAGCAGACCCGTATCGAAACCGCCTACCTGCGGCTGTGCCAGCCGATCTGCGACTGGCTCCGCGAGCGCGGCCTGGACGCCGGCGTGGGCGCCGTGGCCGGTTCCTTCTGCGACGGCCGCTACAATGTCACCCTGGATGGGCGCAAGCTCGCCGGGACCGCGCAACGCTGGCGGCGCAACGGCGCCGGCCGGCCGGTGGTGCTGGCGCACGCGGCGCTGCTGGTCGGCGCCGAGCGCGAGGAGATGGTCGAGGTGGTCAACACCTTCACCCGCCGTTGCGCCAGTGCCCCGGATTGCCAGGCGGACAGCCATCTCGGCCTGAGCGAGCGCTGGAGCGATTTCCGCATGGCCGACAGCCTCGAACTGGAACGACGCTTCGTCGCCGCCCGATCCTGACCTCTTTCGCCAGAGCCTTGCGCCAGGAATAGCCGTACCGATGCCAGAACCCTTGGGAACCACCGCCCTCACGCCCGGATTCATGATCGTCCACGGCAATCGCCTGGACGACCTGCGCGACCTCGCCGTTTCCTGGATGCGCCGCTATCCGCTGGCGCCGCTGGAAAGCGAGCGGGTCCTGGTGCACAGCAACGGCATCGCCCAATGGTTGAAGCTGGCATTGGCCGAAGATCCCCGCGAGGACGGCGGCGGCGGTGGCGGCATCGCCGCGGCGCTGGAGGTGCAGTTGCCGGCGCAGTTCCTCTGGCAGGCCTATCGCGCGGTGCTGGGCCGCGAAAGCATTCCCGAGGTTTCCGAACTGGACAAGGCGCCGCTGACCTGGCGCCTGATGCGTCTGCTTCCCGGATTGCTGGAGCGTCCCGAGTTCCGCACCCTGCAACGTTTCCTCGCCGACGATGCCGACCTGCGCAAGCGTCATCAACTGGCCGAGCGCCTGGCCGACCTGTTCGACCAGTACCAGGTCTATCGCGGCGACTGGCTCGACGATTGGAGCCAGGGCCGCGACCAGTTGCGCACGGCGAACGGGCAGGCGCGCCCGCTCGGTGCCGACGAGCGCTGGCAGGCCGAATTGTGGCGCGCGCTGCTCGCCGACGTCGGTGCCGATAGCCTGGCCCGCAGCCGCTCCGGCGTGCACCGGCGCTTCATCGAGGCGCTGCGCTTCGCCAGCGCGGCGCCGCGCGCGTTGCCGCGACGAGTAGTGGTGTTCGGGATTTCCTCGATGCCGGCGCAGACCCTCGAGGCGCTGGCCGCCCTGGCCAGGTTCAGCCAGGTGCTGCTCTGCGTGCACAACCCCTGTCGCCACCACTGGGCTGACATCGTCGCCGACAAGGACCTGTTGCGCCACGAGTACCGCCGCCAGCAGCGCCGCGCCGGCGTCCCCGCCGACCTCGACGAGGACCGCCAGCACCAGCATGCCCAGCCGTTGCTGGCGGCCTGGGGCAAGCAGGGCCGCGACTACATCAACCTGCTCGACAGCTACGACGACCCGGACAGCTATCGGAACCTGTTCGGCGAGGTCAACGGCGGGCGCATCGACCTGTTCAGCGAGGAGGCCCCGCACGGGCTGCTCGGCCAGTTGCAGGACGATATCCTCGAACTGCGCCCGTTGGCGGAAACCCGCGAGCACTGGCCGCCGGTGGCGCCGCGGAGCGACGCCTCGATCCGCTTCCATGTGGCCCACAGCGCGCAGCGCGAAGTGGAGATCCTCCACGACCAGTTGCTCGCCCGCTTCAACGCCGATCCGAGCCTGAAGCCGCGCGACGTGATCGTCATGGTCCCCGACATCAACGCCTACGCACCGCACATCGAGGCGGTGTTCGGCCAGGTGCCGCGCGACGACCAGCGCTTCATTCCCTATACCCTGGCCGACCAGGGACAGCGCGGTCGCGAGCCGCTGCTGATCGCTCTGGAGCACCTGCTGAAACTGCCCGACAGCCGTTTCGCCGTGAGCGAGATCCTCGACCTGCTGGACGTCCCGGCATTGCGCCGGCGTTTCGGCGTCGACGAGGCCGACCTGGCGACCCTGCACCGCTGGATCGAAGGCGCCGGCGTGCGCTGGGGGCTGGATGCCGCGCAGCGCGAGCGTCTCGGCCTGCCAGCGGGACTGGAGGGCAACAGTTGGCGCTTCGGTCTGCGGCGCATGCTGCTCGGCTACGCGGTCGGCGAAGGCGCGGCCCTGCAAGGCATCCAGCCCTACGATGAGGTCGGTGGCCTGGACGCCGCCCTGGCAGGCCCGCTGGCTGTGCTGCTGGAGCGCCTCGAGGTGGCCTACGCGGAGCTGGCCGAACCGGCCACCCCGGCGCAGTGGGGCGAGCGCCTGCAGGCCCTGCTCACGGTGTTCTTCGAGGCCCACGACGAGCGCGACGAACTGCTCCTCACCCAGCTCCTGCAACTGCTCGAGCGCTGGCAGGAACACTGCGCCTGTGCGGCTTTCGCCGAGCCGCTGCCGATCAGCGTGATACGCGAGGCCTGGCTCGGCGGCCTGGACCAGGGCGGCCTGAACCAGCGCTTCCTGGCTGGCGCGGTGAGTTTCTGCACGTTGATGCCGATGCGCGCGATCCCGTTCCGGCTGGTCTGCCTGCTTGGCATGAACGATGGCGACTACCCCCGCCAGCAGTCGCCGCTGGATTTCGACCTGATGCGCAACGACTACCGCCCCGGCGACCGCTCGAGGCGCGAGGACGACCGCTACCTGCTGCTCGAGGCGCTGCTCTCGGCGCGCGAGCAGCTCTACGTGAGCTGGGTGGGGCGGAGTATCCGCGACAATGGCGAGCGGCCGCCCTCGGTGCTGATCGGCCAGTTGCGCGATCACCTGGCGGCCGGCTGGCGCCTGGACCCGGACGGCGACGGCGAGGCGCTGCTGCGTGCCCTGACCCAGGAGCATCCGCTGCAGCCGTTCAGCCGCCGGTATTTTCACGATGCGCCGGAGCAGGGCGTCGATGGCCTGTTCACCTACGCCCGCGAGTGGCGCGAGGTCCATCGCGAGGACGAGATCGGCGTTCCCGACGCCGAAGCGCCCCTGGCGCCGCTGGAGCTGGAGGGCGCGCTGGGGCTGCGAGCGCTGGCGGAGTTCCTCGCCAACCCGGTGAATGCGTTCTTCCAGCAGCGGCTCAAGGTGCGTTTCGACGACGAGCAATTGACCGGCAACGACGAAGAGCCTTTCGAACTGGACGCGCTGGACAACTGGAAGCTGCAATTCGAGCTGACCGAACGCATGAAGCGCTGGGTCGAGCGGGACTGGGATGCCGAGGGCCTGCCGGCGCAGTTGCAGGCCCAGGTCGAGCGACTGCGGCGACAGGGTCGCCTGCCGCTGGCGGCGTTCGGCGAGTTCTCCGCGCGCCATTTGCTGCAACCGCTGCCCGACCTGCTCTGGCGCTACCGCCAGGAAATCGAGCGCTGGCCGGAGGCGGTCGAGCAGCAGCAGGAGTTGCGCCATCGCCATCCGTCCGGGCTGGAGCTGGAGGACTGGCTCGGCGGCTTGCGTCGCGACGCTTCCGGGCGCCTGGCGCGCCTGCAGTTGCTCAGCGGCAAGCTCCATGAAGGGCGCGGCTTCAAGTGGCACAGCCTGGTGCGCCACTGGTTGCAGCACCTCGCCCTGCAACGTCTAGGCCAGCCGGTGAGCAGCGTGCTGGTGAGCCAGACCGGCACCCTGGAGATTCCGCCGTTACCGAGCGAGCGTGCCGGCGAGTACCTCGACCAGTTGATCGACGCCTGGCGCCAGGGCATGCGCCAGCCGTTGCCGCTGGCCTGCCGGACCGCTTTCGCCTGGCTCGCCAGTGGTGGCGCCGCAGAGCCCGAGAAAGCCATGCGCGAGGCGCGCAAGCGCTACGAGGGAGGCTTCGGCATGGGGGGCGAGGTGGACGCCTCGCCGGCGCTGGCTCGGGTCTATCCGGACTTCGACCGGCTGCTCGCCAGCGGTGAGTTCGCGCACTGGGCCGAGCAGCTCTACGCGCCGCTGCTGGCTGCCCTGGGACGTGGCGCGGAGGAGCAGGCATGAGCCAGCAGCAGATGCCCGTGGCCCTCGATCCGCTGGACTTCCCGTTGCACGGCAGCCGCCTGATCGAGGCCAGCGCCGGTACCGGCAAGACGTTCACCATCGCCCTGCTATACGTACGTCTGGTCCTCGACCATGGCGGCGAGAACGCTTTCGGCCGGCCGCTGAGCCCGCCGGAAATCCTCGTGGTGACCTTCACCGATGCGGCGACCCAGGAACTCCGCGAGCGTATCCGCAGCCGCCTGGGCGAAGCGGCGCGTTGTTTCGCCGAGCCGCAGGAGCGCCACGACGGCCTGCTGGTCGCGTTGCGCCAGCAGTATCCCGCCGAGCGCTGGCCGGGCTGCGCGCGCCTGCTGCGCCTGGCCGCGGAGTGGATGGACGAGGCCGCGGTATCGACCATCCACAGTTGGTGCTACCGGATGCTGCGCGAGCACGCCTTCGACAGCGGCAGCCTGTTCACCCAGAACCTGGAAACCGACCAGAGCGAATTGCTCGCCGAAGTGGTACGGGACTACTGGCGGCGTAACTTCTACGGCCTGACGGCTCCGGCGGCGCAAGCCGTGGCCAGTTGCTACAGCGGGCCGGAGACGCTGGGCAAGGCCTTGCAGCCGCTGCTGGCGCGGCAGGACGCCGACTTCCGCTACGCCGACCAGGCGCTGAGTGCGCCCGAGTCACTGGCAGCCTTGCTGGAGCAGGGCGGCGACTGGTATCGCCAGCTCGACCAACTGGACGCGCAGGCCCGCGCCGCCTGGCGCGCAGCGCGCGTCGAACTGGAAGCGCTGCTGCGCGACCTGCGTCCCTACCTGAACGGCAACAGCTATCGCGGCAAGGACAGCGACGAGACCTTCGACGCCTGGCTGCAAGCGTTGGCGGACTGGAGCGAGGGCGGCGAGCAGCCGGCCAACCTCGGCAAGTTCGGCCAGACCCGGATCAAGCTCACCGCCAAGCGCGTGGCGCCCGAGCATGCCGCGCTAAGGGCCATCGACGCCTGGACCGCGCATCAGGAAGAGCGTCCCGATCTCGCTCCCCACCTGTTGTTGCACGCGTTGGGCGAAGTCGGGCACGAACTGGAGATCGAGAAGCAGCGGCGTGCCGAGATCGGCTTCGACGACCTGCTCAGCCGCCTCGACCGCGCCTTGCAGGGGCCTGGTGGCGAGCGCCTGGCGCAATTGATCCGCGAGCAGTTCCCGGTGGCGCTGATCGACGAGTTCCAGGATACCGACCCGGTGCAGTACCGGATCTTCGAGCGCATCTACCGGATCGCCGCCGATCCCGACGAGCCCCAGGCGCGGGAAACCGGCCTGTTCATGATCGGCGACCCCAAGCAGGCGATCTACGCCTTCCGCGGTGCCGACATCCATACCTACCTGCGCGCCCGCGAGGCCACTCGCGGGCGGCATTACACCCTTGGCAAGAACTTCCGCTCGACCGCCGCCATGGTGGCGGCCGCCAACCGCTGCTTCGCCTTCGCCGAAGAGCACCCGCGCGGCGCCTTCCGTTTCGCCCGCGAGGGGCTGGAAAACCCGGTGCCGTTCCATGCGGTGGACGCCCAGGGGCGCGCCGAACGTTTGTTGATCGACGGTGCCGAGGCGCCAGCGATGACGTTCTGGAACCTTGATGTCGAAGCCGGCGTGCTCGGCTCCGCGGCGTATCGCCAGGAAATGGCCGAGCGCAGCGCCAGCGCCATCCGCCGCTGGCTGAGCCTGGCCGACCTGGGCCGCGCCGGCTTCGCCGACGAGCAGGGCGGCTGGCGGGCGTTGCGCCCGGCGGATATTGCCATCCTCGTCCGCGGTCGCGCCGAGGCCGAGGCGATCCGTAGCGCGTTGGCGGCGCGGCGTCTGGCCAGCGTCTACCTGTCCGACCGCGACTCGGTGTTCGACAGCCAGGAGGCCATCGACCTGCTGCACTGGCTGCGCGCCTGCGCCGATCCCGGTGCCGATACGCTGCTGCGGGTCGCCCTGGCTACCCGCAGCCTGCACCTGGACTGGGCGACCCTGGAACGATTGAACCAGGACGAACTGTTCTGGGAACGGATGGTCCTGCGCTTCCGCGACTATCGCCGGTCCTGGCAGGCCCAGGGCGTATTGCCGATGCTGCGGCGCCTGCTCGCCGACTTCGAACTGCCGGCGCGCCTGCTGCGGCATGCCGATGGCGAGCGCAGCCTGACCAACCTGCTGCACCTGGCCGAGTGGCTGCAGCGCGCGGCGGTGGAGCTGGACGGTGAGCACGCGCTGATCCGCCATCTGGCCGAGCAGGTGCAGAGTCCGGGGAGCGAAGAGATCCTCCGCCTGGAAAGCGACGCCGACCTGATCAAGGTGGTGACCATCCACAAGTCCAAGGGGCTGGAATACCCCTTGGTGCTGCTGCCCTTCATCTGCAGCTGGAGGGAGCTGGACGGCAACAGCGGCGCGCCGGCGAGTTTCCACGAGGATGGCGCTGCAGGGCGGGTCATCGAGCTGGCGCGGCGCAAGGAGCAGGCTGCGCGGGCCTACGAGCAGGCCAACGACGAGCGCCTCGGCGAAGACATGCGCCTGCTCTACGTGGCCCTGACCCGCGCCCGCCATTCGGTGTGGCTGGGCATCGCGCCGCTGGTGGCGAGCAACAGCAAGTCGCCGGAGTTGCACAAGGGGGCCCTGGGCTACCTGCTTGCCGGCGGCGCGACCATCGGCAGCGATGGCCTCGGACAATGCCTCGCCGCGTTGCGCGGCGAGAGCCGGGAGATTGTCGTCGAGCCGGCCCCCGAGGCGGACGCCGAACGCTATGTCGCAGGGCGCGGCCAGGGCCTTGGGCAGGCCCGCGAAACCCGCCGCAGCAGCCGCGAGAAGTGGTGGGTCGCCAGCTATTCCGGCCTGCAATTGCAGGCCTCCGCCGGGCTGGACGATGACGAGGCGTTGGAGAGCGACGAATCGCAGGAGCCGATCAGCGCCGAGGAAGCCACCTTCCACGAAGAAGGCCGTTCCGCCGAACAGCCGCCGGTCGCGCACGCCAGCGAGATGCGCGACGACCTGCATCGCTTCCCGCGCGGACCGGCTCCCGGCACCTTCCTCCACGGGCTGCTCGAATGGGCCGGCCGCGAAGGCTTCGAGGTGGCGCGCGCCGATGCCCAGCGGCGCCGCGAACTGGTCGCGCGACGCTGCGACCTGCGGGGCTGGAAGGACTGGGCCGAACCGCTCGACCTGTGGCTGGAACAGTATCTCGCCGAACCGCTGCGCTGGCCCGGTGGCGAAACCAGCCTGGCCGGGCTGGTCGCCTACCAGGTGGAAATGGAGTTCTGGTTCGCCACCCACCAGGTCCAGGCCGAGGCGATCGACGCCCTGGTCCGGCGCCATACCCTCGGCGGCGCGGCGCGTCCGGCGCTGGCGCCGACCCTGCTGAACGGCATGTTCAAGGGCTTCGTCGACCTGGTCTTCGAGCACCAGGGGCGTTTCTACGTGGCCGACTACAAGTCCAACTGGCTGGGCGCCGACGATGGCGCCTACAGCCCGGAAGCGATGACCGCCGCGGTGCTGGAGAACCGTTATGACCTGCAGTACGTGTTGTACCTGCTGGCCCTGCACCGGCAGTTGAAGGCGCGCCTGCCCGACTACGACTACGACCGCCACATGGGCGGCGCCGTGTACCTGTTCCTCCGCGGCGCCCGCGCGGCGACCCAGGGCCTGCACTTCGAGCGCCCGCCGCGGGAACTGATCGAACGCCTGGACGCGCTGTTCAGCGGCCAGCCGGGAGCCGAGCGATGAATCCGACCCTCAAGCAACTGGCCGGCGAAGTCCGCGATGGCCGCGACGACCAGGTAGCGCAACCGCTGGCGGCACGCCACGACCTGCTGCGCCAGCTCGACCTGTGGGTGGCGCGCGGCTGGCTACGGGCGCTGGACCGGGCGTTCGTCGCCTTCCTCGTCGAGTTGCAGCCGCAGGCCGATCCCCGGGTGCTGCTGGCGGCGGCGCTGACCAGCCACCAACTGGGCCACGGTCACGTCTGCCTGGACCTGGAGGCGACCCTCGGCGCGCCCGACGCGGCACTGTCGCTGCCGCCGGAAGGCGACGAAGGCCGCGATGTGCTGTTGCCGTCGCAACTACTGCACGGCGTGCGCCTCGACGCCTGGCGCGAGGCCCTGGCGGCGTCACCGCTGGTGGAGGTGGTCGACGAGCGCCCAGGCGATCCCGAGCCGAGCGAGACGGCGACCTCGCCGCTGGTGCTTTGCGCCCAGCGTCTCTACCTGCGTCGTTATTGGCGGCACGAGTTGGAGATCGCCCTGGCCCTGCGCGAGCGCCTGGGTCGGCAGGCGCCCCTGGCCGCAGACCTGGCGCCGCGCCTGGCCGCGCTATTCGCGCAGGCGCCTACGGAAGACGGCCAGCGCGTCACCGACTGGCAGAAGCTGGCCTGCGCCCTGGCGGCTCGCGGCTATTTCAGCCTGATCACCGGCGGTCCCGGTACCGGCAAGACCACCACCGTGGTGCGCCTGCTCGGTCTGCTCCAGGCACCGGCGGCAGCCGCCGGCCAGCCGCTGCGCATCCGCCTCGCGGCGCCCACCGGCAAGGCCGCGGCGCGTCTCTCCGAATCCATCGGCCAGCAGGTCCGGGCCCTGCCGCTGGCGGAAGACGTGTTGCAGGCGATCCCCGCCGAGGTCACTACCCTGCACCGTCTGCTTGGCAGCCGTCCGGATACCCGGCACTTCCGCCACCACCGGGACAACCCTTTGGCGCTGGACGTGCTGGTGGTGGATGAGGCCTCGATGATCGACCTGGAAATGATGGCCAGCCTGCTCGATGCGCTACCGCCGCAGGCGCGCCTGATCCTGCTCGGCGACAAGGACCAGTTGGCCTCGGTAGAGGCCGGCGCGGTGCTCGGCGATCTCTGCCGGGATGCCGAGGAGGGCTGGTACAGCGCCGAGACCCGCGCCTGGTTGCAGCGGGTCAGCGGCGAAACCTGGCAGGGCTTGCGCGAAGGTTCGGCGCAGGCGCATCCGCTGGCGCAACAGACCGTCATGCTGCGGCATTCCCGGCGCTTCGGCGCGAGCAGCGGGATCGGGCGCCTGGCGCGGTTGGTCAACCGGCAACAGGCCGGCGACGCGCGCGCGCTGCTGGACAGTCCGCCCGCCGACCTCTTCGACCTGCGCCTGCGCGGGGAGCGCGATGCAGCCTTCGCCCGGCTGTTCGTCGACGGTCATCCGCAGGCGCCGGGCACGCCGTACGGCTACCGGCACTACCTGCAACGCCTGGCCGAGGGCCGCCCGGCCGCCGGACTGGCGCTGGAGGATGGCGCCTGGGAGCGCTGGGCGCAGTCGGTACTGACGGCTTTCGACGCCTTCCGCCTGCTCTGCGCGCTGCGCCGCGGCCCATGGGGCGTGGAAGGACTGAACCAGCGGGTAGCGGCAGAACTGCTGCGCCTTGGCCTGATCGAGGCCGATCACGGCTGGTACGAGGGGCGGCCGGTACTGGTGACGCGCAACGACTACAGCCTGGGGCTGATGAACGGCGATATCGGCATCGCCCTGCGCCTGCCCGAGCGCAACGACGACGGCAGCCTGCGCTTCGCGCTGCGCGTGGCCTTCCCGCGCAACGACGGTAGCGGCGGCGTGCGCTTCGTCCTGCCGAGCCGCCTGGTCGAGGTGGACACCGTGTTCGCCATGACCGTGCACAAGTCGCAGGGTTCGGAGTTCGCCCATACCGCGCTGGTCCTGCCGGACGCGCTGAACCCGGTGCTGACCAAGGAGCTGGTGTACACCGGTATCACCCGCGCCCGCGACTGGTTCAGCCTGGTGGAAAGCCTGCCCGGGGTGTTCGAGGAAGCAGTGCGGCGCAAGGTGCGCCGGCTCAGCGGGCTGATGCTGCATCTGCGGCCGGAAAGGGAAGAGCAGCCGCCGCATGCTCCGGGTGAACAGACCGAGCTGCCGTTCTGACGTGCCGCCTGGGCGGTCGGCTCAGCCGACCACCTTCAGGCTGCTCATGCCGTTGCCCTCGCGCTGGACCCGCACCTGGACCGGGATCCGTTCGTGCATTTCCTGGACGTGGGAAATCACCGCCACCTTGCGCCCCTGGGCCTGCAGGTTGTCCAGGGCATCCATCGCCAGTTGCAGGGATTCCGGGTCGAGGCTGCCGAAGCCTTCGTCGATGAACAGCGACTCGATGCGCAGCTTGCTCGATGCCATCGAGGCCAGGCCGAGCGCCAGGGCCAGGGAAATCAGGAAGGTCTCGCCGCCGGAGAGCGAATACACCGAGCGCAGTTCGTCGCCCATCTCGGTGTCCACCACCAGCAGGCCCAGTTCGCTGCCGCCGCGCTGCAGGCGGTAGCGCCGCGCCAACTGGCGCAACTGCACGTTGCTGTGCTGCACCAGCAGGTCGAGGTTGTAGCCCTGGGCGATGCGGCGGAACTTGTCGCCGCTGGACGAACCGATCAGTTCGTTCAGGCGGCCCCATCTGCGGAACTCGGCGCGGGCTCGCTCCAGTTCGGCAAGCAGCGCCTGGCTCTGCTCGCGGCGCTGGTTGTCGGCCTGCAACTGGCTGTAGGTATCCAGGTAGGCCTGTTCGCTGGCGGCCAGGCGTTCGCGCTGTTGCCGCAGGTTGTCTTCCAGCGCCTCGCGGTCGGTTTCCGGCCGCTGCCGGCGATGCTGGAGCAGTTGCGCCTGGCGCTCTGCTTCCAGCGTCTGCTGGCGGGTGATCTCCTCTTGCAGTCGCTGCAATTGCTCCCGCCATTGCGTCGCCTGTTCCTCGGAAAGGCCGAGCAGGGCGTCGAGGCGGCTGTCGTCGAGGTTGTCCTGGCGTTCGCGCCAGGCCTGCCAGTCGGCCTGAAGGCGCTGGAACTCATCCTGTTGGCGCTGCCGTTGCTGCTGCAGGTGTTCCAGGGCTTCGGCGAGTCGCAGTTGTTCCTCGCGCAGCGAATCCAGGGGCGCCTGGAGCGTCTCGACGGCGCTCTGCGCCGCTTGCGCGGCGTGTTCCAGCGATAGTTGCCAATCCTGGGCGCAGGCGTGTTGGCCCAGGTGAGCGCCGAGGCGTCCGTTCAGCTCGGCGAGTTCCGCCTGGGCCCTTTCCTCTGCCTGGCGGGCTTCGTTGCGTTGCTCGTCGCTTTGCTTCAGTTGCCAGCTCGTTTCATCGCAGCGCTGCTTGAGCTCCTGCAGATGCTGTTCGATCTGCTGAAGCCGCGCCTGTTGCTGCCGGCGTTGCTCGATGGACTCGCCGAGGGCCTGGAAAGTCCGCAGCGGATCTGTCTGCCAGCGCTGCCAGTGCTCGTCGGAGAGCAATGGACGCAATTGCTGGCTGTCCTCCTCGACCTGCTGCTGCAAATGTTCGTAGCGCTGCCGTTGTTCCGTCAGCGCCTGCTGGCGCTGTTGCAGGATCGTCTCGGCGGCCCGCAGTTCCTGCTGCAATTGCTGGGTCTGGCGCTGGCGGGCGATCAGCCGGTCGAAGTCTCGTTGGCACTGCTGGCGCTGCCCTGCCAGGTCGTCCAGGCGTTGTGCCAGCCACTCCAACTGTGCGGACGGCTGCAGGAGTCGCAGTTCTTCCGGCAGCGTCCATTGGTCCAGTTGCCGATCGAGCGCGGCCAGTTGGCCAGTCAGTTCCTGCTGCTCCTGGCGACTCTGGTTGAGTCTTTCCCGCTGGCTGGAATAGCCCTCGCGCAGACCGACCAGGGTCTGTCGCAGCCGCTCGAGGGACTGCTCGGCGCGGACCTGCTCCTGGTCGTCGTGTTCACCGAGGGCGGCGAGCAGTTGCTCGGAATGGTGATAGGGATGCTCCTGGCTGCCGCAGACCGGGCAGGCCTCGCCGTCCACCAGGCCGGCGCGCAGTTGCTCGACGCTGGCGCTGCGGGCCAGACGTTGGCGCTGGAGCAACTCGCGGGTGACCTGCAGGGCCTGCTCCGCCGCCTTCACCTCCTCGGCGCATTGGCTGCCTTGTCGTTTCAGGTCGAGCAATGCCTGCTCCTGCTCGACCATACGCTGGTCGAGTTCGCCCAGGCGTCGAGCCAGACCGGCGCGTTGGTCGAGGACCTGTTGCCATTCCTTGTGGAGCGCTTGTTGTCGTTCCAGGCTATCGGTCTGCCGGCGCAATTCGACCAGGCGTGCCGCCAGGTCGTCCGGCTCGCTGCCATGGAGGGCGGTCCATTGCGCCTGCAAGCGTTCGAGCGGTTCCCCGGCGTGGGCCAGGGATTTTTCCAGCTCGGGGAGCTGCGCCTGGCTTTCGAGCGCGCGCTGGCGACGTTGCACGAAGGCGGCGAGCTGGCCCTGATGGGTCACCCAGGCGTCGCCGAGCGCGGCGAGAGCCTGGCTGTCGCGCAATGCCGCCTGCAGTTGCGCCTGTTCCGCGACATGGCGCTGCTGCTCCATATCCAGTTGCCGAGCGGCGTCGCTTTGCTGGGCGTGGCGCTGGTTCGATTGCCGATGGAGTTCCTGTCGCTCGGCCAGCGTTCGCTCCAGGCGCCTGGCCTCGCTCTCCAGCTGGAAAGCCTCGCGCAACGGCGCCTGGGCCTGACGCAGATGGTTGTCGGCCTGGGCCTGGCGCTCGCGCGCCTCCTGCAAGCGGGCCCGCAATCCTTGCAAGCGCTCGGCGCCCGCGGCTTGCTGCTCGGTGCGCTGCCGCTGCTGCTGCTCGGAGTGCCGGAGTTCCTGCTCGAGTTGCTTCAGGCGTTCGATCAGTCCGCGAACCGGAGCCAGGCGCTCCAGCCATTGCAGGGTTTCCCGCTCCGTCGCCAGGGCGTCCCAGGCCTGCCTGGCCTCGGCCAGTTGGCCTTGTGCGTGCTCGCAGGATTGCAGCAGCCGCTGCTCCTCGGTGAACCATTGTTGCTGGCCTTCCAGACGTTGCAGTGCCTGTTGCTCCTGGAGACGCGCCTGGGCGTGGGATTCCAGCGCCGCCTCGAGCCCGGCCCGGGCCTGCTCGGCCAGGGGCAGGCTGCCTTCCAGGCGTTGCTCGAGTTGCTTGCGCTGCTCGTCGGCCTGGCTGGCGCGCTGATAGGCGGCTTTGCTCAATTGGCTGTACAGGCCGGTGTCGGTGAGTTTCTCCAGCAATGCGCCGCGGTCGTTGTCGCTGGCCTTGAGGAAGGCGCTGAATTCGCTCTGGGCCAGCAGCACGGCGCGAGTGAACTGGGCGAAATTGAGGCCGAGCTTCTGCTCCAGCTGTTCGCGGAACTCGCTTTTCTTGTTCGCTGCCAGCATTTGCTGGGTCTCCAGGTCCTGGAGGCTCTGCTGACTCTTTTGCAAGGCGCCGTCCGCCTTGTCCCGGGAGCGCCGGGTTTCCCAGCGGGCGCGATAGCGGTGGCCGTCGATGCCGACGAAATCCACTTCGGCGTAGCCGCTGGCGCAACCGCGGCGCAGCAGGTTGCGTTCGTCGTTGCTGGACAGCTCGTTCCGGCCATCGGGAACCTTGCTGCTGGCCGAAGTGCTTTCCAGCCGCGGCGTGCTGCCGAACAGGGCCAGGCACAGGGCGTCCAGCACGGTGCTCTTGCCGGCGCCGGTCGGACCGGTGATGGCGAACAGGCCGGCGCTGGACAGCGGTTCGCGGGTGAAGTCGATTTCCTGCTCGCCAGCGAGGGAGGCGAGGTTCTTCAGGCGGATGGCGAGAATCTTCATGGAACGGCTTATTTCCCCGGGGGCTCTTCGGTGGCCAGTTCGACGCTTTGCAGCAGGCAGGCGAAGTCATCCAGCGCCTGCGCATCCGGGCCGGAGCCATAGGCGCTTTCCCAGGCGCGGCTGAACAGTTCCTGGGGGTTGAGTTGGTCGAGCCCGAGCAGCGGCGCCTGCTCTTCGTCGCGGCGCTGGTACTCGCTGGCGATGCGCACCAGACGGCAAGCCTTGCCCAGCAGGGCGCTCTCGACCTGCTGGCGCAGGTCTGGTTGCGGCTGATCCAGCATGACGCGGACCTCCAGCCAGGGCCGCTGTTCGTTCAGCAGGTCGGCCTCGGCCAGTTCGCCGATTCGATCGAGCACCTCGCCAAGAGGCGCGGGGCCGATGCGCAACAGTTCCACCGCGCGTGGCACCGGGAGACTCTGTACATCCTTCAGGCGCTCACCTTCCAGGGTGACGAGGAGGACCTGGTGGCGATAGTTCACTTCGGCGAAGGACAGCGGCAGCGGCGAGCCGCTATAGCGAATGCGCTCCTGTCCGGCGACTTTCTGTGGCTTGTGCAGATGACCGAGGGCTACGTAGGCGATCTGCTCCGGAAACAGGCTGGCGGGCAGCGCTTCGACGTTGCCGATGATCAGGTTTCGCTCGGAGTCTTCGGAAACCGAGCCGCCGGCCATGTGTGCGTGGCTGACGGCGACCAGTGCCTGTCCCGGCGTGCGACGGGCTTGCGCGGCGGCAACCAGGCGTTCGTGCACCTGGCGGATACCGGCCAGGTAATCGTCGCCGAGCCCGCCTCCGGTGACTTCGGCGGGACGCAGGAAGGGCAGGGCCAGGCACCAGGCGGCGACCTGGCCATCCGCGTCGTGCAGGGGCAGCAGCAGGCGATCGCTATCGAGGCTTTCGTCTATCCAGCCGATCCGGCCAATGGCATGGGCGTTCAGTCGTTTCATCAGCGGAGCGGGCAGTTCGATGCGCGCGCCGGAGTCGTGGTTGCCTGCGATCATCACGATCTCCAGCCGCGGCAGCCGCCGATGGGCGCTGACGATGAAGTCGTAGAGGCGCTCCTGGGCTTTGAGCGGTGGATTGATCGTGTCGAAGATATCGCCCGCGATCAGCAGGACATCGGCGCGCTGCTCTTCCAGCTGGCGCAGCAGCCAGTCGAGGAAGCGCGCGTGTTCATGATCGCGGTCCTGGCCGTGCAGGGTCTGACCCAGGTGCCAGTCGGAGGTATGTATGAGGCGCATGGAACACTCGTCGAAAGCGGCGGAGCCGTGGCTCGCATTCCTTATATGAGGCAACAGAAGGAGAGGGCGGGGCAAGCCAGCCTATAAAGGAGGAATGGAGCGTCCTCTGGGCTTCCTGACCTTTGGGTTAAAAAGTTTCAAATAAGTGTTGACGCCAGTTTCTATCTCCCTATAATGCGCACCACTCCCGGCGACGACGAAGAGTAAATGCTTGAAAATCAAGTATTTACGGATTCTCTCCCGGGGGTGGTGAAGCGCTCCGGCAGGTTGTTCGCCGCAGCGGTTCGGTCCCGAAAGGGGCTCGAAACGAAGCTTCATCGAGGTGCTTGACAGCGAATTTGAACGCTGTAGAATGCGCCTCCCGCTGATCGGAAGATGGTTTGAAGGTCGGCGCAAGCGGTTGAGTAGAAAAGAAAATTTTCGAAAATAACGCTTGACGGAACGAGAGGTTGCTGTAGAATGCGCGGCCTCGGTTGAGACGAAAGCCTTGACCAACTGCTCTTTAACAAGTCGAATCAAGCAATTCGTGTGGGTGCTTGTGATGTAAGACTGGTGATCGCAAGATTATCA